>CAZGRY010000092.1:0-5621 GCA_964528105.1 uncultured Dehalogenimonas sp.
TATTTGCCGGGCTGGATGGAAAACACGCTCGATACCATCGTAAGAGACCTGGGCTTTTAGGAAGATATGGAAAACCTGACTTCGCTGGTCGAACAACACCTATACCATAAGGGTTTTGACAGCCGCAGCCGCAAAGGCCCCGGCGGCGAGACTCACCTGGCTATCAGCGTCGTCGCCCTGGTGGAAGCGGTGGCCGTCCTCAAGAAGCATCCGGACGTGGTCCTCATCGGCCTGTGGGCTGCCGAGGATTTCAGGGCGGACGGCTTCACCCTGTTCTACTGCTTCGAACGCCGCGGCACCAGGGATTTGTTTATTCTTGAAGTCCACCTGGTGAGCAACCGGGGCATCTCCATCGCCGCGGAGTACCCCATCGCCTGCTACTTCCAGCGCGAGGTGGGGGACGGCTTCGGCATCGAGTTCTCCGGCGCGTTCGACAACCGCCGCCTGTTCCTGCACGAGGTCTACCCCGACGGTTTCCACCCGCTGCGGAAATCATTTGACGGCAAACGCCCGAAACCGGCGGAGGTCACTCCCCAGCGGGAGTATCAGTTCAAAGAGATCACCGGCGAGGGCGTCTACCAGATCCCGGTGGGGCCGGTGCACGCCGGTATCATCGAGCCGGGACATTTCCGCTTTTCGGTCATCGGCGAGACCATTTTCAACCTGGAGATCCGCCACTTTTGGAAGCACCGCGGCCTGGAGAAGCTGGCCGAGGGCAAAACCATCGAAGAAGCCGTAAAGTTGGCCGAGACGATCTCCGGCGACGAGAGTGCTGCTAATGCCCTGGCCTTCAGCCTGGCAGTCGAGCGCATCGCCGGAGTTAACATTCCACGGCGGGCACTCGAACTGCGGACGGTAGTCCTCGAATTGGAGCGCATCTACTCCCACTTGGGAGACCTGGCCGGTATGTCGGTCGACGTAGCCTTCCCTGTCGGGGCGGCGCCGTTTTTCGTCCTTCGTGAGGAGATCCTGCGCTGGAACTATGAGCTGACCGGCTCGCGCTTCCTGAAGGGCTTTATCGTGCCGGGCGGTTGCTCTATGGATATGTTGCAGGCGCATTTAGAAGACCTGCACGAGTACACCGAGTGTTTTACCGGCCGTTTCAACGCGGCGCTCGACGGTGTCTATGATTCGGCTTGGGCGATAGACCGGCTGGAGACGACCGGCATCATCCAGCCCTCTCTGATTGCGCCGCTAAATCTTACCGGTCCGACCGCCCGCGCCTCAGGGGCAGCTATCGACACCCGGCTCGACCACCCTTACGGGCTGTACGCCGAACTCAAACCCGAGTTGCAGACGGCAGAGACCGGCGATGTGCTGGGGCGCTTCCAGGTCAAGGCGGGAGAGATCGAAGACTCGCTGCGGATCATCCGTGACGCCATTAACCTCGGGGAAACAGGGCCGGTATTCGTCGATTGTCCGACCGGGGGTGGCCACGGTGTCGCCATTGTCGAGGCGGCCCGGGGCCAAAACATGATGTGGGTCAATCTTAAGGACGGCCGCATCGACCGGTGGAAAGTGCGCACCGCGTCTTTCTGCAACTGGCTGTCCATCCAGCACGCCGTCATCGGCAATATTGTGCCTGACTTCCCGCTGATCAATAAAAGTCTGAATCTGTCCTATGCAGGCAACGATTTATGAGCACCAAAATGATCGTAGATGCCATTCTATCGCCGAAACGCGCGGCCGCGGTCACCTTCCGCGACGAGGAATTCGAGAAGGTCGGGCTGGAGCTAAAAAACCAGATCGACCGGATCTTCGGCCGCAGCCTGGCCATCCGCGAAGTCGATTCGGGCTCAGACAACGCCGTGGAAATCGAACTCAACAACCTGAGTACACCTCATTATGACGTCGAACGCTTCGGCATCAGCTTCGTCGCCTCGCCGCGGCACGCCGACGTCATCGTCATTACCGGCGCGGTTACCCTGGCTATGGCCGAGGCGGCGCGCAAGACCTATGAGGCCATGCCGCAGCCGGGTTGGGTGGTCGCTGTGGGTGACGACGCCTGTGGCACAGGGCTGCTCACGGACAGCTACGCCGTGCTCGGCTCCGCCGACAAAGTCTTACCGGTAGACTTCAAGATCCCGGGCAACCCGCCGTCACCGATTGAAATCATGCGCGGTTTACTGGCCTTCATTTCGGCCATCAGGCGACAGCCGAAATAACCGGTCGGCTACCGAGTGACGGGTGCAGATGGGTAATGCGATTATTTGACGCAAGGTCAGAACGGTATTAAGGCGACCTCATGGATGATGCCCTGGTTAACAAACGGTTCTTTAAACCCAAGCACAAAGCCGCGGTGCTGAACGCGCCGCCGGGATATCTCGAACGACTCGGTATCCCGGTCATCGGCGATCTGTCTAATAAATCAAGCCTCGATTTCATTCAGGCGTTCGTCACTGATAAGACCGCCCTCCTACCGTTGGCGCCGAATATGATCAGGGCGCTAAAACCCGACGGCCTGTTGTGGCTGTGCTACCCCAAGGGGGGTTCAAAGGTCAAGACCGATCTCAATCGAGATATCCTGTGGGCTGAGATGGGCAAATTCGGTCTGGCAGGAGTGGCCATGGTCTCCATCGACGATACCTGGTCGGCGATGAGGTTCCGGCCGAAGCGGTAACGCTACTGCGGTGACGCCTTTTCCCCTTGTAGTTTTCACCTGACCAAAAATACGTAAAACTACCTATTCCAATTGCGCGGCTGTGGGTATACAGTTAAGGAGATGCCTGAGGATGCGATGAAGGAAAGTTCACCCGTAGTTGGATTATTGCCAAAGGCAACCCAACCTCCGGTTCTTCAATTGTGCTCGCCTGAACTGAAAACAACCTTGGCGCTGCCGATAGTCGGCGGGTTTCAGATGCCGCTCCCGGGACTGTTAGGCCGCAACGCGGAGGTGGGGCCGGAACAGTCCCTCGACTGGCACTGTTACCTGGGCTCCCGTTAGCGGGAAGCGGTCATCCAACAGGCTTAAGACCTCGGCGAATGGCGAGGTCTTTTTACGACCATCGTTAAAAATATTTGGAGGGATGAGCAATGAAGTACGTCGATGGGTTTGTCGGAGTGGTTCAGGAGAAGAACGTGGAAGGCTACCGCGAGATGGCGGAGGGAGCGGGCAAGATGTGGATGAAGTACGGTGCGCTTGAATATATCGAGAGCGTCGGCGAGGACCTCAAGCCAAAAACTCCTGAAGGCATTCCTGAAGGTCAGGAGGGGCTCACTTTTCCCATGCTGGCCGGTACCAAGCCCGGTGAAACGGTCATCTTTTCGTTCATCGTGTTCAAGTCCCGGCAGCACCGCGACGAGGTCAACGCTAAGGTATATAAGGAAATGGACGTGGAGATGAACAAGCCTGAAAATAAAGACCAGCCCATGCCCTTTGACATGAAGCGCATGGCTTACGGCGGCTTCAAGGTCATCGTCGAAGCATGATGCCAACCTCACCAACGAAATACCGGAATAAACTATCGAGGAGAGGTTGCCAAATGTTGCAAATGAATTCCATCATGATCGGTTCCTCGCAGCCCAAGGTGCTGGCCGCTTTTTACGAGAAGGTCCTGGGTAAGCCCGATTGGACCGAGGACGGCTGGTACGGCTGGAAGGCAAGAACGGGTAGCCTGACCATAGGCGAGCATTCAGAGGTGAAGGGCAAGGCCAAGGAGCCTCAGAGAATCATTCTCAATTTCGAATCCAAAGACGTCAAGAAGGAATACGAGCGGATCAAGGGCTTGGGGGCTACGGTGGTTAAGGCGCTTTACGAGATGGAAGGTGCCTGGATTGGTACTTTTGCCGATCCGGACGGTAACTATTTCCAGGTGATGTCACCCTGGGAGATGAAAAAATAGAGCTAACGCAAGAGTCGATTGAAAGGAAACGAGATGGCCAATTTGAGTGCGTATTTGACGTTCAACGGCAACTGCAAAGAAGCAATGGAGTTCTATAAAAGCTGCCTTGGAGGCGAGTTTAAACCGATGACCTACGGCGAATCTCCGATGGGGGCCCAAACGCCGGCCGAAATGCGCAGCATGATCATGCACTCGTATCTCAAGAGCGACGGCATTCATTTCATGGCTGCAGATGCTCCTGAGGGAACCGTCAGGCACGGCAACAGAGTATCGCTGTGCCTGATCGGCGACAGCGCTGCGGAACTTAAGCATTTGTTTTCGAAGTTGTCGGCCGGTGGTAAGGTGACGCGCCCGCTCAAGGAAGAATTCTTCGGCACTTACGGCGAACTCACCGATAAATACGGCTTCACCTGGATGTTTCAGTACAGCGCCAAACAGATGATGTAGAGGAACACATGCAGAAAATTACTCCCAACCTCTGGTTCGACACCCAGGCCGAGGAAGCGGTCAAGTTTTACACTTCGATTTTCGACAATTCCAAAACAGGATTCGTCGCCCGTTACGGTGCCGAAGGAGCCAATGTCTCCGGCAGGCCGGAAGGCTCGGTGATGACAGTCGAATTCGAATTGGAAGGATTCAAGTTCATCGCCCTGAACGGCGGCCCACTTTTCAAGTTCACCCCAGCAGTGTCGTTTTTCCTGAATTTCGATCCGTCACGAGACAAAAAGGCCCGGGAGCATATCGACGCCATGTGGGAGAAACTAGCGGCGGGCGGCACGGCGCTGATGCCGCTAGACAAATATCCGTTCAGCGAACGTTACGGCTGGATCCAGGATAAATACGGGGTTTCCTGGCAACTCATCTTTTCGGATCCCGAAGGTGAGGAACGGCCGTTCATCATGCCGTCACTGTTGTTTGTGGGCGGTGTTGCCGGCCGGGCGGAGGAAGCAATCGATTTTTACACATCCATTTATAAGAATTCGAAACGAGGGGCTACCGCTCGCTACGGCAAAGACCAGGCGCCTGACAAAGAAGGAACACTCATGTTTGCCGATTTCATGATCGAGAACCAGCGGTTTGCGGCCATGGATTCTGCGTATCCGCACCAATTCACCTTCACCGAGGCTACCTCGTTGATGGTCGAATGCAAAGACCAGGCGGAGATCGACCGCTACTGGCAGAAGCTTACCGAAGGCGGCGAGGAACAGCCCTGCGGCTGGCTGAAGGACAAATTCGGCGTGTCCTGGCAGATCGTTCCCAGCGGGATGAACGAGATTCTTCAGGACCCCGACCCGGTAAAGCGGGAAAGGGTAATGCAGGTCTTCTTCCACATGAAGAAGATCGACATTGCTGCATTGGAGAGGGCAGCGGGAAAATAACGATACACTTGAGCCAGTCCATGGTTCGACAGGCTCACCTCGAACGGCTTTGGATCAGTTAGTTAAAGGATAATCGTCCGGTGGCCGTGGACGAAGACTCGGTTAGCTATGTAGAGCTTCACGCCGTCGGAAAGTACCCGCTTCTCGATGTCGCGGCCCTTGGTGATGAGGTCGTCCACGGTGTCCTGGTGAGAGATCGGCAGCGTCGCCTGGTGGATGATCGGGCCCTTATCCAGGTTGACGGTGGCAAAATGCGCCGTGGCGCCTATGATTTTAACCCCCCGCTCGAAAGCCTGGTGGTAGGGCTTGGCGCCCTCGAAGGCTGGCAGGAACGAGTGATGGATGTTGATAACGCGATTTTCGTAACGGGATAGAAAATCCTCGCTCAGGACCTGCATGT
>CAZGRY010000093.1:0-5621 GCA_964528105.1 uncultured Dehalogenimonas sp.
GTTGGGGAAGACGATAAAAGGGATGACGCCGTAGGGATTGTCCCCGCTGGCGACGATTTCACCGCCGCAGGCGACCTCGAAGGCGTCGGCGGTCCAGGTTTCGACGACGTACACATCGCGGTTGGGAGAATTGAAGCCCCAGGCTTGCAACGCCACGGCTTTAAAGACGGTGTACTCCAGGGTGACTTTCTCGACGGTCACCCCGTCCATGGCATAATCGACGCCGATGCCGGCCACGTCGGGGGAAGTGACGCGGACAGCTCCGGCCGCGGCGTCCCAGCCTAGACGGTAGCAGCCGTCGCCAAGGACCGCGGCATCTATCTCGGTCTCATAGTCCAGGCGACCGAGGTTGTTGGCATTGCAGCTCTTATCGAGAAGATGCTGTGCCCTGGCAGCCCGGGCTTTAGCCTCGGCCGATCCATCGAGGGCGACGGCGCGGACAGAAAGTCCGTTCATCAGGTAGGCGGTCAGCTTGTCCACCACCGCCGCGGCGTAGTTGAAGGTCAGGCGCTTTTCCTCGCGGCGGAGGAGCGGCCACTGCCGCCCGTGGTAGAAATCAAGCATTTCACGGTATCGGCGGCGCCTGTCACCGGTAATAGTGGCTAAATCAAAATTATCCATCCCAGATCTCCCTCTCATTTTCTATTTCGATATTCGTGTTGCGTTTGAATTCCCGAATCACCCGCTGCACCGTGCGCAGGCTTTCGCCCAGCAACCGCACGATCTGCTTGGGCGTCAACCCCCGGCCGTGCTGAAAGACGATCTCCCTGGCTTTTTTATCGTCCTGGTAGCGCCGCATGCCGCCCGGAACCTCGTAGATGCAGCGGGGAAAGGGGCAGTTGAGGCAAGAATCCGACAGCCCGCAGCCCTCGTCCCGGTACCGGGCATATTCCGGCAGCGGGTCATCGCAAGAGTTCGCTTCGAGGGCGGCGACGTCCACCGGACCGTCATCGAAGTCAACCTCATCTGCGTCAATGTCGTGATAATAAAAGCTCATTTGTTCTATTTTCCCGCAACGTCCGGGCAGGTCAGATTTTTGTTGGGATTACCGGGCGGTGGCGTCCCGGCCGATGCGCTAGTATGATAGCACGAGCGTTCTGCGTTCTGTCAAGCGTTTCGTGTCGTTTTTGGTCAGTCGCAGAAAAAATATATTTTAGGAACGTCCCTATCCGCGGCGGGGCGGCAGCGTTATAACGAGGTAAGTATCAGCAGGTACCATCGTAATATTTAACACAAAAATGGATACACGGCGTTAAAGCTGTGTTATAATACCGACTCAACGTAAGTTATATTTCAGGAGGATAATCGAGGCTAAGATGAAATTAAAAGCAATGTTGCGTGCCTTCCCCATAATGCTGGTTCTTGCTTTGCTTGGTGTAGGGATTGTGTCTGCACCAGTTTCGGCGGTGGGAGTTATTACCCAAAATGCCACCCCCGCAACCGGGTCGCCGACCATGACACAGGTCAGCATCGCAGGGAATACGTTCGCCGTCGGCGCATATCAGGTGCTATTCGGAACGACGGTCGTCTATTCAG
Source organism: uncultured Dehalogenimonas sp. (assembly GCA_964528105.1). GTDB lineage: Bacteria > Chloroflexota > Dehalococcoidia > Dehalococcoidales > Dehalococcoidaceae > Dehalogenimonas. The sequence goes on from CAZGRY010000093.1 coordinate 1,537, forward strand.
GGTCGGTTCCCGCCGGCGGGGCTCTCGGCGCCAGCTTCGTAGTCCCGTATTTGCCGAGAGGCGTTTATAACGTCACTATTGACGACAGTTCTGCGGACGCACCGGTGTTTGCTGGAACATTTACTGTGGTACCAGCCGTCACCGTAGGACCTGCCGCCGCCCCCGCCGGAACCTTGATCAATGTCTCATGCACCGGCTTTGGAGCGAGTGTCGCCTTGAATGTCACGTTCGGTAGCCTGACTTCACCGGTCGTCACCGGGAATACCGACGCCAACGGCACATTCTCCGCATTATTCATCATGCCGCAGATAGCCCGATATACCTACACCCTCACCGCCCGGGAGACGGTGACCACCACCAATTTCGCCACCACCCTACTGGCCGTGACTCCCAGGATCACCACCTTCTCCGCTGATACCGGTGGTGTCGGCGATTCTTTAATCATTAATGGTGACGGTTTCACCTCCTTCGCCTCGGTCAGCATCTTCTTCGACAGCGAATCAACCACCGCCTTGACCACCGTCACCACCAGCACCGCAGGCGTTTTACCCGCCACCACCATCACCATCCCAACGGCGGCCCGCGGCACCCACAGCATTATCCTCAGGGACAATACCTCGCCTACCATCAGCGCCAGCCGTAATTTCACTATCAACCAGTCAAGGATAACCCTGACCCCCAGCTCTGGCCAGGTCGGCGCCACCATCACTATCACCGGTACCGGCTTCAACGCTACCTCTTCGGTCGATTTCGAATTTGACGGGACGGCGTTTATCGGAGTCACCTCCATCACCACCACCAGCGTCGGCAGTTTCAGCAAGACCGGCGTCGTCATCCCCACGGTCGCCGCCGGCCCGCATACCATCAGGGCTAAGGTAACCTCCGATACCGTTGTCTTCGGTGACGCGACCTTCACCATTGCCGCCAAGATCAGCCCCAGCGCTACCAGCGGTAAAACCGGGGACACGGTTAGCGTATCCGGAACTGGCTTCTCTCCAAACGGTCAATTGACTGTAACCATCGACAACACTCTATTGCCAACCGCTCCTGCCACTATCCAGATCGCCGCCAACGGTACATTCAACGTCCAGGTCACGATACCAGGGCTCGTTGAGGGCGCGCACACAATCTCCGCCACCGATGGCGTCGGCAACGCCGCAATCGCCTCCTTTAGTACCGCCATCACCTCCGGTATCTCCCCCGTCACCACATCCGCGACAGCGGCCAATATCGGCCAAGATATCACCATCACCGGCGACGGCTTCAAGCCCGCCGCTACTATCACGATCAAGCTGGACAACAGTAGTATTGCCTCGGCTACCTCCAGCACCTCCGGCGGTTTCTCGGCCACGTTCAAGGTCCCGGTCAAGGCCGGCGGTACCTATAAGGTCAACGTCAGCGACGGCCTGACCACCCGCGAGTTTGACCTGTTTATCGAGACACAAGCCCCGGCCGCTCCATCGTTGACCTCTCCAGCGACCGAAACCAAGGCGAAGCAGCCCATCACCTTCGAATGGGGCGCCGTCACCGATCCCTCGGCACCGGTAACCTACAAACTTGAAGTCGCTTCCGATGCCAATTTCTCCACACTGGTGCTCACCAAGAACGGCCTGACCACCACCAGCTATGCCATGACCGAGGCAGAGAAGCTGGAAACCGTTTCCAAGGACGCTCCGTATTATTGGCGCGTCACCGCTACCGACGGCGCCGGCAACGTGAGTGCGCCTTCAGCGGCCAGCACCTTCACCGTCGGTTTCTCCCTGTCCGACATCCCGGTCTGGGCTTGGGTCACCATCGCCTTCTTCGCTATCGTCATCATCGGCGGCGTGGTTTATCTCCTGATCCGGCGCAAGGCAGCATTCTAGACTCGAACTCCGGCTATCAAAGAAGCCCCCTCGACCGAGGGGGCTTCTTTTTGTTACCAAATATCCGCCTGTTGGGAACGTTACCGCAGAAAGATTATTTAGTCTTTCCTCCACGTTCATCAAAAGCCCAAATGACCGGGCAGAGAACGGCCATTGTCCTCCCCTGCCGCCAGCTAATCCTAACTTACATAGGACTCAGTTTTCCCAGCAACTCGTTCAAAGCCGCGACATCTCCCGCCGCTCCGGCGATCTGTCCTTCGGCGTCAACCGCAAGGTTCCAGAATTTGGCCAGCCCCTCCTGGCAATCTCTCTTGTTCAGGTCGGCGTTCCACTGGATGCAAGACTGCGGTTTGAATTTATGGACGCGGCAGAAAAAGACCTTGCCGTCCGGCTGCGGCTCGAGGAAAATGCAGTGCCCGCCGCGGTGCTGCAGGAGCACCGTCCTCACTCCCGGCCAGGAATTATCGATATAATCTTCCTCGAACGTGTCCCATTCTATACGCAGCTTGTTAGCGATTTTGTGGGCTTCATCGATCGTCATCTGTACCTGGTACTTGGAGCAACACACACCGCAGCAAAAACACGTCAAAGCTTCCTCAACCACATTTACCTCGATAACAAATCTGTTTGGCTATTGTATTCCTTCGGCTTCGCTCAGGACAAGCTTGCATCTTGGAATTTTGGTATGTTGCCACCACCGAGGCCGACGATGCTATACTAAGGACATCTAACTACGGCGCCAGATAAGTTCGTTGAAGGCAGGTAAATCCGGATGATCAAAGAGATCGTGATTCCGCTGGACGGTTCCGCCGAGGCCGAAATAACCCTGCCCTACGGCATGGCCCTGGCTAAAAAGCTGGGCGCACAGATAGATTTTCTCGCGGTAGATGAAGCCGGCGCCGCCGATACCGCCAACCTCTACCTCAATTACCTGCGCCACCTCGACGAGCGGCTCAAGGCGAAATACCCGAAGCTGCCAGCCTGGCAGACCCGCGTGCAGACCGGCAAAGCCGCGGACGAGATCCTGAAATTCATCCAGGAGCACATGGTTGACCTGGTCATTCTGTCCGCCCACGGCGCTTCCGGCCGCGGCGCAGTTCTCATCGGCAAGGTGGCCAACAAGATACTGACCGCGACCCAGAAGCCGGTACTACTGATAAAATCGCCGCCGCCGGAACAAGAACCCCTGGTCAAGAAAATCCTGATGCCGCTGGACGGCTCCGGGATTGGCCTGGCAGCTATCGATGTGGTGAACGCCATAGCCCCGGCCTTCGGCGCCGAGGTGGTGCTCATCCAGGTGGTGGAGCCGGTGCGCTACCTGCCATCGATCGACGGCATGGGCGCCTACACTTTACCCATCGACGATGCCGAAATCGAGGCCGAGGCGCACAAATTCCTGGACAAGCGCGCCCAGTTATTCCGCGACAAAGGCGTCGCCGTGTCAACGGTGGTCAAGACCGGTCCCGCCGCCGAGATGCTGATGAAATACGCCAACGACAACCAGATAGACCTCATCGCTATGTCCACCCACGGCCTGTCCGGCCTGACCCGCTGGGTGTTCGGCTCCGTCACTGAGAAGATCGTGCAGTACGGCACGCTGCCGGTCCTCGTCGTGCACCCGCCAGGGGGTTAATTTCTAAGCACTAAGCTCTAAATCCTAAATAAATCCGAAATACGAAATTCCAAGCTCAAACTACTTGGTAGCAATGCCGTAGTAGTGCTTTTCAGTCCAAACGGCGTCGGTGAAATCCTTGAAACCGGCTGCGACGAACATGGCTTTCATCTCTTCCGGCGTCACCCGGATCTTCTGCGGTGGGCCGGGAGAATCGAACTCCGCCCGCCACTCCAACGCTAGTAATCGCCCGCCCGGTTTCAGCAGCCGGTACGCCTCATCAAGTAGTTTTTGTTTTTCTTTCGTCTCATGCAGGATGAAAGCCGCCAGGCAGAAACTGGCAATGCCGCTCTCGAGGCCGGTATTGGTGAAATCGGCTTTGACCCAGTTTAGATTGGGGGGAGGGTTGCGGGATTTGAGGATGCCCAGCATGTCGGCGCTGTCATCCACGGCGTAGACCTTACCTTTGGTACCGAGTAAAGGAGCCAGCCGTAAAGAAAAGGTGCCGGTGCCGGCGCCCAGGTCTACGGCGACGGTGCCGCCCTTTATCTTGCCGACCTCGCGCAGGAGTTCGGGGATGCGGAGTTCCTTGATGCGGGCTTCGTTGT
>CAZGRY010000094.1:0-5596 GCA_964528105.1 uncultured Dehalogenimonas sp.
CCCGGTATCAGGACTCGCGGCTGTGCTTAATGATGGTAAGCCCGGCGCCCATCATGGCGCAGGAAATGACGGTGAGCAGCGACCCGCCGAAATACCCCGCCACGCGCATGTACCCACCCACCTGCTCTAATAGCGGGCCGAACACTGCTTTGATGCCGCCGGCCAGTGGTTGGGTCTGGGCGGGCAACTGGGAAGCGTCGATAGTCGAGGGGTAGTCATGGATAAATTGGCCCCAGGTCGGTACTGAGATGAAAACCAGGATGGCGCCGGTGAGAAAAATGAGCCCCAAGGTGAAAATGCCGAAACCCTGCGGTTTGCCGATTTTCATTCAGCCCTCCTAAACACATTCTGAGACCGGTTTGATCCCGTTGAGCAGGTTGTCGATGAATTCGTCGATAAAGCCGTAACCGGCGGCGGTTTGCGGCGGTAACACCTTCTCGGTAACCCGCAGCATCACAATGGTAGTGCCCAGGGCGCGGACCGTGACCTCGGTATGGTGCGGTTTCAGCTTGCCGAGAGTCACCTGCCGGTCGAAATACTCTTTGAGCACGGGGAAGCCCTGCTGTAATAGCCCCCGCCAGGCGGCCGCCACCGTCTCGTTGGAAGCGCCTTCTTTGAGGAAGATCCGCACCAGGTCGAGACGTTCGCCGATAAGGTCGTAAAAATGACGGGCTAGTTTCTTCAGGAAAAGTTCAACCGGCATCGACTCGTTGGATTCGATCAACCGCCGGACATCGCTGACGAAGCTGTAATGCTCGACGACCGCCTGGAGCAGTTCCTCTTTGCTCCTGAAGTAGTGGTAAAGCAAAGCAGGGGACATCCCGGCGGCGGTGCCGAGGTCCTTGATGGTGGCGCCGCCAAAGCCACGCTCGGCGAAAACCTTAAGCGCCGTTTCGATGAGGTGTTTACGCCTCGCTTCGCCCTTTTGCAGTCTGCCATCCGTCTTTTGTTTCATAGATTTATTATTGATTGTTCAGTTAATTTTATCGCTGATAACGATCGAAGTCAAGGATTTATTCGAGAATCGTAACGTAATGCCCGGAACAGGAATTAGGTGGAAGGGGCGGCGATGCCGCCTAAAATATTGTCCACCATCAGGTTGATGAACTCCTCCGACCGTGTCCGGTTGGGGAAGGCCGCCGCGGTGCCGCGCAGCAGGACGATGGTGTAGGCCAGGGTGCGCGCCGAAACGTCGGTGTTATGGACTTTCAACTCGCCGACCTTGACCCGGTCGTCGAGGTAACTCTGAAAAAGGCTGACGCCCTGGTTCAGGATACTGCGCCAGATCCGCGGCACGATAGGGTGGCTCTGGGTCTCATGAAAGAAGATGTTCATGAGGCTTTCTTTTTGACCCAGGAGGTCGTAGAACTGCCTGCCCACCACCTTGAGAACGCTCGTAGCAGGCTCATTGTGCAAGGTGGCAAGCAAGGTTTTTAGCTGTGGTAGAAAGCTGTGGCGCTCGACCACGGCTTCGAGCAGTTTGTCCTTGCTCTTGAAGTAGTGGTACATGAGGCCTTGGGCGACGCCGGCGGCGGCGGCCAATTCCCGAACGCTGGTTTTGTCGAAACCCTTGCGGGCGAAGACCTCGAGCGCCGTGTCAATCAGCTGCGCTCGACGTTCCTCAGCCTTCTCGTCGCGCCAGGTAGGGCGCCGAGGCGTCGAGGCGTTCACTGAATGTTCAGTCATCGGCTGGATTATATTAGCGCCCACTTAGGCTGTCAAGGGTCTCAATCGAAAACTAAGGCCGTTTTAAAAAAACACGGACCGGGCGACAAAGCGCTCGGTCCGTTATCGGGCAATGAAACCGGAGTTGATTTAAGCCTTGCCGATCTTGAACATCTTGGTGCCGCAGACCGGACAGACGCCCTGTGTGGCCGGGCGGCCGTTCTTCATGGTGATAGCCTTGGCGCTCTTCATGACTCTCTTAGTGCGGCATTTCATGCAATAACCTTCCATCAGACAACCTCCTTCGTAAATTTAAATATACGATAGCCCAAGCTATTACGATTGTCAAGCGTTTGGGACAAAAAATTTTCAAAGCTGGCCGACGATTGGGCTTACAGCCGGATTTTTAGACCGTCGCCACCGGCAGGACGCCTATCATTTCGAGCCCGCGGATGACCATATTAACTGCCAGGGCGGCCAGGAGCAGACTGAAGACCCGGGACACGGCCCGCAGTCCGCCGCGGCCCATGACTCGCATAATGTAGCCTGACAGTACGAAAGTTATCCAGGCAATAAAGATGTTCAGCATGAAGGCAATGAGGACGATGTAGATAGGGAACTGGATGGATAACAGCAGCAAAGTGGTGATGGTGGCCGGGCCGACGGTCAGCGGCGTGCCGATAGGCACCACCGCCACCATTTCTTCCTTGATGACCTCCACCATGTGGCCGGTGGTCATGTAGCGAACGGCGAAAATAAGCAGGATAATGCCGCCGGAAATGGCGAAGGCGCCGACAGAGATGTTCATGGCGTCCAGGATGAATCGGCCGAGGAACAAAAAGATCAGCCCGACACCGGCGGCGGTGACGGTGGCCAGGTTGATGATGCGCCGCCGCTCGTCCTTGGTGGAATCCTCGGTCAGGGCGATGACGAACGGCAGGTTGCCGATAGCGTCGATAACAATAAACAGGGGGACAAAGGTGAGGAGGAGGTTCTGCCAGAAATCGGTCATGAAAGTCTTGTGTTAAGCCCCTTGGTGTGCCAAAGTATAATCATTATAGGCACAAAATATTGAAAAAGCTACAATACCACTTCCTGACGCGATGGCGCTTCGACGTCCCGGCCGAACGGGTCTGGGCTCTCATCTACGATGCCGAAGCCATTGCCCGCCAATGGTCTGGTATCAAACGATTTCACGTCCTGAATATCGAAGACGGGCTTAAGGCCGGCTGCCGCATTGAGGCTACCGTAAGAAGCCTGCCGGGCAACCTCGACTTTGTCCTCGAGGTGACCGAGGTGGAACCCGGTCGACGCTTGACTCTCGCCTGCCACGGCGATCTCGAAGGTCAAGGCCACTGGTTGGTGGAGGAACGCCCCGATGGCGTCTGGAGCGAGTTCGCCTGGGACGTGTCCACCACCGAGTGGTTCATGAACGTCATTGGCCTGGCGCTGCACCCGTTTCTCCGCAGCAACCACGACCGCACCATGGAACGGGGCTACAAGGTAATTTCCGACTGGCTCAAGCAATCCCGGGTGGAAGCCGCGCCGGTCCGGCGGTGAAAACCTCGAATCTTCCCGTGTTTCGCCCGTTAGGCTACCGCCCGATTGTTCCCGAGATCAGTGTTCCCCCGGTTAACGTTGGATAAAGGCAGAAGCATCGTCTTGCCCGGTTTGCGGTTCAGGTAGCTCTTGGTGTACTCGGTTGGGAATGAATAGACGATCTGAACCCGCGGGTGTTCCAGCCAGAAGACGAAGATACCCACCGTTTGCGGCTTGGTGCCAAAGGGCCCAATGATCATGTTGGCCGTCGCCTTAAACTCTTCCCAGATGGATTCCAGCGTATTGCGGATATGGTACGGCGAGTCGGCCGCCACCTGGCGCACTTCCACATTCGGCTGCGAGAGGAGAACGTCGTTGTTTTTCTCGGCGTAGCGCAGGTATTCCTCGTTGCCGTCACGTGGCGCGGTGATGAGGCAAATGGTCCGCGTCGGGTTGAACTGCTTCCACACGGACAGCGACCGCTCGGCTTCGAATCCCAGGAACAGAACTAGCACCGTTTCTTTTTCGACTGACAACGAGCCGAAGAAGTTGGCCACTGTGGTGATCTGGTGGACGCCCTGGGTCAGGCGGGACGGCGCGTAGGTCTGGGTGGTATGCACGATACGCGGCAGCCCCATATTGAGCTCCGCTACCAGGTAATGCAGCAAACCCAAGAGATAAACTTTGGAAAAACCGGAGATGTCCATGGTGATGTGCGGCTCTTCGGCGTCCTTGGGTTTGCAGCGTTTCCACACCGCTTTCATCTGAGCGATGCCCTCCACCGGGTCGTCCCGCTGGCAGCGGATGGTAAAAACACCCTCGGAGGTCTTTCGCGAGAGCATCGTCTGGATCTTGGTGAGGTTGAAGTCGATAGCTTCCTGGTAGCGCGGCTCTTCGATGACGAAAATGATGGAATAGCGCACCCGGAAATTGGCGCTCATCCGCTGGATGGCCGAAACACACCGGTCCTCGAACGAAGCGCAGCAAATCAGTAAATCGTCCGCGCCGTATTCATTGAGCCGGCCCAGGCTTTCGATTACAATCGGTTCATCGGCAGCCCGCATTCGGCTAACCACCCTCCCAAGAATCGATGCCAATATAAGATTGTTATAACTAAAAGTCAACCCGAAACTGCTCATTTTATTATCGATTAACCAAATCTTAACAACGCCCGTTGCGCGCCGATTCTTATGTTATAATGCTTCCATGCCTCTTTTCTTTGCCTACGGCGCCGCTCTCTCCCGCAAGTACATGGCCGGCCGATGCCCGGAGTGCAAGCCCAAGGTCTCAGCGACGTTGTCGCACTTCCAGTTGGTCTTCACCGGCTGGTCGCGAATATCTCATGGCGGCACCGCCGCCCTGAAACCGCTGCGCGGCGCCCGGGTCAAGGGTGGCATTTACGATGTTCCCGACGCGGCGCTCAAGAAATTGGACGTCTCCGAGGGCTTTCCGGGGCAGAATATCAAACAAAACGTCACGATCAACACCGAGACCGGCGAAATGCTGTCCTGCTTCACGTATGTGCCGGCACACCCCGCCGAGGAGACCAAGCCCGCTCCGGAGTACCTGACTCTGCTGCAGCAAGGCTACCGCGATTGGGGTTTAATCTAAACTCAAGTTTTTTTCGATGGTTGAATTCGACGCCATCATCCAGAGCCCGCCCGACGCCCCCCGCGCCGCCTACATCTGCGTCCCATTCGACGTCAAAGAAGTCTTCGGCACCAAAGCCCGCGTCGCCGTCAAAGGTACATTCGACAGCAACGAATATCGCCGCACCATACAGCCCATGACCGGCGGCCACGTTATCGGCGTCAGTGCCGAAATGCGCAAAGCCCTTGGCAAAAACACCGGCGATACGATCCACGTTGTTATGGAACGGGATGCCGAGGAGCGCACCGTAGAGATTCCCGCCGACCTATCGACAGCCTTGGACAGCCACCTCGGCGCCCGCGACTATTTCAACAATCTGCCTTATAGCCACCGCAAGGAATACTTCGAACACATCACCGATGCCAAAACGCCGGAGACCCGGGCGCGGCGGTTGGAGAAGACGATTGAGATGCTCTCCATAAAATCGATCTCCCGTTTGAAGGCAAGGTAAGCATATGGATGGTAAATTCGCCTATCTCGGAGAACCGAATATAGATTTCCAGGGATTGCGGATTTGGGTCCACGGAAGGCAATTCCCTGAAGGGACCGGTGGGTATTGGGATGGGAATTGGTTAAGAGTAACCATCCATTATCATAGCGCCAACTCCAATTTTATTCTTGAGAATGATCCAGCAATTCACCTCAGTGACTTATACCAATTACAGCTTGAATGTGCGGCGATAAAAGACGGCAAAAAAGAAAATGCAGAATTGGTAGTTGCGGAAAGACTTGCTGATGGTCC
>CAZGRY010000095.1:0-5479 GCA_964528105.1 uncultured Dehalogenimonas sp.
AGGCGGCGTCGATTCGGCCATTGTGGCCACCCTGATCCACCTCGCCATCGGCGACCAGCTGACCTGCATTTTTGTGAACAACGGCCTGCTCCGCCGTGAGGAAGCTGACCGTACCCTCAAGGTATTCGAACAAAACCTGGGCATGAAGATCATTTTCATCGACGCCAGCGACCGCTTCCTTAACCGGTTGGCCGGAGTTGTCGACCCGGAGCAGAAGCGCAAAGCCATTGGCGTCGAATTCATCCGCGTCTTCGAGGAAGAAGCGGTCAAACTGGGTAAAGTCGATTTCCTGGCCCAGGGCACGCTCTACCCGGACGTCATCGAGAGCGTTTCTTCGGTATCCACTGCCTCGGCCAAGATCAAGAGCCACCACAATGTCGGCGGTCTGCCGGCGGACATGGCTTTAAAACTGCTGGAACCGGTGCGCTACCTTTTCAAAGACGAAGTTCGGCAGGTCGGCGTCGAGCTTGGTCTGCCTGAAGAGATGGTCTGGCGCCAGCCGTTCCCCGGCCCGGGCTTGGCGATACGCGTCATCGGCGAAGTTACCCGTGAAAAGCTGGAGATGCTGCGGTCCGCAGATTGGATCGTGATGCACGAGATCAAAAAAGCCGGGCTGTACCGCCAGTTGTGGCAGAGCTTCGCCATCATCACTGATGTCCGCAGCGTCGGCGTCATGGGCGATTTCCGGACCTATGGCCACCTGGTGGCTATCCGCGCTGTGACCTCCGACGATGCCATGACCGCCGACTGGGCTCGCTTGCCCTATGACCTGCTGGCACGCATCAGCAACCGCATCGTTAACGAGGTCGCCGGGGTCAACCGGGTGGTCTACGATATCACCTCCAAGCCGCCCGGTACCATAGAGTGGGAATAAACTCCGGGGAGGAGCAAGCATATGGGATTTCTATTCGGTAAAAAGAAGATTCAGGGCGACGAACTGCTAACCTATTTAGATTACATCGGCGACGAGTGGACTCTGCGCGCATTTCAGGAGAAAGGCGCCGAGGCGTATACAGCAGCCCTGGCAGAATTTGACTCCAAGGCAGCCGCCAAGGACCCGGCGGCTTATCAAAACCTGTTCGTGGCAGCCAACCAGCTTGCCCAATCCGCATCCGAACTGATCCGACGCAAAGACGCTTTGAAATCGGTGCCGGATAAAGCGACCTCGCTCTATTTCGCGTGGCATGCCGCCTATACCGACTACCTGGCCTGGGCCGAAGCTCAGGCTAAAACTATCACCGCCAAGATGGCCCGCGAGGCCACCAATGCCGATGAACTCAAGGCGTTGCAGGCCAAGAGCGAAGAGTCGCGTTCCGCCGCCGAGATCGAGGAGCAGAAACTCTTAAAATTGCTCAGCCTTACCCCTTCCGATATCGACCAGCTTCATGACCGGGCGACTAACTCTGTTCAACAGGATAAGTGGAAGCCCCGGCCCGTGACCCTCAAGACTAAAGACCAGTCTAAACGGCGATAGCCGCTATTTTGCGCCCCTTAAGGAGACTGAGCTGAGAATCCTGGTCATCGGCAACGGCGGGCGGGAACACGCTCTCGTCTGGAAATTGAAACAGAGCCCGCGGGTCAGCGCTGTTTTCGCTGCGCCGGGTAATGGCGGCACGGCGGGAATTGCCGAGAACCTGGACATTGACGCTACCGACTTTCCACGGCTCATTGGTGCCGTTAACTCAAACCGGATCGACCTGGTTGTCGTCGGTCCCGAAAGCCCCCTCGCCGCCGGTATCGTTGACGAATTTCAATCACGCGTCATCCCGGTCTTCGGCCCGTCACGGGAAGCGGCGCAACTGGAATCCAGCAAGTCATTTGCCCGCAACCTGATGGAGAAATACGCCATCCCTTGCGCTCGCGGGAAATCGTTCACCGATTATTCCGAGGCCAGGGCTTATCTGAAACAACAAACGGTGCCGCTGGTAATCAAAGCCGACGGCCTGGCCGCCGGCAAAGGCGTTTCGGTTTGCTCCACTATGGCCGAAGCCGAAGCGGCCCTGGCAAGGATCATGGAAGCCAGGATTTTCGGCGGCGCCGGTTCCCGGGTGGTGATCGAGGAATGCCTGGTGGGGCAGGAGATGAGCTATCTAGCCTTCACCGACGGCAAGACCTTCTCACCGATGCCCCCGGCCTGCGACTACAAACGGGTTTTCGACGGCAACCTGGGCCCCAACACCGGCGGCATGGGCGCTTACTCACCGCCGCCGTTCTTCGACCGCAAGCTGGGAGCCCTGATCGACGCCACGGTGATGCAGCCCATCGTCCGTGGGCTCAACGCCGATGGTATAGATTTCCGCGGCATCATTTACGCCGGGCTGATGCTGACCGCTGAAGGCCCCAAAGTCCTTGAATTCAACGCCCGTTTCGGCGACCCGGAGACCCAGGTTATCTTACCTCAACTCAAGACCGACCTCGTCGATATCATCATCAGCGTCATCGATGGGTCGTTGGATAAGATGAAAATCGAATGGCAAAAGAGTGCCTGCGTCACCGTGGTCATGGCTTCCGGCGGCTATCCCGGTGACTACAAAAAGGGACTGCCCATCGAAGGCGTCGAAAATGTCGCCGCCGATGTCACCGTCTTCCATGCCGGCACCAGGATTAACGACGGGCGACTGGTCACTGCCGGCGGCCGCGTCCTGTCCGTCACCGGCTGCGGCGAAGATTTCGACCAAGCCCGCGACCGGGTTTATAAAAACATCGGCCAGATATCCTTCGAGGGCGCCCAGTACCGCCGTGATATTGCAGCCTTCGGCGCGGTATAATAGCAAGTCAGTGATTCATGTCCATAGGGTTTCTGTTTGTATTTGGCTTATTTGATTTGGGAACGGTCTCGGATTTAAGGGGGCTGCGATGCCAAAGGTAGCGGTAGTCATGGGTTCCTGGTCTGATATGGACATCATGAAAACCACCGCCGATGCCCTTGAGAAAATGGGCATCGAGCATGAGGTGCTGGTCATGTCGGCCCACCGCCAGCCGGAAAAGGTCCACGCCTTCTGCACCGGCGCCCGCAGCGCCGGCTTCGAGGTCATCATCGCCGGCGCCGGCGCTGCTGCCGCCTTGCCCGGAACCATCGCCTCCTGGACGACGTTACCAGTCATCGGCGTACCGATTCCGTCGAGTGATTTGAAAGGCGTCGACTCGCTCTACGCCATCGTCCAGATGCCGGCCGGGATCCCGGTCGCCACCGTGGCTATCGGCGCAGCCGGGGCCAAGAACGCCGCTTACCTGGCCGCCCAGATGCTCGGCCTGAAATACCCGGATGTCGCCCGGGCTTATGAAAATTTCCGTACTGAATTAAAAGGGAACTAGCCATGATCGAACGTTACAGCCGGTCCCAGATGAAAAAGGTCTGGTGCGAAGAAAACAAGTTTGCCAAGTGGCTCGATGTTGAGATCGCCGTGTGCGAGGCCTGGGTCAAGGAGGGCGTCATCCCCCGCGAGGCGCTGCCCAAGATCAAGATGGCCCGCCTCAATTTCAAGCGCATGGAGGAACTCCTCAGGGAGACCCACCATGACATGACCGCCTTCCTCGGCGCCGTGGCCGAAAGCGTTGGCGAGGAAGCCCGCTTCATCCACCTTGGTCTCACATCATCCGACGTCATGGATACGGCCACCAGTCTGCAACTCGTCGAGGCTTCCGCTATCCTGGCCGACGATGTCAAAGAACTCATCGCCACCCTGGGCAAGCGCGCCATGGAGTATAAGTACACCGTCATGGCCGGCCGCACCCACGGTGTCCACGCCGAGCCGATCACCTTCGGCCTGAAGCTGGCGCTGTGGATGGAAGAAATGCAGCGCAATCGCCTTCGCCTGGCCGATGCCGTCAAGGGCATCACCGTCGGCATGGTCTCCGGCGCTGTAGGCACCTTCGCCACCGTGCCGCCTGAAGTCGAAGAGTTCGCCTGCGCCAAGCTGGGGCTGGCGCCGGACCCGGTCAGCAATCAGGTAATCCAGCGTGACCGCCACGCCCAATTCTTAACCACGTTGGCCATCATCGGCGGCTCACTGGAGAAATTCTCCACCGAGATCCGCGCCCTGCAAAAGACTGAAGTGCGCGAGGTCGAAGAGCCTTTCGCCTCCGGCCAGACCGGGTCTTCGGCCATGCCCCACAAGCGTAACCCGGAACTGTGCGAACGAGTCAGCGGCATCGCCCGGCTGCTGCGCGGCTATGCCCTGACCTCATTGGAAAACATTGCTCTTTGGCATGAGCGGGACATCTCGCACTCGTCCACCGAACGCGTCATTTTCCCAGACGCCTGCCTGGTGCTGGACTACGCCCTGAACGTCTTCACTTCCATCATCAAGGGTATGACCGTCTTCCCGCAGCGCATGCGCCAGAACATGGACCTGACCCGCGGCCTGCTATTCTCCCAGCGGGTGTTGTTAGCCCTCATCGACAAAGGGCTGTCCCGGCAAGGGGCTTACAAGCTGGTTCAACGCAACGCCATGGCTACCTGGGCAAGCACTGATAAGCAGTTCATTGACCTGCTCAAAGCCGACGCAGATGTAGCTGCGGTGATGAAGCCCGAGGAACTTGAAGCCTTGTTCGACTACCAGTATTACACCCGCCACGTCGATGACATCTTCAAACGGGTCGGCCTGACCGCCGCCCAGTGGAAGTCACGGCCGGAGTCGGCGTCGGACAAGCTCTCGCCGCAATCTTTAGAGTGCCCCAGGTAACACCGAACACCAGATGAACCTGAAAAATATCCAAATAATTGACGGCGGGGGAAATTGTACTTACGGGATATTCGCTGCAACTGAGCGGGACTTCAATGCTATCTTCCCTAGCCATGGGCAAGACATAGAGTTCGTTGAAGATTTCTTTGCCAGAGTTGGGAATCGAAGAGCAACCGCGATATCAAAACGACTCTGGACAAGACCAATAGAAAAAACGTCAGTTCAGGGGATTCATGGTACCCTCTTTTATGAACTGAGTTATAAAAAACAATACTACCCGACCAAGCGCGCGGCCGAAATGATTACCGGATTTGAACCTAAGCATGTTGAGGAACAAATGAAAAACGACAATGAACCCGTCCTGAAAACCGATCTCCCTTTGAAACGCTTCATCTCCGGCAAAGTCCGCGACACCTATGACCTCGGCGATTATCTCCTGATTGTCGTCACCGACCGCATCTCTGCCTTCGATGTCGTCCTGCCGGCCGGCATCCCGGACAAAGGCCGGGTCCTGAACCTCATATCCACCTTCTGGTTCGACAAAACCAGGAAGATCATTCCCAACCACGTCGTCGCCGTTATCGAGGACGTGAAGCAACTCGACAAATTCATCCCGGAGAAGCAGCGGTTCGATTACCCGAAATACCTCGAAGGCCGCAGCATGGTGGTTAAGAAGGTTAAAAGATTGCCGGTCGAGTGCGTCGTCCGTGGCTACCTGGCCGGTTCAGGCTGGGCGGAGTATAAGAAAAGCCAATCCATCTGCGGCGTGCCGCTGCCCGCCGGCCTGCGCCAGA
>CAZGRY010000096.1:0-5398 GCA_964528105.1 uncultured Dehalogenimonas sp.
CGTGAAGATTTGCGAGCGCTTCACCGACGTCGACGGCGTCTATACCGCCGACCCGCGGGTCGTCCCGGAGGCACGGCGGCTTAAGGAGATCTCCTACGAGGAGATGCTGGAACTGGCGACCTACGGCGCCAAGATCATGCACCCCCGCGCCGTGGAACTCGGCGAGCTCTACAATATCCCGATTCTCGTCGCCTCAAGCTTCAACGACAATCCCGGCACGCTGATACACGGAGGAAAAATGGAAATCCGCAATAAGGTGAGCGGCATCGCTCACGATTTGGACGTAGCCAAGATCACTATCGTCGGTATCCCGGATAAGCCGGGCATCGCCGCCGCTCTCTTCGAGCCGCTGGCCAAGGCCGGGGTGTCGGTCGACACCATCGTCCAGAACGCCAGCGTGGCTCATATTACCGATATGACCTTCACCCTGACAGAGTCTGACCTCGGGAAGGCGATGGAAGTGGTTAAGCCGATTGCCGATCATCTGGGGGCCAGGAGCATTGAGGCCGACCCCAATATCGGCAAGATCTCCATCGTCGGCACCGGCATCCAGAACACACCGGGCTACGCCGCCAAGATGTTCCGCACACTGTACGACGCCGGCATCAACATCGACCTGATCTCAACCTCGGAGATACGGATTACGGTAATCATCGAAGAGGGCAAGGTCAAGGAAGCGGTCAAGGCGCTGCACAAGGCCTTCGAGCTGGAGACGGAAGAGTAAGCCGTTCCGATTTTTTTGATAATCCGGGTGAGGCGGCATATACTTGAACCAAGAGACTCCGTTAGAATAAAGCTATGTTGACTGAATATTTCGAAGCCTCCATGAAAAAAGCCCGATATGAGATTCTCACGGACGACAAGTCCTTCTATGGCTCGATCCCCGGTTTCCAGGGTGTTTGGGCCAACAACCCGACACTAGAAGGCTGCCGCCAGGAGCTGCGAGAGGCACTGGAAGACTGGGTAATGATCAGCATCTCCCGTCATCTACCGCTTCCAATCGTCGACCGCATCGAGTTGAAAATCCCCGCCGAAGCCGCCTGATGCCGCCTTTCGGACCGATAACGCGCGCTGACCTGATTGCAGCCTTGAAACGCGCCGGTTTCGAGGGACCTTTTTCCGGCGGCAGGCACCAGGCAATGATCAAGGGGACAGTCCGAATTATCATTCCTAATCCGCATCAAAACGAGATCGGCAGGGAATTGTTATCCCGAATTCTCAAAGAAGCAGGCATAACGCGATCGGAGTGGGAAACAATTAAGGGGTGATCATCCACGACCTTGGGGTTCCCCATTCATCAGGAAGACTAACAAAAAAGCCCGCTCCATTTGGACCGGGCTTTTAATTTCCCGCTTAAGGATGCGCTCGATGCCGTTTATCAGGGTCATCTGGGAAGGTGTCAACGACTGCCTAAACAGTTAATGATTAACGGATGCCAGCGATCACACTTTTTTCCTCCGTAGCGCGAATAAGAGCCCAAATGCTACGGCCACAGAAACAACAGTAACACTGAGGACGATGAGTCCATTATGGTTAGCGGGCGGCGGCATGAGCCCAACCGTCATTTCTGGCTCCGCGGGGAGAGACGGTGGTTCAGTGTTCGTGCCTTGTGGCGGCGTTGCTAACTGAGCCATGACGTTGATGCGGGTCTGGGCCGTCGCCGGAGGATCCAATGGCGTCATATCATTATTGACGATCTGGACTCCGAGCATGTGCTCCCCAGGAGTCAAATTCTCCCAGAGGGTCTAGGTTTTGCTTCCTGCGATGCGGCAGGTACCGACTCCAGTGACGGCCGAGTGCCCTTTGGCCGTTGGTATGGCGACATCCAAATAATATATCAATTGACCTTGGCCGGAAACGTTTGGGCCGGTGTAAGCCGACAGATCGATGCCGCTGACCTGTACTCTGATACCGGCGGTCTGATCGTCGATGACCGCGAGCGGTAAGGGCTCAGAGATTAAAACCGTTGGCTTAAACGCCTGTCCAAAAAGCCCGAAGCCATAGAAGGTACTGATGGAGGCATGCGCTTGATTAGCGGTAGCATCGATCCTGGTTTCCAATTTGCGCCCGAAATGATCTGCCAGAAAAAGGTCGGTTTCCAGTACACCGGGCGGCACCTGGGAATCTGAATAATTCAAAGTGATGGATATAGGGGGATCGAACGTGCCTTCCGGTGGCCGCAAAAGATAATAGGTGGATAAGAACAGCCACTGGGAAGGATTAGTAGTTGCGCCGCCACCCCCCATAATCGATGACATCTCTGTGGCAGAGATAGAAGTTACGGCCAAGCCGCGGTCGTCCCTATGGGGATCTCGAGGGTCGCTGCACCGTCAAGAGTTGTTATTTTGCCGGGAGTTAAGACTTTACCGGTGGCGTCGATTACCGGCACCGTGCCAGTAAATCCGATCAGGCTAATTTGCCGTGGGAACTCGGAACCGCCCTGGGCGAGGACCGGTGTCGCGGCCGAAAGCAACAAGACCACCGATAAAAGGTGAACAATCCCCGCCTGCCACAGCCTCGTCATCATACCTCCTGGCGCGTTTTTGGCTTCAGTAGTTAAAACGACACAAAAGTCTAATAGTTTCTGCTTCTCCCAACAATATTATACTCCCGTGTCAAGGAAACGCCTGAAAGCCGCAGTCGGGAATCATTGGGACCCGAACGCAATATCCGATGGATTCCCCGCCTGCGCGGGGAATGACAAACGGAAAAACAAAAAAGCCCGCTCCAAATGGAGCGGGCTTTTGATTCTCAGGTTGAGTGAACTTAGGCCGCGACGACCTCTTTAACTTCGGGGATTTCCCGCTTTAAGATGCGCTCGATGCCGTTTTTGAGTGTCATCTGGGACATGGGGCAACCGGCGCAGGCGCCGGTGAGTTTAACTTTAACAATACCTTCTTTTTCCTTGACCTCGACCAGCACAACGTCGCCGCCATCGGCCTGCAGGCTGGGGCGAATCTTGTCCAGGACAGCTTTGACCTTTTCCAGCATGTAGAGCTCCTTCAAATCGGCGCGTTTTCAAACGCAACCGTATCTTCAAAAATTACCATGAAAGGGCGGCGGTGTCAATTTGACGAGCTTTCAGCGGTCGACCACAATGGCAACCAATATTACCGGAGATTGGAGACCACGTTGAGGAATGCTTTGGCACAGCCTCGCAACGACGGAGGGAAAAAAGTAGGCGGGAGGTCTGTGACCTCCCGCCGGTTATAATACGGGCGAGTTTCGAGGCTCACCCAGCTTTACCTTCGATCGCGGCGGACTCGCACCACGGCGTAGCGGGGCCGAGGCGCCTGGAAGGTCCAAATTTCATACATCACTCGATCCCAGGCGTCAAAAAAGCGGCGCATATTCAACCTCCTCTCCAACAGACTCACCACTTATAACGCCCGGCCGAAAAGAAGGTTAGCCCGCGGGCGGACTTTTGATGTGGAAAATACCGCGATGGAGAGTCTGAGATTCTTCGTTTCGCTAAGAAAGACATAATTGGGAAGCCCAATCGTAAAAATTGGAAAGATTAGCATCTGGTGATACAATTATCAGATATATGATTCGCCCAATTATCGAAACCGAACGCCTGGTCCTGCGACCCTTCAGAGCCGAGGATGCCGCCGAAGTGGCACGAATGTGCGGCGACGAGACTGTCTCCCTTTACATTCCGACCATGCCTTATCCCTACACTCTCGAGGCGGCGGTGACCTGGCTGGCGACACACCAAGACAAGGCTGAGTCGGGGAAAGAACTGATTCTGGCGATCCAGAATAGAACAGATAACAGGCTGATGGGCTCGATTGGTTTGATCCTGACGCCGGAGCACCGGCGCGCCGAGATCGGCTACTGGCTCGGTGGTGATTTTCGTGGCCAGGGCTACATGACCGAGGCAGCCAGGGCGATGGTCGCACATGGCTTTAACGTACTTGGGCTCGAGTCGGTAACCGCGCACCACTTGCAACCGAACACGGCTTCCGGCCGGGTGATGCAAAAACTTGGCATGAAATGCGAAGGCTGCCGCCGTAAATTCTATTTTCACCGGGGACAATACTCCGACATCATCCTCTACAGCATTTTAAGGGATGAATTCAAGCCTTAATGGCATTTTTCTACGCCACAGTCATTGACCGCGCCTTGAAGGGCGTGCGGCAAGCCATTTTAGAACTGGCCGGGATGAAACCGGGACAATCTGTTCTGGATGTCTGCTGTGGCACCGGAGACCAGGCGGAAAGGTTTGCCAGGCTGGGGTTGGAGGCTTATGGCATCGACCTGGATCCTGCCATGGTTGATGAGGCCGAAAAGAGAACGCGCCGCTACGGCAAGCCGAACCTGCATCTCCAGGGCGCCGACGCCACGGCGCTGCCATTCGATGACGGCTTCTTCGACTATGCCACCATTTCCATGGCGCTGCATGAGAAGCCACTCGAAACGCAGAAAAGGGTGGTCGCCGAAATGCGGCGGGTGACTAAAAAGGGTGGCAAGCTTATCCTGGCCGATTTCAACGTTCCGGCACGATTGCTGTTCAGCCTGGTGGAGATGATGGTGGGTGGCGAGCACTACGCCAATTTCCGGGCCTACCAGGCAAGTGGCGGGCTGGAAAAAATGGCTGAATCGATGGCGCTCGATATCGATAAAAGAGGCACGGCCATCGGCGGCGGGATATTGCTGCTTAAGATTAACAATCGCTGATTTTGGGCGAGATTGCCCGTAACACCAGGAAATTCAAAGGAGTTTTATGGAAGACAAGGTTAAAATCGATCCCGATCTATGCACGGGCTGCGGCATATGTGTGTCGATGTGCCCGAAACAGATTTTGGATATCGATCAGGAGTCCGGGTTGTGTATCGTCACCGACCAGGATAAATGCGACTTGCTAGGTGGCTGCGAGTTCGCCTGCCCGACAGGGGCGATTACCATCAAACAACCGGCGAGAAGATAGTCTCGAGACGATCAGGCGATTCGAGAAACCTTAGCTAGCGTAATGGGGCTATCGAATCAGATTTCAGCCACAGAGTGCGGCCGTCGGTCAGGAAAGTGACGGTGCCGGACAGGTCGCTGCGGAAGACGCCGCTGTCAATGCATTGTGATTCGAGGGCCGAGACCACTTCTTCCTTGGGGTGACCGTGAGTATTCTTGCCGACCTGGATGACGGCCAGTTCCGGACGGGTGACGGCCAGAAAGGCACCACTAGTTGAACCGCCCGAACCGTGATGCGCCACCTTGAGTACCGTGGCATCGGGCAACAGGCGGCGGTAGATGAGCTCCAGTTCGGCTTCGGCGGTCAGGTCGCCGGTGAACAGGAACGATAAGTCACCGTAATCCAGGTTCAGAACAATGCACGATGCATTGGTATCGGTCGCCGACCCGTCGAATGGGTTCAGAACCTCAAACTCCAGCCCACCCTCAA
>CAZGRY010000097.1:0-5358 GCA_964528105.1 uncultured Dehalogenimonas sp.
TCGCTCAGGACCTGCATGTAGCGGGCCATGACCACAAATTCGATCTGGTTGCCTTCGAGGATTTCGAATTCTTGCTTTTCGGCGGCGTACTTGTTTTCGTTGGTCTTGGGGACGACGCGGTAGTCGATGCCGAAGAACTCGGCGACCTGTCTCAGGTCTTCATGGTTGCTTATGATCACCGGGATGTCGCACTTGAGCTCGCCGGCACGGTGGCGGAGCAGCAGGTCCCAGAGGCAGTGGTCGAATTTGGAGACAAAAACCGCCATCCGCGGTTTAACATCGGAAAAGAATAGGTGCCATTTGCCGCCAAAGCCGCCATCGGCGACTAAACTCGCGACGGCCGGGGCTATTTTTTCGCGCGTAATGGTGAAATCACGGATGTCCCATTCGACGCGCATGAAAAAGGTGTTTGACGAACGGTCGACAAACTCGTCCAGGGTGATGATGTTGCCGCCATGGCGCGAAATGAAGCCGGACACGGCGGCGATGAGGCCTTTCTTGTCCTGGCAGGCGACCTTCAAAATTGCGGAAGTCATAGCAGTTTTACGATACGGGGCACGGCATGCCGTGCCGCTACAGGAGACCCATCCGCTCTTTTACCTCGACCATGGTCACTTTGGCCAGAGCGCGGGCTTTTTCGGCGCCTTCCACGATCACCCGGTCGATGTAAGCCTGGTCTTTGGCGATCTCGATGCGGCGGGCGCGTAGCGGCGCCAGGAATTCGTTAATGGCGGCGCCAAGTTGTTTCTTGCACTCGACGCAGCCGCGCGAGGCGGTGCGGCAACCCGCGGCGATGTCCTCGACCGCGGCGGGGTTGAAGCTCTGCTGCAGTTTGTAAATATTGCACACTTCCGGATGGCCGATGTCAGTGCGCAGTTTCCGGGCGGGGTCGGTGACGGCGCTCATCACCTTTTTCATCGTTTCTTCCGGGGTGGCGGCCAGTTCGATGTGGTTGTTGAGAGACTTGCTCATCTTGCCCTGGCCGTCGAGGCCGACCACCATCGGGAAATTGGTCAGCCTGCCCTTGGGCTCCGGGAAAGTGGGGCCGAACTGGTCGTTGAACCGGCGAACGATCTCACGCGCCAGTTCCAGGTGGGGCAACTGGTCCTCGCCCACCGGCACAACCTCGGCCTTGTAGAGGATGATATCGGCGGTCATCAGGACGGGATAACCCACCAGGCCATAGTTGACGTTGTGGGGCTGCTGCTTGACCTTCTCTTTGAACGTCGGAACGCGTAACAGCCAGGACAGCGGTGTGACCATGCCCAAAAGAGTAAAAAGCTCGGTTACCTCAGGGACATGTGATTGGACGAAGAGGGTGCATTTCTGCGGGTCAAGGCCGGCGGCCAGTAGGTCGGTGATCTGCTCCCGGACGTTGCTCTTAAGTAAATGGGTATCCTCGAGGGTGGTCAGGGCGTGGATATCCACCACACAGTAGATGCAATCAAATTCGTCCTGCATGGCTACGTAGTTCTGGACAGCGCCCAGGTAATTACCAAGGTGGATGCGGCCGGTGGGCCGAATGCCGGAAAAAACGCGCTTTTTCATGGGAAACGGGTCTCCTTAACGATGGGCAATTGTAACACAGCTTCAAATAGCCCTCAAATAAACCGCGGCCGATGACGAAAAATCGAAATAAACTTTGACTGAATAGTGTTTAACAACGGGGATGATAGGCAAAAGAATCAGGATCGCCGATGACCGAGGTGCGCCGGATTAAGAAGACAGTTCTTCCAACCGCCGCACTACGGCATCGATGGTGTCAGGGGCGGTGGAGGCGCCGGCGGTGACGCCGACGAGTTGTTTCCCGGCGAGCCATGACGAATCTATTTCAGCCTCAGTCTCGACGAGGTGCGTCTCCTTCTCAGCGGCGCACAGGTCGACCAGGTGACGGGTGTTGGCGCTATGGTGACCGCCGATGACCAGCATCAGGTCGGCGCGGCGTGCGAGGTCGAGGGCCGCCCCCTGGCGCAGGCGGATATCGTGACACACGGTGTCGACCAGCCGCAGTTCGGCATCTTTGACCAGAGCCTTTTCGGTCACCTGCTTGGCGAAGTCGATAAACCGCGCCGGGACCTGGGTGGTTTGCGACAGCAGCCCGATGTGCCGGGGCAATTCGATCGGGTCGAGGTCGGCAGCCGAGAGAGTAGCGATACCTTTGCCGTCAGCCCAGCCCAGGATGCCCTTGACTTCCGGATGGTTGACGTCGCCGTAGATGACCGTAAAAAAGCCGCCTTCTGACAAGCGCCGGGCGGCGGCCTGGGCGCGCTGTACGAAGGGGCAGGTGGTATCGACGACGCCGATGCCGCGGTCTTTGATGGCCTGAAGGATTTTCGGGCTGACGCCGTGGGAACTGATGACCACGGTGTCGCCGGAGATATCGGACACGTCCTTGACCGTCCGGACGCCCAGACCGTTGAGGCGGGACATGACCTGCTGGTTATGGACCAGGGCGCCCAGCGTCTCGACGCCGCCTTTTTGCCGGGCGACGTCCTCGAGGGTAGCCAGGGCGCGCCTGACGCCTAAACAAAAGCCCAGATCGGCGGCTCGCTCGATCTTCACTCAGACTTCCCGTAAATGCCGCGGTAGCCGGGCGGCAGCAGTTCGGCGATGGCCTTCATAATCCGTTCACCGTGAGCGCTGAGTTCATCCCTAGCCGGTTTTTCGGTGTCGCCTTCCAGGTTGAAGGGGCGGCCAATTCTGATGATCACTGTCCGAGGCTTTAAGAACCACCAATTGCCCTTGATTTTCTCGGTTCCGCTGATCGCTACCGGCAGGATGGGCACGCCGAATGTGGCGGCCAGGTAACCGGCGCCAGGCAGGGCTGCGGTGAGTTGTCCCGCGGGATTGCGCTTACCCTCCGGGAAGATGATCAGGGTACCACCATGGTCGAGCACCCGCTGTGACAGCTTGATGCTGGCTCCGGACACGCCGCCGCGGTTCAAGGGGATGGTGCCGCTGCCTTTGAGCAACCGGCTGGCGAGGGAGTGTTTAAAGAGTTCCTTTTTGGCCAGGAAATAGACCGGGTTACGCGGCAGATTCAAGCCGATCAGCGGCGGATCGGCGGTGGAGACGTGATTGGCGCAGACCAGGACCGGGCCGGAGGCAGGGAAATTTTCCCGGCCGAGGACCTTGACCCGGGTGAGGAGGAAGGCGGTTCGGGCGGTCAGGCGCACCAGCGGGTAAAACCAGGCGGTTTTCATGACTTCAGATTATAACCGTAAGGACTCCATTGAACAACTGCTCAACCTGACGCGACATAACCGGAAGGCGATGTCGCGATTGAAAGAGGATCAGAAGAATATCAGTAGCGGATGCTGAAATCAGGGTAAGAGGCGGTGGGCTCGATCCATTGGGTATCCACCGTATTGACGACAGCCTGCGACGGTCCGGACATCAGGACTTCGATGAAATGGAGGATATCCGGCCGCTGGCCTTCGGCAACGACCTGGAGGGTGCCGTCGGGCATGTTCTTGACATAACCGACGACGTTGAAGTTTACGGCCTCGCGCCGGGTGAATTCACGGAAATTGACGCCCTGCACCCGGCCGCCGAACGACAGCCGCACCGCCGCGGATTTGGACATGCTTATAGATTGACCGTTATTCGCCCTTGAGTTTCTTACCCTTGGTCTTTAAGACCTCAACGGGTGGGGGCGGAGGGGTGAATGAAGCGGAAATGACCGGTTTAGCGGCGTCTTTCTTGACCTTTTTCTTTTCCCTGCCGCCTTTATCGCGCTCTCCCATGTGATTGCCTCTTTTATAGTTATTTCGAATCCAAGTGTAACAAAGCTTCCGAAGGCTGTAAAGTATTTTCTATTTGATCGAGGGCAGTGCGGGCAGCACGCGACTCGGCTTCTTTTTTGCTGCGGCCTTGACCGCGGCCGAGGAGGACCGACTTGATCCGGACTTCGGCGTCAAACAGCCGTTCCTCTTCACCACCGGCGTTCTCCGCTGTGGTGTAGACCGGCGTGGTCTGGAATTTGGCTTGGACCAGTTCCTGGAGCTGGCTCTTGGAATCGGCGATGGCACTCAGGACCTCGAGACGCTCGAGGTCGGCGGCAAAGATCCGCTCGATGAAACGGCCGGCCGCCTCGGCGCCGCGGTCGAGATAGACGGCGGCGATCAGGGCTTCCATGACCCGTGAAAGGTTGGCCGGCTTGTGGCGGCCGCCGCTGGCATCCTCGCCGCGGCCGAGATAAAGGTATTCTCCCAGCTTGAGCGCCCCGCCGAGCCGCGCCAGGGTTTCCCGGCGCACCAGGAGAGAGCGGTATCGGGTGAGGGTGCCTTCATCGGCCTCGGGGAAGGCGCGGTACAACCGGTCGGCGATGTAAACTCCGAGGACGGCGTCGCCTAAAAACTCCAGGCGCTCGTTGGAGGTCAGCCCCACGCCCGGCCGCTCGTTCAAATAGGAACTGTGGATGAGCGCCAGCTCCAGCAGGGCGGGGTCGCGGAACCGCAGATCGAGAGCGACCTGGGTATTTTCGAGGTCGGTCATATGATGTTAGGATAGGAGTTAGGCGGCGGCTTTGTCAAACCTGGTGATCGGTACTAGTTCTTTAGGGTTAGAACCCTTGACGTTACAGCCCAAAATGGCTAAGATATATGCACTATCGTTACGGAGGCGTGCCTTGCGAAGTTTGATCGATAACCTGGTTGCTGTCGCTGTCGTCGCTGGTCTGGCGTTTGTGGCCTTCGGCATCTCCTACGTCCTGTTCTGGGGCTTCTTGAACCATAACCCGTAGTTCCTTCAACCATAGACAGGTTGCCTTGGAAACGGCCGTGACTACATATTTGTGGTTGCGGCTGTTTGCGTTTTTCGGCTATAATGTCTTTCGCTTCTCTGGAAGCCGGTGGGGATTCGTCTAGTGGTAGGACAGCAGACTCTGAATCTGCTTGCCCAGGTTCGAACCCTGGATCCCCAGCCACTGTGTCACGGCGCATTCGTCTAGCGGCCTAGGACGCTGCCCTCTCAAGGCGGAGATCACGGGTTCGAATCCCGTATGCGCTACCATTTTGCATAGTATCAAGAACCGGGTATACCCCGGTTTCTTTTTGCCTGTTCGGGAACGGTGGCTAGTATTCAAGTTCGACGGCCTTACCACTGACCCCCACTTCTTTCACGAACGAACTGAATAACGCTTTACGTTCACTCAGTTCGCCCTCTTTAAGCACTTGCCCCATATCGTCGGTGTATTCGACGAGAGTTTTATAATCAATCGGGGAGTCCAGTTTGTTTTATTTCAGTATTGGTGATGCATATTCCATTGACTTCGTTATATCATCGTGATAGTATCCAAACCGGTAATAATTGTTAAGGAGGGGTGCTTGATGCTTGCTATACTATCTACCGCGGATG
>CAZGRY010000098.1:0-3670 GCA_964528105.1 uncultured Dehalogenimonas sp.
AGTGCGTTCGAACCAATCTGGACGCTGGTTCTTAAAAATCCGATGCATCACGATGCCGGTCGGCGGGCGCGATGTCATGCAATCCTTGAACATGAAGCCCTGTCCCGAATTGGGGACGATCCTGGACGAACTCAAACGCGAGTTTCGCAACGGAGTTTGGCGCACCAAGGAAGAAGGCTTGAAGCGCGCGGCGCAGATTCGCGACGGTCAGGCGGGGGTCGAGACTAAGTCCTGACATGCCTATGATCGATCCAATTTGTGACGGCGAAACCTCTTTTTTTGCCATTCACAAATCCACGTGACGACGTCCGAATCCGTAAATACTACCAATTTTGGTCATTGTGGTGTATGGTATGGGTAGTATTTAGTGCCGGAGGTCAAATGTTATGCCCCACAGTCGTCCTCGTTTTGTCGCTCAATTGATCCGCGACGCTCAGTCGTTTTGGCCTGTCATCGGTGTCATTGGGCCGCGGCAATCCGGAAATGGTGGAGACCTGCCGCGAAATCTGCGCCGGCGAGTACTCCGGCATCTCCGGCTTTTCCAATGTCATGAGCGACCGCATGTCCTGGCATTTCAAGGACAAGGACGAAGCCCAGGAGATATTGGAGCTGGTACGCTACGCCAACGTCCTGTCCCACAAGCCGCTGGTCGAAGATGAGTTGCTGTTTATCGCCCGCTACCCCCACACCGCCAAGCGCCTGCTGACGCTGACGCCCCTCGACGGCGCCTTCTAGGGGACTGCCTGAGGGCCGGTCGTTGGAGTACAGCCCAAGAGTGGTTCGCAGGCTGAAACCTGACAGCATTTAGGCGGGTCTGCTATACTTAGCCATTAACCACTTTATGGTAAATCAATGGAAGTAACCGCCCTTTTAGAGGCCGCCGCCCGCTACCTGCCGCCGGAGAAAGTCGAACTGGTCAAGTCGGCTTATGACTTCGCGGCCAAGGCCCATGACGGCCAGACGCGCAAAAGCGGTGAGCCCTTCATCGAACACCCCCTGGCCGTAGCCATGACCCTGGCCGAGCTCCAGCTCGATTCGACGGCCCTCAAGGCCGCTCTGCTTCACGACGTGCCGGAGGACTCCACCGTCACTCTGGTTAAGATCGAGGAGCTTTTCGGCAAGGACGTCGCCAGGCTGGTGGACGGCGTCACCAAGCTGGCCAAACTGCAACTTGCCGCCCCCGGCGAGACGCGCTTTTCCGGCAACACAACATATGAGCGCCAGGCGGAGAACCTGCGCAAGATGCTGGTGGCCATGGCCGAGGACCTGCGCGTCGTCTTTATCAAGCTGGCCGACCGGCTGCACAACATGCGCACCCTGGACGCCATGCCGCCCGACAAGCAGAAGGACACCGCCCGCGAGACCCTTGAGATCTACGCCCCCCTCGCCCACCGCCTTGGCATCTGGGAGATCAAGTGGCAGCTTGAGGATTTGGCCTTCCGCTTCCTGGAGCCGGTGCAGTACAAATCGCTGGCCAAGCTTATCGCCAGCAAGCGCGCCGAGCGGGAAGAATTCATCGGCAAAGTTATCGAGGTGCTGCGCTCGGAGTTCGCCGAGGCGGGAGTTTCGGCTGAGATCACCGGACGGGCCAAGCACATTTACTCCCTTCACCAGAAGGCCGAGAAATATACCTCCCAGGGCCGTCAGATCGACGAGATCTATGACTTGCTGGCCATCCGGGTGCTGGTAGCCAACGAGCGGGAATGCTACACCGCCCTGGGCGTGGTCCACGCCCTGTGGCACCCCATCCCCGGCACCTTCGACGACTATATCGCCAACCCCAAGCCCAACGGCTACCAGTCCCTCCACACCGCCGTGGTAGCCATAAGCGGCACGCCGCTGGAAATCCAGATCCGCACCTACGACATGCACCGCCTGGCGGAGTACGGCGTGGCGGCGCACTGGCGCTACAAAGAGGGCGAAAAAGCCCCGGTCAAGTCCGAAGACCGCATCTCCTGGCTGCGCCAGTTGGTGGACTGGCACCGCGATCTGGCCGGCGCCGAGGAATTTCTGGAATCGGTCAAGACCGATATCTTCAACGACCAGGTCTTCGTCTTCACCCCCGGCGGCGAGATTAAAGACTTACCCAAGGGGGCGACGCCGCTCGATTTCGCCTACCGCGTCCACACCGAGCTGGGCCACCGCTGCGTCGGCGCCAAGATCAACGGCAAGCTGGTTGGCCTGGATTACCGCCTTAAAAACGGCGATGTGGTGGAGATCGTCACCACCAAGAAGGACAAGGGTCCCTCGCGAGACTGGCTCAACACCAACCTGGGTTATGTCAAAACGTCGCACGCCATCACCAAGATCCGCCAGTGGTTCAAGAAACAGGCCCGCACGGAAAACATCGAAAAAGGCCGCGAGTTCCTGGAGAAGGAATTCCGCCACCTGGGGATCAAGATCCCGGAACTCAAAGCCCTGGCCGCACAGAACGGCTTTGATAACGTTGACGAGTTTTACGCCGCAGTCGGCTACGGCGGGCTGTCCGCTCATACCGTAGCCATGGCCCAGGCCGCCATCGTCGAAGGCCCGAAGCCCACCGTAGAGGTCAGCCCGATCCCGGCTGTTACCGCCGCCCCGCCCAGGCCATCGGGCTCAGGCGTCTCGGTCATGGGCATCGGCGATATCGTCTCCAAGATTGCCGGCTGCTGCCATCCCATCCCCGGCGAGGACATCATCGGCTACGTCACCCGCTCCCAGGGAGTCACCATCCACCGCACCGACTGCCACAACGTGCTCAAGGAAGAGGAGCCGGAGCGCCTGGTGCCGGTGCAGTGGGGTCCCCTTGACCAGCTTTACCCCAGCCGGCTGCAGGTCCTGGCCTGGGACCGCGTCGGGCTGGTTCGTGATATCTCCACTCTCGTCGCCGATGAAAAGGTCAACATCACCGGCATGACCGTGGCTGAAAGCCCGGACCGGGTGACTGTCATCACCCTGGACATCGAGACCAAGGGCTTGACCCAGCTGGCCCGCCTCATCTCCAAGATTGAGGGCGTCAAGGGCGTCACCTCGGTGTGCCGCAGCGGCGAAGAGATCAGGGCCGCCCGTCCCTCTTAGGGACGAACCGCCGCCCGCGATATCCGTCCGCAAATCAGCATCTTTTCCCTTTTCGATTCGCTTTTTGTCACCGGCCACCGGTTACTTTATACTCTAAGCATATGATTGAATGGCGCGCCGTCATAGATTCCATTAGCTCCTGGATCAGCGACCACGGGCTGCAGATCCTGTCGATCATCATTTTGGCAGCCGTGTTCTACGGCCTTATCAAGACGATGCTGGGTCGCGGCCTGGTGCGTTACGTCGAGTACCGGCAGCACCACAGCACCCACACCAAGGAAGATCGCCTCAAGCGCGCCCGGACGCTGTCCAGCGTCTTTATTGGCATCACCGGCGTGTTTACCATCGCCATGGCCGCCTTTATGATCCTGGCCGAACTTGGCTATGATATCGCCCCGCTGCTTGCCTCCGCCGGCGTCGTCGGTATCGCCATCGGCTTCGGTGCCCAGAGCATCATCAAGGACGTTTTCAACGGCTTGTTCATCCTCCTGGAGGACCAGTTCAATACCGGCGATGTCATCAAGGTGTCCGGCGTTTCCGGCCTGGTAGAAGAACTGAACTTGCGCCGGACAGTGCTGCGCGACCTTGACGGCATTGTCCACATCATCCCCAA
>CAZGRY010000098.1:3680-5336 GCA_964528105.1 uncultured Dehalogenimonas sp.
AACGGCCAGATAACCACCGTCTCCAACTACACCCACGAATGGGCACGGGTCAACCTCAATGTGTCGGTAGCCTACTCAACCGACCTGGACAAGGCCATCGCCGTCATCAACCGCGTCGGCAGGGAGCTGGCCGCCGATCCGGAGTTTTCACCCAAGATCATCTCCGCGCCCCAGGTGCTTCGAGTGGATAACCTCGGTGATTCGGGAGTCGAGATCAAGATACTCGCCGACACCCGGCCGATGAAACACTGGGAGGTGGCGGGAGAACTCCGCCGCCGCCTGAAAAAAGCCTTCGAAGAGGTCGGCATCGAAATAACCTTCCCGCACACCAAGCTGATGTTCGATGCCGCCCAGCTCGAGGAGATATCCCGGCTGTCGCGTCTGGCAGATATGGCCGCCGCGGCCCGTGGCGCCGAGCCACCGCCGCGTGTCAAAAAGCCCGCCGAGGACACCTGCACCCTGGAGAAACCCTGTCCCGAACCGCCGCAGGGGGGATAGAGCCAAATTCCCGGTTGTTTTTCCAAATCCCCGTATAGCGCCGCCGCTGATTTCTCGGTATACTCTGTCGGTATGACCTCGACCGAACCCCGTGACGATAGCATCACCTTTCTAGGCACCGGCGGCGCCCGTATCATGGTGGCCCACCAGATCCTGGCCTCCGGCGGCCTGTGGCTGTCGCTTTCGGGTAAAAACCTGCTGGTCGACCCGGGGCCCGGTTGCATCGTCCAGGTCAACAAGCGCAAGCTGCGGGCCGAGACTCTTGACGCTGTCGTCCTGTCGCACCGCCACCTCGACCACTCCGGCGACACCAACGTCATGATCGAGGCCATGACCGGCGGCGGTTTCCGCGGCAAGGGCAAGTTCTACGCCCCGGCCGATGCCTTCGGCCCGGAGCCGGTGATGTTCTCCTACCTTCGGAAATTCCTCGATGAGGTGGTCGTCCTCGAGGAAGGCGGCAAGTATGATCTTGACGGCTTGAAGTTCGAGACGCCGCTGCGCCACCATCACCCGGTGGAGACCTACGGCCTGGTCTTCCATTCCGGCGGACATACCGTCGCCTACGTCACCGACACCCGCTACTTTGACGGGCTTATCGAGGCTTACAAAAAGGCCGACTTGCTCATCATCAACGTGGTGCTGACCGAGTCGCGGCCGACCGTCGACCACCTGACCCTGGCCGAGGCTGAGCAGCTCATCGCCGGCATCAAACCCAAAGCCGCCATCCTGACCCACTTCGGTATGAACGTCTGGCGCACCCACCCCTGGGAGGCCGCCGCCGCCATGACCGAGCGCACCGGCGTCCGCGTCATCGCCGCCCGCGACGGCATGGTCTTCCACCTGAATGAAATCGCCAATAAAAAGCCAGACTAAAGATGATAAATATGGATTCCGGAGTCAAATTCTTTTCATTCTTATTGATATCCCCCTCAATCAAAAGGGGGTACGCGCTAGTAATATCACCAAGCCAGATGTCATTCATAAAAGCACCAGCTTTTATTTCTATCTTATTTAGCTCTTTGGCGTGGATAATTGCTCTCCAGGGCTATAATTTATTCGGCTTTGGCGGGTTGATAATCGGAGCCACCTTCGGCTGGGTTGGCTATCGTGTTTATAAAAACATGCATCAACAAAAAAAAAAAAAACGGATGGAGCGTA
>CAZGRY010000099.1:0-5276 GCA_964528105.1 uncultured Dehalogenimonas sp.
TAATCATGGCGTCGAGGGCGTTGATGCCCTGTTCGGGGTGGGCGGCGGCGTGGGCTTCGCGGCCGAAATACTCGACATAAAGTGTGACGACCGCCAGGGCACGGGTCACGGCTGTCGAGTCCGAGCCGGGGTGTACCAGCATGGCGGCATCGAGGCCGTTGAAAATGCCCTTCTTGACCATGGGGATCTTGCCGCCGTAAAGCTCCTCGGCCGGGGTGCCGATCATGACGACGGTGCCGCCAAATTTGTCGGCTAGAGCCTTGGAAGCGACAGCGGCGCCTACCGATGCGGTGGCGATCAAGTTGTGCCCGCAAGCGTGACCGACCTCCGGCAGGGCGTCATATTCCCCGACGAAGGCGATAACCGGGTTACCAGAGCCATAAGTTGCCTTCCAGGCCGTAGGCAGGGCGGCGATGCCCATCTCAACGGCAAAGCCGTTCTTCTTGAGGTGATCAGTAAGCCACGAAGCTGCCTGCTTTTCCTTGAATCCAAGCTCCGGGTTAGCATGGATATCCAGGGCGATCTTGCGGAGGGCGGCGGCTTGGGCGGCGACGGCGTCTTTAACCGTTTTTTTGAGGGCGGCGAGGTCGTTTTTCATGGGTCTGATTATAGCCCATGGGAGGCGTTGTGGCTATTGGTCGTCGTTCAATTTCCGGAGCGAGAATCCGTTTTTGTAGCTCTTTCTTGGGCAGCTCTTTTTCAACGAATAGCGATTTGCCTGTGAACGGATCAATACCTGTGTAGTACATCAGACTGGAGTACGTCGATGGAGCCGGTAGGAAGACCTGAACCTGCTCCGGGTTCATTTTGAGGTTTTTGGCGGAGAATGCCTTGAGCTTGTTCATATCAGCGGCGGTGCAGTCGGGGTGGGCGGCAATGAGGTAATAGGTCAGGAACTGCTCCTTGCCCGCGGCTTTGGAAATCCGGTCGAAGTCAGCTTTGAAACGCAGTAATGAATCGGTTCCCGGTTTGCCCATGGCTTTCAAGACTCCGGGCTCAGAGTGCTCCGGTGCCACCTTCATTTGGCCGGAAACGTGGTTACCGACGACTTCTTTAAGATAATCATCGCCGTGCTGCCGGTCGCTTTCGATCATGTCATAACGGACACCGGAGGCGACAAACACCTTTTTTATGCCCTCGACCTTGCGTAACTTCTTGAGAAGCGAGATCTGTTTCGAGTGATCGACCTTCAGCGTCGGGCAGACGTTGGGGTAGAGGCAACGCTTAGACGGGCAGGCGCCGCGTTCCAGCTTTTGTCCGCACTCGAAGCCGTACATGTTGGCCGTGGGCCCGCCCACGTCGCGGATGAAGCCGGTGAAGTCAGGGTATTTGGTCATCTCCTGCGCTTCGGCGAGAATGGATGCTACGCTCCGCCACTGGACGGTGCGGCCCTCATGGACGGCGATGGCGCAGAAATTGCATTCGCCGTAGCAGCCGCGGTGGGAAAGAATCGAGAACTTGATCGTCTCCAGGGCTGTGACCTTGCCTGATTTCTCATAGTACGGGTGCTGGGCGCGTTCGTAACCCAAGCCAGCCACTGCGTCGAGTTCGGACTGAGACATCGAAGGCTGCGGCGGGTTCTGCACCAGGTAACGGTTGCCGTGTTTCTGGTACAAGCCTTTGGCCGTAATGGGGTCGTTATTGCGGTAGAACGTGTGGAACATTTCGGTGAAAGCCTGCTTGTCCTTCTCCACGACGTCCAAGGACGGCAGTTCGAGGTAGTTCTCCCGCACCTGGGTCATGTCTGCCGCGCCGGCGATGTAGCATAAACCACGGACCTGTCGTGGCTCGCCGTTCTTATCAAGCGCGGTTGCCAGTTCGAGGGCAGCTTTTTCGGCCATACCGTAGAGCAGGAAGTCCGCCTTAGCGTCAAAGAGAATCGAGCCGCGGACGCGGTCGTCCCAGTAGTCGTAATGGGCTACACGGCGAAGCGATGCCTCCAACCCGCCGAGGACGATGGGCGCGGTGTTTTTGAAGTGCTGCCGGATGAGGTTGGTGTAGACTATGCCCGCGCGGTCGGGGCGGCGGGTGTTCAGGCCTCCGGGGGTGTAATCGTCGCTCTTGCGCTTCTTCTTGAGTGAAGTGTAATTGGCGATCATTGAATCAATGCAGCCGCCTGTGACGCCCCAGAAGAGGCGCGGCTCGCCGAGGCGGGTGATGTCGGCAGGCGAATGGGTGTCGGGCTGGGCGATGATGCCGACACGATAACCCGCTTTTATCAGCATTTTACCGATAACGGCGATGCCGATGAACGGGCTGTCGATGTACGAGTCGCCGGTGACCAGGATGACATCTAATCGGTCCCAGCCGAGAGCGTCGATCTCTTGCTTTGTGGTGGGTAAAAACATCGTGCTCCTGAAATCTTAGGTATTAATATCTAAGCACTAAACAAGCATAAAAAACAAAATCCCAAGTCCAAAACGGTTTGGTGCTTTGAAATTGGAATTTAGAATTTGTTTAGGATTTGGTGCTTGGGATTAGGAATTGGGCGGCAGGGGAGCAACCTTGGCGGCGCCTTCAAGAGTCCAGATGACTTTGTTAACCAGCACCATGACCGCGTATTTGCACTGATGGAACGGCTGGATGGTTTTGTGCCCGGCCTCGGTGGAGCCCAGTGGCCAGACCCGGCAGGTACTTGGCCGGTCGGCATAAATCTGGCAACGGCCGTTCCTGGGATTCCACCAGCCGCACGGGTAGACCATTTTAATCAGCCAATCCTTACCGTCGAAAGTAAACAGGTCATCGCGTTTTTGCTTCAGTTTCCGGCTGATGCGCAGGGTATCTTCTTCATCGACGACGATACGCTTCGTCTTTGAACAGCACCAGCCGCAGCCGGAGCAGGCTTCTTTGAGCCGTTTCATGATGCCGCGGGAGTCGGGGCCGATGATATCGATGACGCTGATGACGTCGATTATTTCAAGGGGGGAAAGGTCCTTGGCCGGTGGGTAGATCTCAAGAAGGGCAATGCCCACCTGGGCGACGAATTTCTTGTATCTTTCGCCGAAACTGCCCACGAAATGATCGGCCGCCAGTTCCCGGGCCTTGGCGAGATCAGCATCGGCGATGCCTAGAGCCTTGAATATGTCAGCCACGTTTTGAATTATACCAAATCCGGCCGGGCGTTTGTTGTAACCTGGGTCACTTCATTTTCGACTGTATTTTGGTATTATGGTAAAATATTGGGAGAGGTGATCTAAATGCCAATCTACGAATATACCTGTAAGAAATGCACCAAAAAATTTGAGCTGCTGCGCCGCTTCTCCGACACCGCCGAAGTGACCTGCCCCAAGTGCGGCTCGCTGGAAGTTGAGCGTAAAGTCTCGTCCTTCAGCTGTGGCTCCGGTGGTGGTGGTTCCCGCGGCGGCGGCTCCGGCTGCGGATCCGGTTCGGGTTCCCGAGTCTCGTCCTGAGGCTAGAACTCGGAGCCGGTCCGGCTCCTACGAGAAACCAAAGACCCTCGAGTGTTCGGGGGTCTTTTCTATCCGGTTGCGTTGTCACCATCGCCATCGTCTGATAAAATACCGGGAGAGGTGAGATATGCCGCTTTATGAGTATCGTTGCGAAAAGTGCAAAAAGAAATTCGAATTACTGCGTAAGTTCTCCGATACCAGCGAAGTGATCTGTCCTCACTGCGGCGCGAAGGAAGTCACTCAGAAACCCTCCACCTTCATAACCGGAGGTGACAAACACAAGCAGAGCCCCCATTGGCCGTTTGATAAATCGTAAGGTAGTTGAAGGAGTAACATAGATGCCGATCTACGAGTATGGCTGCAAGAGCTGCAACAAGAAATTCGAGCTGTTGCGTAAATTCTCCGACCCCTCTGAGGTGGTCTGCCCCAAATGCGGGTCGAAAGAGGTTGAGAAGAAAGTCGGTACGTTCCACACCATCGAGACCCCAGGCCAATCCAAGTTCCCCCGCGGCAAGGCGCCCTGGGAAATGTCCTAAGCCCGCAACGATCGATAAACAAAGACCCTCGCCACAGGCGAGGGTCTTTTCGTTAACTGTCTACAGGGCTTCTTTCTCCGACGCCTCAACGGCTTTGCGCAGTTCGTCGTTGAGCATCTTGGGCAAGCCCTCGATATCGACTTTGAGAAAGCCGCGGATAATGGCCGCCGTCGCTTCGTCACGGGTGAGGCCGCGGGCCATTAAATACTCCACTTCCTCCTCGGCGATCTTGCCCACCGCCGCCTCGTGGGACAGGTCCACGTTGGGTACCGTCGCCTTGAGCTCCGGTATAGCGTGGATGCTGCCGCCTTCCTTGAGGATCAAACCGCGGCACTCCAGGTGGCCTTTGACGTCAGGGGCGTTGGCTTCCATGTAGCCGCGGGAGATGATCTCGCCGCCGGCGGTGATGGCCCGGGCGATCATTTCGGTACGGGCGCCCGGGGCGTTCAGGAAAGCGCGGGAACCCAGGTCCATGTGTGAGCCGGGCGTGGCCACCATGATGGAATTGAACCGCACCGTCGCGTTCTTACCGACGCAGTGAGCGATCGGCGAGGCCTGGATGCTGTGCACCGGCTTCATGATGACATAGTTCGATAAATAGAGGCCGTCCTCCTCGATGATGGCGCCGGTGCGCGGCCGCACCTCGGTCTCCGGCGACCAGGTGTGGATCATGGAGAAGGTGATCTTGGCGCCCTTCTTGATATAGAACTCGGACACGCCGACGTGCAGCCCCATGGACTGGCGGTGGGCTACGGCGCAGCCGGTGATGATATGCAGTTCGGAGCCTTCCTCGGCGATGATGATATTATGGACGTCCTGGACGGCCTGGTTGTGCTGCAGGTACAGGCAGGCCTGGACGGGGTAATCGGTTTTGACCCCGGGCATGGCGCGGATGAAATAGCCGTCGGCGTCGTTGAGTTCCACGTGGGCGGTGTACTTGTCGGCATCCACCGCCACCGCTTTCCACCAGTAGTCCTTGAGCCAGTCGTACTTCTTCCGGGCCTCGGAGATGCTCATGACCTCGATGCCATCCTGGGCGGCGCCGAAGTGGATTGGGGTGTTGTCCATCTGGACGAAGGTGCCGGAGCGGGCGCTCCGGTCGTCGAGCATGACGCCGGACTCCAGCATCCGGGATTTGTCGGCCTCGGCGATAGTCTCCGGCTTTTCGACGTATGTCTTTTCGCCCTTTTTGGGGACGACGTATTTATCGAGGTCGATATCCGGTCCGGCCGCGGCCTTCTTGCCCGCGGCGGCTTTGGCGCGCTGGGTGAGTTCAGAGTCGGTTACCTTTTGCAGATTTGACATGAAGCGCACTCTCCGTAGCCTTTGA
>CAZGRY010000100.1:0-4970 GCA_964528105.1 uncultured Dehalogenimonas sp.
TCTCTGCCAAAAAACTGTTCATGGATAATACCATCGTGACCACGGGCGTCGGCGCCATGACTATGACCCAGCAGATGTACATCATTAGCGACACGCTGTATATGAAGGTCAACTCCCCGGAGTCTGGGCTGGATCCCAACACCTGGTACAAAGAATCTATGCCGGCCGCCGACCAGCTGGCGATGTGGACTTCCCAGGACGTGGGAGACCAGTTCCAGATACTCCTGGATGCGGCGGTACTGCAGATAGTCGGCACTGAAACAGTAAACGGGGTGCAGTGTTATAAGGTAAAGATAATACCCAATATCGATAAATTCATGGCTTATCTGGCCGCCTCCGGCAGCGATCTGGCCGAAATGGGTATCACCAACCCGGCCCAGGCGTTCAAGCAACTGGATGTCATCTTCTGGGTGGACAAGAGTTCTTACGTCCCGGCCAAGGTAGATATGACTATCGGCGTCGATGCCCAAGGAATGAACATCACCATGACCATGGCGATGACTTGCGAGAAAGTCAACCAACCGGTTGACATAACCATGCCGGCCGCTGCCCTGGCTGCGGTGACGATCACTCCTTAACGCGGATCAGTGTGTTGAGTAAGGGGGCTGCTAACAAGCAGCCCCCTCTTTTTATCACCCAGTGGCGCCCGGTCATTGTAGTTGTTATATTTAGTGCATGCCGCAGAAGATCAGGACCGCCCTCGACGGCCACGAGATAGAACTGACCAACCTGGACAAGGTGCTGTTTCCGGGCGGTGGCCTCACCAAAGGGCACCTCATTCAGTACTACCTGAAAATCGCGCCGGTGATGCTACCGCACCTGGAAGGACGGCCGCTATCCTTCCAGCGCTTCCCCGACGGCATCGACGTCGGGGGTTTTTACCAGAAACAGGTTCCTAAAAACTATCCTGAGTGGATCAAACGGGTGCCTTTAGGGGTGCACGAGATCGTAGACTACGCCGTGGCCGAGACTTGGGCGGCGCTGGTATTTTTCGCCCAGCAGGCCGTAATAGTTATTCACACCTCGCTGGCTCGCGCCGACAAGCCTCATAACCCAGATCTTTTGGTCTTCGACCTGGATCCCCAGACTGGGTCTTTCGAACCAGTACGCAAGGCGGCTTTCGGTCTGCGCGAATTGCTCAAGGAACTTGACCTGGAGTGTTTCGTTAAGACCACCGGCAGCCGCGGTTTGCACGTTACGGTATCCCTGGACGGCAACGCTGACTTCGACCGGGTAGCTTCTTTTGCCGACGGCGTGGCCGAACTCTACCGCCGGCGGCACCCTGATGAAATGACGACTGAGATGTCCAAAGCCAAACGCGGCAACCGGGTGTTCATCGATACCAACCGTAACCACTACAGCCAGACGGCGGTAGCGCCGTACTCGGTGCGGGCCGGGGTCAGGCCAACCGTGGCGGCGCCGATTACCTGGGAAGAACTTGAAAATCCGGACATTAAATCCGACAGCTTTGATATCGACAACATCTTTGAACTGCTCGAGCGCCGGCCGGATCCGTGGCGGAGCATATACCTGCGCGGACAATCGCTGGTTAAAGCGGAGGGGAGGCTGAAAGAGATTGCCTAAGGATCGGGAACGATCTTAATCAGCACCTCGCGTCGTCGCGGGCCGTCGAACTCAGCCAGGTAGATTGCCTGCCACCGTCCCAGTACCAATTGGCCGTTCTCAACGAAGACGAATAACGATTGCCCGGTCAGGCTGCTGGCCAGGTGGGCGGGAGAGTTGCCTTCATCGTGCTCGAAGTCGGCGCGTTGGGGCGCCAGGCGCTGGAATTCACGCTTCAAATCGGTTAGTACCGCCGGGTCGGCGTTCTCGTTCATGGTAATGGCGGCGGTGGTGTGGGGCACGAAAATGAAGCAAGTGCCATTTGTAACGCCACCATTGGTGACAACTGCCTGGATATCTGAGGTGATGTCGCGGAACTCGGTCCCGGCGGCGGTGCGCACCGAGAAGGTTTTCATGAGAAACGCGTTAGGTCGTCGCGCCGGGCTCAGGCGCCGGTTTCTTGAGGTATCGGGCAACGGTCTGCTTGAGCTGGTCGTGGGTGAAAGGCTTGGTGATATAGCCGTCGGCGCCGAGATTCTCGGCGAAGCGGCGGTTAAGGTCGTAATCGATGATGGTCAGTACCAAGACCGGGATCTTGGCGGTGGTTGGGTCGGCCTTAAGCTGGGAACAGGCGGTCAAACCGTCCATGCCGGGCATCAGGATATCCATGATGATCAGGTCCGGCAGGGTCTCACGGGCTACCTTGATGGCCTCCTGCCCGCTGGCAGCCTGGACCACTTCATAATCCTTACCCAGGACGGCTTTGACCAGGTTGCGGATCTGCGGTTGATCGTCGGCGATGAGGATTTTTGCGGTCATTGGTGAGAGTATAAGCTTGCAGACATAAAAAAGGCAAGAAAACAGTAATGGTCCCTAATGGGGAGGGTACTGTTAGAACCGCAGCTTGCCGCGGCTGATGAGCAGTGCGGCCGCCATGCCGGTCAGCATGCCGCCCAGGTGGGCTTCCCAGGCTATATTGGGAATAATCACCGAAAGGACGATGCCGCCGCCGACGACGGCCACCCATAGGGGCACCGGGACGGGTATTGGGAAGACCAGGACCTTGGTGTTCGGTCTCAGTACCGCCAGCGCTCCGCCAACGGCCAGGACGGCGCCGGAAGCGCCGACCGCGAATCCGCCGTCAGGACCAAGCAGCCAGAAAAAGAGGCTGCCCACAATGCCGCCGATGAAATAGATCGCCAGCATCGTCCGCTCACCGACAATCTGGATAAGGTAGCTGCCGAAGAAGTACAGCGTCAGCATGTTGCCGAAAAGGTGGAAAAGGCCGGCGTGAACGAAAAGGCTGGTGATCGCCGTCCAGGGCTCGCTGGTGAAGGTCGGGTTGAATAGCCCGAGTCGGGAACCAATTTCAGTTGATCCGAGCGTCAAGACATATACCAGGACATTGATGCCGATGAGAACAAAAATGG
Organism: uncultured Dehalogenimonas sp.; assembly: GCA_964528105.1. Taxonomy (GTDB): domain Bacteria; phylum Chloroflexota; class Dehalococcoidia; order Dehalococcoidales; family Dehalococcoidaceae; genus Dehalogenimonas. The sequence goes on from CAZGRY010000100.1 coordinate 2,994, forward strand.
GATCCTGCCATACGGGACGATTGTAACGTTGATACATAACCCGAACATGATAAGGGTTATAGCCGCGGTTTGGCAAATCCGTGGCAGCGGCGAAAGTCCAAGATGCGACTATCGTGGATCTAAGAATGGTGTGCAAAGATTGCCACACCCGCCGCTAGGCTCTATACTGGACACAAATGGCAAAAATCGCCGTCATCGAGGATGACCGCACCCTCGCCGATCTGCTCAAGTACAACCTCAGCCGTGAGGGTTTTGCCGTCTTTACCGCCAGCGACGGCAAAGCAGGCCTGGAACTGATCCGCCGCGAGAAACCGGACGCCGTTATCATGGACGTCATGCTGCCTGGCATGGACGGCTTTGAATTGACCCGCCTGCTGCGGCGGGAATCGGTGGTACAGGTGTTGTTGCTGACCGCCCGCAGCGACGAGATCGACAAGGTGCTGGGGCTGGAGCTGGGGGCTGACGACTACCTCACCAAGCCCTTCTCTATGCGCGAACTGCTGGCCCGGGTTAAGGTTATGCTCCGGCGCGGCGTTTCGCCGCGCCGCGAACTTGCAGCAACCGTCGAAAGCGCGCTGCTACGGGCTGGGACCATCAGCCTGGACCCTGGACGGCACGTCCTTTCGTTGGCCGGCAGTCAGCTGGAGGTTACCCCCAAGGAGTTCGACCTCCTGAGTTTTCTGATGACCAACCGCGGCCAGGTCTTCTCCCGTGACACCCTGCTGGACAAGGTCTGGGGTTATGATTACCCCGGCGACAGCCGAACCGTGGACGTTCACATCCGCTGGCTGCGGCAGAAAGTGGAAACCGACCCGTCGAAACCCCTGCACCTCGTCACCGTGCGGGGCGTCGGCTATAAGTTCGAGGAATGATTTGACCGACCTGTCTATCCGCCGCCTGGTCATTAGTGTGGTGATTGCCATCGCCGTGGTTATCCTCATCATCGGCGCCGTGAGGGGCTACAGCCTGACGCTGTTTATCGCCGGCGCCGCCGCGGCGTTGGTGGCCTGCGGTACGATCTATTTCATGGTGCCGGCAATCGCATCCGACGAGATCGAGATCGAGCTGGCAATGAAGCGCCTGGGCGGCGGTGAATTGCCGGAAAAGGTGCGCATCGTGGCCATTGGCGAGTTGGCGGACATTAAACACACTTTCAATGAGATGGCACAGCGTATCGGCGAACGGCAGAAGATACTGACCGCCGAACGCAATCGCCTGGAGCAGATGCTCGGGGGCGTATCGGACGCCGTGTTCATGGTTGACCGCCACGGCGAAATCACTCATGTCAACGAAGCGGCGGCCAGGATGTTCAATCTTGGCGAGAAGCCGGTGGGCCGCAGCTTCATCGAGGTCATGCGGGACCACGAATTCGACGCACTGCTGAAAAAAGGTCTGGCAACCGGCAGCCGGCAGGAAGGCACCATCGAACTCCGGCCGTCGCGCCGCGTTTACGGCGTGACCGTATCGCCGGCCAATATCGGCCCGGGCGCGGTGATGATCGTCCGGGACCTGACCGAGATCCGGCGCCTGGAGAAGGTGCGGCGGGATTTCGTGGCCAACATCTCCCACGAGCTTCGCACTCCCCTGGCTTCCCTGAAACTCCTGGCCGAAACGCTAAAAAACGGCGCCGCCGAAGACCCGGCGGTGGCTGCCGATTTCCTTGATCGTATCGGGGTGGAAACCGATAAACTCACCCAGATGGTCCAGGAACTGGGCGAACTGTCCCGCATCGAAAGCGGCGAATCGCCGCTGATCAAAAAACCGCTGGATGCCGCCGCCATGATCCACAAGGTGGCCGAACGCCTGCGGCCCCAGGCCGACCGGGCGAGTCTTACCCTCTCCGCCGTCGCCGCACCGGATCTCAAGCCGGTTCCGGCCGATATCGACCGCATCGAGCAGGTGCTGGTCAACATCATCCACAATGCCATCAAGTTCACCCCGGCCGGCGGCAAGATCATCGTGGCCGCCGTGCCGACG
>CAZGRY010000101.1:0-4929 GCA_964528105.1 uncultured Dehalogenimonas sp.
AGCGCTGACCTCGTTCAACGGCGTGTCCTCAGCGAAGGCATACGTAGCCACCGGGCCGGTGGATGTGCCCAGGGTCAGTGTACCCATGTCGCCGTCGGCAGCCGCAGAGGTGGTGTCCTGAGAGTATTCTTCTACCATCCTGGCGAAGTCTTCTCCGGCCAACAGTTTAGCCCGGACCTCTTCGGCCTTTTCGATGGTCGGCACCAGGATTCCTAATGCCTTCGCGGTGGTGACTCCGTTCTCGGTCTTTTTCTCAGTTGCCTTAACGATCCAGTAGCCCAGTTGTTTGCTCTTATTTTCATCGTAGAAAAAAGAGATGTCTCCGGCAGCGCCGGTGAAGGCTTTCTCCTCGAGCCCATCGGCAAACAGCAGGCCGTTCAGTATGCCCGCAGGGTGGAATCCCATGTCGCCCTTATTGGTGATGGTTGTTGAGTCCAGCGAAAGCTCGGTGGTGATGTCGGAAAAACTTTCTCCAGCCAGGAGACGCGCCTTAACCGCCTCTGATTGTTCAGCGCTCTCTAAAAGCATCGCCAGCACCTGGCGTTGTTCACCGGAAGACCCGACTTCATCGTTGAATTTGCCCGTGCCTAGCTTCTGAAGCAGCAGCGAGTTGTAGACCAGGTCGCGGTTCGTCGGGTTATTGTCAAGGTCGTTGGATTTGATGGTGTCATTGATTTCGTCGTTGCTGACGGTGATGCCCAGTTCGGCCGCGGCTTCTTTGATTAGCTGGTTTTCCTTGATCTGGTCAATCGCCGCATCGATATAATAGTAGGTATAGGAGGTGTCGCCGTTGGCGTAGTAATTGACCGCCCAGTTTACCATCCGTGAGACGTATCGGGCGTTATAGTCAGTGCCATTGACGGTGAGCACCGTTTCTTGCAGCGGGATATATACCGGCAGCAGCCACTTGGTGACCACGCCGAAACCAATCACCAGGACGACCACGCTGATGATGCCGATGCTGGCCCACAGGGTGACCTTCTGGCGCTGTTTCTGCTGGGCCAGGCGTGATTTAGCCTTGGCTGATAGGCCGATGGAAGGATGTTCGTGATGCTGTGGCTTGTGCTTTTTCTTTACCAAGTTGATTTACCCCATTTCTCCCCGTTTGTCATTCTGAGCGAAGCGAAGAATCTCAATCATGAAATGCGTCGCTTCTTCGACTATTACTCGATATCCTTTTTGAATCATAACCGGTTGAACAATCATACCAGACAATTATGAATACATTATGTAGGCCACTACCCGGCTTATTCCTTCTTCAGCCGGATCTCCAGCCATTTCACCGGCGGTACGTCCTTGAGACTGGCCACCAGGGCATTGACCACGTTGCCGACGAATTCGCGCGGGAAGGCCGAAAGAGGCACCCCCACCCCATTGACGTACAGGCTCAGCCGCTGGCGCTGGGTTTCGATATACCCTTTTTCCAGGAAATCCGCCATGGCTCCGATGTCCTTCAAGCCGAACCGCCGCACCTCTTCACCGGGATACGGGTCGTCGGTTACCACGGCTACTTTGCTCTTAATGCCTTCGAGCGGTGTTCCGACACCGGTGCGCCAGACTTCAATCTTGGGCACTCCCGACCCCTTAAATCCCTCGGCGATGATGATGTCATACTCGTCGCCCAGCAGGCGGCCGATCTCCTCGAAAGGCGACTCGGCGGCAAACGGTTTCGTAAGTATTAACGCATCAGGCGTCGCCGCGATAGTAGCATCGGCGCCAGCCGCCAGGTGCCGCTCGGTGTCCCTGGCCGGCTCATGGGCGTGGAAGTGCTGCGGCACATGCTTCACCGTGGCCACGCGAAGTCCCCGGCGCTTGAGTTCCGGCACCAGGTTTTCGATATAAGTGGTCTTCCCGGACTCGGAACGGCCCACGAATGCCACTACAGGTGCGGGCATCATCCCTCCAAATTTGGGGCACGCGTAAGCGTGCCCTCGTACTCCAATTATAAGTTGTAGCTCTGCGCCTTGCAACGCACCGGAATATTTCATGCTCGTTATTATCGTAGCGGCACGGCACGCCGTGCCCGGTTGTCCTTGTTTCCCCGTTCGCAAAGGGAGGTAGGGATCCGTCGGGTCGGTCTCAGACCCGGCGCCACTGTCTTTGCGAGGTTCATCCGAAGCAACCCACTGTTGGGAAAATTCGAAAGGTCCGTTCTCCCCGAGCTTGTCGAAGGGTAAATGGATGAGACATGGCTTACAACCAGATTCTGTCATTTGTTGATTGAGCCTATCGCTGGACCAAAAAAGAGACCTGTTCTTAAGGTGCATAATGCCAGGGTCGCTGGGTGGTTACACCTCAGTTAGACACGTCGTACAAGAGGATTTCCATTAGGTTCTCGACGGTCATACCGTCAGCGGCCATAAGCAAAGAGAGTATGCAGCGGGAATATCACGGAGATGCTTTCATCCTCAAGTTCGGGGAATCTAACTTGAGGAGAAGGGCTTTCTTTGATGGGATTGACTGCTCGGATTACTTTCTACATACAAAGCTAAGAAAAGAAGAGACGCCAAAACAGAATCTAGAGTAGCTATTAAAGCTTGATGTCAAATATGTCCTTGATTTCGTCTTTCTGTGTCTCAATAATATTTTTCTTAGTTACATTTTCTTTGTCTAGGCAATTGCAAGTGGTCTCTATGCCCCGAACCATCTTAAGCGACTGCTCGTTCCATGTTAATGGGTAGAGCCTGCATATTGACGGGATTATCCTGCGGGGAAGCTTTTTTATAATATATAATTCATATAGTACGCAACCCTTGCCTTTTTTTGAATGAAAAACACAGAATCCATTGCTAGTGATGCTTCTGATACACTTTCCACCTAGATAATCCTTATGAGGAATCCAAGCCTTCTCAAAACATTCCTCTAGCATTATTCCAGTTTCATTTTCGACCAAATCCTTATGCTTGAAAACTATATCATATGCTTCCTTGTCAAAGTCCGCCCCATACCTGCAGCACGCATCATTACATGCACAACCAAAGCAACCATAAGGTTCATTGAATCCCTTGAAATCATGAACCTTCGGATCAATGCGATTAATTTTGATCTTTTCCATTCTACCTGCCCAATTGTCCAAGATTTTAAAATCTTACCATTATAATAGCCATTTTTGTATGCTGATTGCAAAATATTTATATCTATAGTAGAATGATGAACTAGCTCCCTTCGCGGCAATTTTTCAGGCAAATATTCCCTGTTGGGCTAAGTATTCAGACCGATTTCTAGCCTGATGAAACAATTGGTGTAGCCATGCTTTTACGATGTAATCCGGCAATTGTTTCAGCGACTCAAACCCCATTCTCCCGGAAAAAGAACGTAAAATCTGAGTCGTTTCGGTGACAATATATAATAATGCAGCCCAATTGCTTTTACGTCCTTGCGACGTGGGGAACACGAATGACCCACAACCCATTGATTTGAGACAGGTGTCGTTTCAGTCGTTTTCGACGCGGGACTCGGGACGCGGGACGCGCATTTGAACAGCCGCATCCCATGTCTTACAGTAATCTCAACCTCAGGAGGGTGAACATGAACGTCGGCGTCCTCCAGTTCGGTATCCGTCTCCCGGAAAGCCACTCCTTGAAAGACAAACGACAGGTGGTCAAGTCCCTGGTCGCCCAGCTCCACAACCGCTTCAACATCTCCGCTGCCGAGGTCGAAGACCAAGACCTGTGGCAATCGGCCGTCGTCGGTGTGGCTTGCATCTCTAACGATAAAAAACATACCAACGACGTGCTTAACAAAGCTCTGGCCTTCGCCACTACTTACGACCTGGAGCTGGTCGACTCAAATATAGAGATCATCGACTACTGACGTGAACGTCCATGACTTCGTCAACTATCTGAAGGCTACCTCGGACATGGCCGGGCAGATCGCCCACCTGGAGGAGATTCCGCCCCGTGATGCTGTCTACGCCGAATTGCGGCATCCGCTCGATCCGCGGCTGGAACAATGTCTAAAATCGCGCAAACTGTGGCCGCTGTACTCGCACCAGGCCCAGGCGATCGATGCTGCCCTCAATGGTAACAACGTCTTCATTGCTACACCGGCCGCATCCGGGAAGAGCCTTGGTTACTATGTGCCTGTTCTTCAGGCGCTCGTCTCCGACCCGAAAGCCACCGCCCTGTACCTGGCCCCGACCAAGGCGCTGGCCCAGGACCAGAAACGTCACATCGCCGAGCTTTTCACCCCGGACCTGATCGGCCGTCGCGATTTCGACACCTTTGACGGCGATACCCCTTCAGCCGAACGGGCCGCCATCCGCCGTGACGCCCGTTTTATCCTGTCCAACCCGGATATGCTCCATGTCGGCATCCTGCCTAACCACGAAAACTGGCGCCGCGTCCTGTCCAACCTTAAATACGTCGTCATCGATGAGGCCCACTACTACCGCGGCGTCTTTGGCTCGCACCTGGCGCTGTTGATCAGGCGCTTGCGACGGATATGTGACCGTTACGGCGCCAAACCGCAGTTCCTCCTGGCATCGGCCACCATCGGCAATCCGGCTGAGTTCGCCGGACTGCTTACCGGGCTGGATTTCGCCATCGTCGACCGTGACGGCTCGCCCTACGGCGGCAAGGATTTCATCTTCTGGAACCCGCCGCTGACCGACCCCGACAAGAGCGCCCGCCATAGCGCTTCGTCGGAGGCTACCGCCCTATTCGCCGAACTCGTTTCCCGCGATATCCGCAGCCTGGTTTTCGCCCGGAGCCGCCGCCTGGCTGAGGTTATCTTCGCCCATGCCCGGGATCGCCTGTCGAAGCTGGCGCCGGGGAAAGTAAACCGGATCAAGCCCTACCGCGCCGGCTACTTGCCGGAGGACCGCCGCAAGATCGAACGGGAGCTTTTTGGCGGTAAGCTCGACGGCGCCGTGGCCACTTCCGCCCTGGAGCTCGGCGTCGACATAGGTTCGCTGGATGCCACCATCCT
>CAZGRY010000102.1:0-4866 GCA_964528105.1 uncultured Dehalogenimonas sp.
CAAGATGAGGCTCCATGACTTTGGATTGCACACTCTTGGCAAGGTCGCCGAGCTGCCCCCTTCAAAGCTGGAGGCCCAGTTCGGCCCCGAGGGCCGGCGCATCGGCGAACTGGCGGCGGGCTTCGACGACGCGCTGCTCTACCCCCGCCTGTCGGAGGAACTCATCGAGGAGAGCACCAGCCTGCCCTCGGCCACGGAGTCGTTGGACATCCTGCTCATGGCCATCGAGTCGCTGCTTTTCCGCGCCTTCGCCCGCTTCGGGCACCGCGGCGCCGGCATCCGCTGCGTCGAACTCTGGAGCCATACCAGCCTGTCGGAGCACTGGCAAAAAGCCGTCCACTTCAAGGAACCGGCGATGAACATCAATACCGCCCTCACCCGGATCCGCCAGGTCATGGAGTACTGCCCCCAGCCCGGTCCCGTAGAGGAACTGGGCATGAAGATCACCCGCATCGGCCGGCCGGACGGTCGCCAAAGCAGCATCTTCACCGAGGTCAGGTCCGGCGAGAAACTGGCCGGCGATATCAAGCAACTGGAACTTAAGATGGGCGCGCCGCAATTATTTAAGATCAAAGAGGTCGAACCATGGTCACGGATACCGGAAAGACGCTTCACGCTGATACCCTTAAACCGGTAAACCTGCCGGAGCCCCTCGCAGTCGACGAGGATAAAGCTGGAAGGCCGATGGCCGTGACCCTCGGTAGACGTCTTCCGGTAGCCGCCATCGATGACATCTGGCGCCTCGACGACGAGTGGTGGCGGGCGCGGCCGCTGTCGAGAATGTACTACGCCGTCATCCTGGGCAACGGGCGGCGGCTGACCCTCTACCGTGACCTCCTCGACGGCCGCTGGTACCACCAGAGTTATTAATTCTTTTGTCATTCCACGCGCTTGTCCTGAGGCAGCCGAAGGGAAAGCGGGGAATCCTGGGCAGGGTGTAGGGGCGACCGCGAATTTCGATTTAAACAGATGATTAAAAATACGAAAAACCATTCGTTATACAAAACGAATCCCACGTTTAGACTGAAGCTGCCCGGGGGAGATTCGTTTCCGATAAAATAAAAATACTTTGCTGCAGAAACAAATATGTCTTACGCCGAACTTCACTGCCACAGTTACTACTCTTTCCACGACGGCGCTTCCTCGCTGGAGGAACTGCTTACCCGGTCGAAGGAACTGGGTTATACCGCCATGGCCGTCACCGACCACGATAACCTGTGCGGCGCCATGCGTTACGCCCACCTGTTCAAATCGCTCGACTTCCCCGGCATCATCGGCGCCGAGATAACTGTAAAGGGCGGCTATCATCTCACCTTCCTGGCCGAGAACCGCGAAGGCTACCGCAACCTCTGCCGCCTGATCACCGCCGCCCACGAGGCCCCCGACCGGCTTAACCCCGAGTTGCCGCCCGAGATCATCGGCGAGCATGCCTCCGGCCTCATCTGCCTGTCTGGCTGCCCTAAGGGCGAGCTGTCGCAACTGGTCGAGTCGGGGAAGCTCGACGAAGCTCAGCAGCTTATCCGCCAATACCTGACATGGTTCGGCAGCGACAATTATTTCATCGAGCTGCAAAGCAGCCTGGTCTACGGCGACCGAGCGCGCAACAAGGCGCTCGTCGCTTTAGCCCGCGAGTACGGCGCCCAGGTCGTCGCCACCGGCAATATCCACTACCATGTACGCGAGCGCCACCGCCTGCAGGACTGCCTGGCGGCGGTGAAAGCCGGCCAGAGCCTGGAAGGCAGCCACCGGGAACGACGGCCCAACTCCGAGTTCTATCTGCGCCCCGTGGCCGAGATCGAGGCCCTATTCGAGGGCTGCCCCGAGGCCCTGGCCAACACAGTCAAGATCGCCGGGCGCTGCCGCTTCGACTTGACGCAGGACTCCGGCTATACCTTCCCTGACTACCCTGTGCCCGAGGGACAAACCCCGGACAGCTACCTCGAGAGATTGTGCCTCGATGCCGCGGTGCGGCGCTACGGCGCCGTCACCCCGGAGGTCAGAACCCGCCTGGACGAGGAATTCCACCTGATCAAAAAACATAAGCTGGCCGGCTTTCTCCTCCTCTACCGGGACGTTATCACCCTGGGGCGGGACGCCATGATCGACCAGGGCCTGTCCGACCCGTCGCTGACCCTCGAAGAGAACCCGCCCGGCCGTGGCCGGGGTTCATCGGTGGCCCTCTTAATCGGCTACCTCATCGGCCTGTCGCATATCGACCCCCTCAAGTACAAGCTGTCGCTGGAGCGCTTCCTGCCGGAGGACGCCCTGGGCTGCGTGCCGGATATCGACCTGGACTTCCCGCGCTCTATCCGGGAAGACCTCATCCTGCGGACGCACAGCAAGTGGGGTTGGCGCCGGGCGGCCCTGGCCGGCACCATCGCCACCTACCAGATCAAGGGTGCGGTACGCGACCTGGGCAAGGCCCTCGGTCTGCCGCTGGAGGAGGTCGATCAACTGTCCAAGCATGTCGACTGGGGCAGCGCCCGGAGGCTGGGGGCGCAGATGGAAAAGAACCCCCACTTCCGCGACAAGATCGACTCCCCGGTGTGGCGCGACCTCATCGAGCTGGCCGCCGAACTGGACGGCTTCCCGAAATACATGGGGCAGCACCCCGGCGGCATGATCATCTCCACCGATCCGCTGACCGATATCGTACCGGTGCAGCGCGGCGCCATCGACGGCCGCTACGTCTGCCAGTGGGACAAGGATTCTATCGACGACGCCGGCTTCGTCAAGATCGACTTCCTGGCCCTCGGTGCCCTGTCGCAGATGCAGGAGGCGGTGGAACTGATCAAGAAGCGCACCGGCCAGCGCATCGACATGTCGCGCATCGACTTCGACGACCAGAAGGTCTACGACATGCTGTGTAAGGGTGACACCATCGGCATTTTCCAGGTGGAGTCTGCCGCCCAGATGCAGACCATCACCCGCATGAAGCCGCGCAACCTTCTGGAAATGGCCCATGAGGTGGCGGCGGTGCGCCCCGGCGTCGGCGTCAACGGCGGCGTTCAGGACTACCTCGCCCGCCGCTCTAAGCAGAAGCCGGTGGTCTACGACCACCCTCTGGAGGAGAAGTCGCTGGGACGTACCCTGGGTATCATTCTCTTCCAGGACCAGGTCAATCAGTTGGCCATGGATATCGCCGGTTTCTCTCCGCTTGCCGCCGACCAGCTCCGGCGCGCTTTCGGCCGCCACCACAACGATGCGTTGCTGGGTCACTATCATGAACAATTCATGGCCGGTGCCGCCGCCCGCGGTGTCGGTGAGGCCGCCGCCGAAGCGATCTGGGAGAAATTCAACGGCCAGTACATGTTCCCGGAATCTCATGCCTTTGCTTTCGGGGTGACCGCCTACCAGGCGTCTTGGTTGAAACTCCGATACCCGCTGGAGTTCTTTGTCGCCATCTTCAACCAGCAGCCGATGGGCTTCTACAATCTCGAGACGCTAAAAGAAGACGCCCGGCGGCACGGCGTGACCGTGCTCAACCCGGACATCAACCGCACTTCTTCCGTCAGCGTCATTGAGGGCGACGCCCTGCGGCTGGGATTCCTGCATGTCGGCGGGCTGGGGTCTGCCTCGGCTGATGCCATCCTTGAAGGCCGGGACCAGTCCGGCCCGTTCAGAAGCGTCGGCGACTTCCTGGAGAGGAGCGGCGTGCTGGAGGAGACAGCCTTGACCTTGGCCGCGGCCGGCGCTTTCGATTCCATCGAACCCAACCGGCGCAAGGTCAAGTGGGAAATCGGTTTACGTTACCGCCCGGTTAACTCGCAGCTCTTTCTGCCGATCCCCGTAGCCCAGGATATGGCGGAGTTGTCATCGCTCACCCCCTGGGAGCAGATGCAGGAGGAATACAACGTCCTCGGCCTGTTCCCAGCGGGTCACATCATGGCCTCTCTGCGGCCGCAATTCAGCCGAGGGGTAAGTTCCAGCCTGGACATCGAACGCCTCAGCGACGGTGACGAGGTAACTACCGCCGGCATGGTCATCCGCCGCCAGCGGCCGCGCGGCAAGGTAGTCTTCATCACCCTTGAGGACGAGTTCGGCCACGTGCCGCTCATGGTCTTCCCGCAGGTGTACGGGCGTTCGGAGCACAAGTTCAAGTCCCCGTTCCTGGTGGTCAAAGGTCGTCTTTCGCGCCGCGAGGGCACCCACAACGTGGTGGTGAACGAAGTCAGGCCGTTCTCCGCCCTGGAAAAAGCGCCTTCATCCAAGGATTGGCATTAACCGCTCTCGTCCGGGCGTGTTAGAATTGGCTCATGACCAGTAATTACGACCTTCTCGTCGTCGATATGGATGGCACCATCGTCGATGCCCGCGGCAAAATCTCCGAAGCCGATAAAGCCGCCATCGCCGCGGCGCAGGCCAATGGTGTCATGGTGGCGCTATCGACGGGGCGGGTGGTCGATGCCTGCCGCAAGTACATCGCCGAGCTTGAACTCGGCGGCGTTCACATCTTCTTCGACGGCGCGCTCGTTTATGACCTGACTCACAAAAGCGAGGTTTACACCCAGCCCGTCAAGAATGAAACCCTTAAGTCGGCGATCACCTTCGCCCGCGAAAACGGCATCTATCTTGAACTCTACGCCCTCGACCGCTTCTTCGTCGAGGAAATCAACTGGTCGGACAAAATCCACCGCGAGTTTTTCGGATTGGAAAGCGTCCTCACCAATTTTGACGACGTCATCGGCCGTGAGACGATCATCAAATGTGAGTTGATGATCTACAACGATGAAGAGGAGGCCAAGGCTAGACTCTTCATGGATTACTTCAATGGAGTCTTGCGGGGATCGATCGCCCGCACGCCCGCTTATCCTGATGTCCGTTTCGTCAACGTCCTGGATCCAGCCGTATCCAAGGGTGTGGCAT
>CAZGRY010000103.1:0-4766 GCA_964528105.1 uncultured Dehalogenimonas sp.
GATGACCTCGCGGATCGTGGGTTCACCCGCCAGGATAGCGACCACCCGGTCGATGCCCGGAGCCACACCGCCGTGAGGTGGCGCGCCATATTCGAAAGCATCCAGGAGCTGGCCAAACAGCGTTTGGATACGCTCCTCACTATGGCCTAGAATGCGGAAAACCTGCCGCTGCAGTTCAGGCTGGTGGATGCGGATGCTGCCGCCGGCGATCTCGTAGCCGTTCAACACCAGGTCGTAATGGCGGCCGTGGACCCGCCCCGGCTGCTCGGTCAAAAGCGACATATCCTCCTGGCGCGGCGCGGTGAAGGGGTGGTGAGTCGCTTGCCAGCGCTTGTCTTCTTCGTTCCAGGTAAACAGCGGGAAATCCACGACGAATGCGAAGGCCAGCTCGTTGGGGTCTGCCAGTTTCAAGCGGCAGCCCAGTTCGTTGCGAAGGCTGCCCAGCACGGCATTGGTACGTTCCCGTTCGCCGGCGACGATGAGAATGAGGTCACCCGGTCTGGCGCCGCAGCGTTCGGCAATGGCTGTCACTTGATCCAGCGACAGGTATTTGGCAGCTACCGATCTCACTTCCTCCATGCTCAGATTCTGGAGTTCTCCGCCTTCACCACCGAGAGCGATGGGCACCAGTCCTGCGGCCCCAAATTTCTTAGCCAATTCGATAAGTTCTTCAATCTGGCTCTTGTTGTAGCCACCGCAACTTGGAGCGGCGATGGCCTTAACCACACCACCCTTGGCGACTGTACCGGAGAAAACGCCGAAAGCGCTGCCGGCGGCGATATCGGAGATGTCGGCCAGTTCCATCCCGAAGCGCAGGTCGGGCTTATCACAGCCGTAACGATCCATAATATCGTGGAAAGATAACCGTGGGAACGGTTTGCGATATTTTTTATCAGGCGTAACTGACTCGACCAGTTTAGAAAACAGCCCCTCGAGAAGGTCCATCATGTCCTCTTCGTCGACGAAGCTCATTTCCAAGTCCAGCTGGGTGAATTCCATCTGGCGGTCTGCCCGGAGGTCTTCGTCCCGGAAGCAACGGGCGATCTGGTAGTATTTTTCGACGCCAGCGACCATGAGCAGTTGCTTCAGTTGCTGGGGGGATTGGGCCAGCGCATAGAATTTCCCAGGGTACAAACGGCTGGGCACCAGATAGTCCCTCGCGCCTTCCGGGGTGCTTTTCAAGAGTATCGGTGTTTCGATCTCAAGGAAGCCTCGGTTGTTGAGATACTGCCGCATGAAGGTGACGACGTTATGGCGAAGGATAATGTTGTTCCGCATTCGTTCCCGGCGAAGGTCGAGGTAGCGAAACTTCAGTCGCAGGCTCTCGTCGACCTCGACCTCTTCGTTGACGTAGAACGGCGGAGTCTTCGATTCATTCAGGATCTCTGCGACTTCCGCCAGGATTTCAATGGCGCCGGTAGCCATCTTGCGGTTCTCTGTGCCCGCCGGGCGATGGGCAACGGTGCCTGTGACCATAAGGACAAATTCCGGCCGTAATGCTTCGGCCAGGTGGTGCGTTTCCTTGGCGTTTTCCGGGTTGAAGACCACCTGCACAATACCGGAGCGGTCACGCAGGTCGATGAAGATCAGGCCGCCGTGATCCCGGCGGCGGTGAACCCAGCCGGCAAGTTTGACTTTGTGCCCGGTGTTTTTCTCATTTACCTCGCCGCACTGGTGATCTTTAAGCAAAGAATCGGCTCCTCGAATTGAGACTTAACGTTAAATTATAGCCCAGGGACAGTGTTAGTTCAACGAATCAGCTTTATTCAATTTAAAAAAGAGAGGGGATATTCTCCCCTCTCCCTAAACCGCTAGCAATTTACCGATTATGACTTGCGCTTGTCAAAGTCCTCAAGGTCAAGGTTGTCGATGAAGTCGCGGAAGGCGCTCATCTTTTTGTTTTCGTCCTCGCTGGCTTTCTTGCGCTTCTCAGAAACTTCGGCGGCGCCGTCGACATTATCCAGCATTTCGCCGCCTTCGCTTTCCCGTTCCAGCACGATGCCTGCCTTATCCAGGACAGATTCGTCGGCGTAGATAGGAACCTCGACGCGGACAGCCAGGGCCAGGGCGTCGGAAGGGCGGGAATCGATCTCCAGTTGCCCGTCTTTGGTGTTGAGCATGATCTTGGCGTAGAAGGTATCGTTTTTCAAGTCGCTGACGATAACGTGGTTCACCTTGGCACCAAGAACCTCGATGGTCGTCGCCAGAAGGTCATGGGTCATCGGTCGCTGTACCTGGATGCCTTCTTGCAGCCGGATAGCGATGGCCTGGGCCTCAGCGGAACCGATCCAGATCGGCAGGTAGCGTAGGGTATTTTTTTCTTTCAGCATCACCACGCGTTGGTAGTTAACCAGGCTGACCCGGATGCTTTCTATCGTCATTTCAATCATCAGTTAAGGGGAGCCTCCACGCCGATCCAAGAACGCATTTTACGTGTTTAATTCTACATATATGCCCTTGGGGTGTCAATGAAATTGATTTAGCGAAAGCAAGTGGTAGAATGATTTTGGACGTTTTAACAGCGCTTTAACATTAGCCCTGAATTGTAGTAGAATGATTAGCCTTTTCCAGAGATGAGGCTTGCCCGCGTTTCCAAAAGTGCCGAACCCTGCCGCTAGGCGCGTAATCAAAACAACTTGCCATCGGGAAGGAGACAGTCAGGAATGCAGAAAAAGCCGGAAGCGATCGTCTGGTTCGACCAGGTTACCAAGCAGGATATTCCGCTGGTCGGCGGCAAAGGTGCCAATCTTGGCGAAATGACCAACGCCAAAATCCCCGTTCCTCCCGGCTTCATCATTACCTCGGCAGCCTATTACGACTTCGTCGAGGCTTCCGGAGTCCAAACCAAAATCCGCGAAATCCTCCAGGGGCTGGACATCGAGAACTCTAAAGCGCTATCCGCCGCCGCAACCAAGGTTAAAGACCTGATCATGCTCACTCCCCTGCCGGAAAGCCTGGCTCGGCAGATCAAAGACGCTTATGACAAGCTTGGCAGCGGCCTGGTGGCGGTGCGCTCCTCGGCCACTGCTGAAGACCTGCCGGAAGCATCCTTCGCCGGCCAGCAAAGCACCTACCTGAACCAGGAAGGCCCTGACATGGTGGTTCATGCCGTCCAGAAATGCTGGGCCTCACTCTTCGAAGCCCGCGCCATTTATTACCGGCAGGAGCAGAAGTTCGATCATTTCAAGGTCGGCATCGCCGTACCGGTGCAGCGCATGGTTCAGTCCGTGACCTCCGGCGTTATTTTCACTATTGAGCCTATTACGCATGATCTATCCAAGATCGTCATTGAGGCCATTTATGGCCTGGGCGAGGGACTGGTCTCCGGCGAGATCAACCCGGACCTGTTCATCGTCTCCAAGGAAGGCCCGGCCATTCTATCCCGGCGCATCAGCTTCCAGGACCGCCGCCTGGTGCGCAACACCTCCGGCAGCGGCGAAGCCGCCAACTACTGGCAGCAGGTGCCCGCCGCTAAGCAGGAACAGCAGAAGCTTACCGACGAAGAAGTCATCAAGCTAGCCGAACTGGCGATGCACATCGAAAAGCACTATGGCGTGCCGCAGGATATCGAATGGGCCAAAGAAGACGGCGCCATCTACGTCGTCCAGTCCCGCCCTGTGACCGCGATCAAGGAGCAGGCCCAGGAAGAAGAGCCGGAGATCAAGGCGCCGACTATCCTCGAGGGTTCACCCGCCAGTCCCGGCCTGGCCTCCGGTCCGGTCAAGATCCTGATGGACCCAACTGAGATCGATCGGGTCGATTCGGGTGATATTCTGGTGGCCGAGATGACCACCCCTGACTTCGTCCCTGCTATGAAACGGGCCGCCGCTATCGTTACCAACCGCGGTGGCCGTACCTCGCATGCCGCCATCGTCAGCCGCGAACTGGGCATCCCCTGCGTCGTCGGTACCCACGAGGCCACCAAGGTCCTGCGTGACGAGCAAGTTATCACGGTTGACGGCGCGCACGGCAAAGTTTACAACGGTAAAGTTACCCGCCGTATCCAGACCTCTTCGGTGGTCAGCCTTGTACGCGATGCCATCAAGACCAAGACGCGTGTTTATGTCAACCTTGCTCAACCGGAACTGGCCGATATGGTGGCTGCCCGCAATGTTGATGGCGTGGGTCTTCTACGCGCCGAGTTCATCATCAGTTGCATCGGCAAACACCCCAATTACATGGTGGAGACCGGCCGCCAGGAAGAATTCATCCAGAAGCTCTACGAGGGCATCCTGCCTTTCGCCAAGGCTTTCAACCCCCGCCCCGTGGTCTACCGCACCACCGATTTCAAGACCAACGAATACCGCGAACTCGAAGGCGGCGACAAATACGAGTTACCGGAAGAAAACCCTATGCTCGGCTATCGGGGCGCTTCCCGCTACATCCGGGATATCGCCAGCTTTAAGATGGAGATCGAGGCTATCAAGCGGGTGCGCAGGGAATACCCCAACCTGTGGGTCATGATCCCCTTCGTCCGCACCGTGGACGAACTGCGCCGCACCAAGGAACTGCTCGAGGCCGAAGGCTTGAAGCGCGGCCCGGACTTCAAGTTATGGATGATGACCGAGATCCCGGCGAACATCTTCCTCATGGACAAGTTCATTGACGTCGGTATCGATGGCATTTCCATCGGCTCTAACGACCTTACCCAACTCACCCTGGGTATCGACCGCGACTCCGAGAAACTGCAGGAGACCTTTGACGAGCGCAATGAAGCGGTCATGGTCGCCCTGGAGATCGCCGTCAAGACGGCCAAGCGGCGCGGC
>CAZGRY010000104.1:0-4659 GCA_964528105.1 uncultured Dehalogenimonas sp.
TCGGTCGCCGACCCGTCGAATGGGTTCAGAACCTCAAACTCCAGCCCACCCTCAAGCCGGATTCTTTGCCCGGCCTCTATTGATTCATTCGGAACGGATTTATCCTGGAGTATCATTTGCCACTCGTGGTAGAGATCGGTATCTGAACCTACTCCCGGAGTGACCACCTGGTTCACCTTGTATCGCTTTAGCGCCTCGACCAGTCCGGTCAGATGGTCGGCGTCGGCGTGAGTCGAGACGACCAGCTCGATGGTGCGATCCCAGAAGGGCATCTTTTTGGACAGTTCCTGGGTCAGGCGCTGGGGCGACGGTCCGCCATCAATGAGGATGTCCTGGCCGGCGGGGGTGCGGATGTAAATGGCGTCTCCCTGGCCGACGTCCAGGAAGCTGACCTGCAGACGATGATCGTTGGGAACCGCGAAAGCGCTCGATGCCAGCACCGCCACGAACACTATCGAAGGCAAACCGATTGTAGTCAGTTTACCGAATTTGATTGGCCGCTGATTGGGAACGTCCATTTGTCGCCGCTGCCAACGCCACAGCCACCAGGCAGCCGCTGCCAACAATCCGTACAAAGCCCAGATGATGGTGGCATCAAAACTACCGACACCGAGTGGTGAGACTTGTGCGAATATTTCAACGACGACGAGGAGATAACTCAACCCCAGCCAGGAAACCGCGGCGAAAGGAATGGCCGCTGCCGGGTGAATGATGGCGGCGGCGCCGGTCAGCAGGCCACCGAAGATGATTAGGGGTACTGCCGGCACGGCGGCCAGGGTCGCAAGGCCGCCGACCAGCGAAACGTTGCCGAAATAGTAAGCGGTGAGCGGCAGCACACCGGCAACGGCAGCGGTGGTGACGGCCAGTCCTTCGGCGGCGTAGCGGGTGACGGCGTAGTATCGGGAATCCTTGCCGGGGAATCGGGTGACCAGCCGACGAACAAGATCATCGAGCGGCGGCAGGAGAAAGATGAGGCCAGCCATGGCGGCGAAGCTCATCTGGAAAGAAGCCGACCACAGAACCTGCGGGTTAGCTGCCACCATGAGCGCCGCGGCGAAAAACAGCGCGGGAGCGGCGGATTTTTGGCGTCCGAATAACTCAGCCAGCAGGAAGATGGAAGCCATGATTGCCGCGCGGACGACCGGCGGCGCCAGGCCGGATAACACGGTGAAGCCCCATACGGCGGCCATGGCCAACCAGACATACCAGTAGCCGCGGCGGCCCAAAATCCCTCTGATGCTGAAAAGGAGGACGGCGGCGATAATGGCTAGATTCTGCCCGGAAATAGCCAACAGGTGAGAGGTGCCGGAGGTGGCGAAATCCGCCTCGACATCGTCGGCGATGCCGGAGCGGATGCCGAGCGCAAGCCCCTGGGCAAGCGAAGCATGGGGTTCGGGGAGGGCGGCGGCGATGCCGTCTGCCAGATTCTGGCGCAGGTCATAAATACCAGCGAGTATCGGGTTGCCGTGTCCAGGGTATACAGCGTTCACCGAGGGATAGAGAACGGTGGCAAAGACCTCGTCACGGGCGAGGTAGGCGCGCCAGTCGAAGGTGTCGAAGACCGGGGGCTCCAACAGTTTGCCGGTAACGGTGATGCGATCGCCGTAACGGTACTCCGGGAACGGCGGGACGTAGACAAGGACTGCGCCGGAAACCTCCCGATTAGAGCCATCGCCGGAGAGGACGACCTCGGCGAGCCGCAGCGCCTGGGATTTCTCCTTGTCCTCGGGCATGCGGCTGACGGTGCCTTCAACGGTGTAGGTTTTGCCGAGAAGGTCTTGATCAAACTCGATAGCACTCGAGTTGGAAAACCAAGCGCCGCCGACGATCAAGACAATCGCCAGGCTGCCGACGATGGCTCTCGCCCGCCACCGCCGCACCACAACAACACCGAGCGGCAAGGCAGTTGCAAGTAGCCATAGAGGCGATGGCTCGAAATGCGAACCAAGCCAAACGCCCAAAACCCAGGCCAGCGACAGGATGATGAGGGCCAATTTTAGCTTGACACCGTGACCAGGTCTTTGAGCGAATCGAACAGAGCCGGGCCGAAGCCCGGAACCTTGGTGAGTTCCATGATATTGACGAATGGACCATGAGCTGCGCGGTACTCGATTATGGTGGCAGCTTTGCTTTCGCCGACACCGGGCAGAGCCATCAGCAACCATGCCTCGGCGGTGTTTAGGTTCACCTTCTGAGGCGCTTTCGAGGTGTCACCGATGACCAGTCTCACCGTCGAATTGGCGCCGGTCTGACCGCCCGCGGCCTGAAGTAAATCCTCAAGAGTATCGCTGGCTTTGACGGGATAGACGCCGGGCAGGGTAACGGCTCCCTCGATAGCTATGGTAGCGAATGGGGGAGGCTGGGTGGTGGGGGTGTAGATCTCGACCAGGCCGGAGTTGCCACAGGCGGTGAGGAGGAGGGGTGTCACCAGAATAATAATGATCGGCAGCAGCCGCAGATGTCGAGACATAGCGCCCCCAAGCCAAAAATTGATTTAGGCTATACCGAATGGGGAGGGGAGTCAAGGGGGAGACCGCTGTTCATGGTTCGACAGGCTCACCACGAACGGAGAGTTACATGGTGGCGTCTAAACGACCTGGCGGACACGGCGCGCCGTGTCCCTACTGAGCATCATTGCAGGACGATGCGGCCAAGCGAACAGACCGATGCAAACAGTGCATCTGAGGGCGACGCTTGCGTCGCCCCTACACCCGCGAACAGCGCTAAATGTTAAACAGGAACTGGGCGATATCGCCGTCTTTCATGATGTAGATCTTGCCTTCCAACCGGAGGACGCCCTGCTTCTTAGCCTCGGCCATCGTTCCGACGCGGATGAAATCATCGTAGGCGACGATCTCGGCGCGGATGAAACCGCGCTGGATGTCCGAATGGATTTTGCCGGCGGCGACCTGGGCAACGGTGCCCGCGGTGATACTCCAGGCGCGGCATTCGTCGGGGCCGGCGGTGAAGAAAGAGATCAGGTTCAAAAGAGCGTAGGAGGCGCGGATGGTGCGGGATAAACCGGTCTCCGACAGGCCGTAGTCAGAACGGAACTCGGCGGCGGAGGCGGCGTCCATGGTGGCCAGTTCGGCCTCCAGCTTGCCGCACATGGCGATGAGGCGGCGCTTGTTGCCGGAGAATTTCTTGGCGTATTCCTTTTCGATCTTGTCGACGTTGGATAAATCTTCCTCGCCGATGTTGACCACAGTAAGGAGAGGCTTGGCCGACAGGAACTGGTAGCCGGCCAGGGCTTTCTCTTCCTCATCCGTTAGGTCGACCTCGCGCAGAGGGATGTCTTTCTCGAGTTCGGATTTCACGCGGTTGAGCAACTCCTGCTCGGCGATAATCTTGGGGCGATCGGTAGCTTTAGCGGCCTTCAGCGACTGTTCGATCTTGCCCAGTCGGCGCTCGATGATGGCCAAATCCGAAAAGGTCAGCTCCAGGTTCATAGCCTCGATGTCGCGGGCGGCGTCCACAGTGAGCTGCGGGTGGGGCACCGATTCGTCCTTGAAGGCGCGCACCACGCTCACCAGCTCGTCCATGGCCGAAAGCTCACGCAAAGCCTCGCCGCTGATGTTCTTAACCGAGGCGCCCAGGTCGAGGTATTTCACCTCGGCGAAGGTCGTTTTCACCGGTTTGAACATCGCCGACAGCTTGTCGATGCGGGCGTCCGGCACCTTGGCGGTGCCGATGTGCACCGATTCGCCGGGTCGGGCGGCTGCGGCGGCGCCGGTAGCGGCCTCGAAGATGGTGGTGCGGCCGCTCATGGACAGGCCGATGATACCGATGGATAAAGCCATGCAAATTCCTTTTTAGAGATAGTCGCCGATATTATAGCATTAGGGGAGGTGGCTTTCAGCGGTTGGCCTCTTTCGCCATAAATCCTTCAACGAATTCACATCGGGAAGGCACAACAACGATTACCAGCCGCGAGAGGCGCCGCCGCCGCCCGATGAGCCGCCGGAAAAACCGCCGAAGCCGGATCCGCTCGACCCACCACTCCTGAAGCCGCCGCCGGAAGAATACCAGGTGGTGGGCATGCCGCCCGAAGACCGGTTGCGGTAGTTCTGCGAGATGACGGCGTCAAGGATCAAACCGATGATGGCCAAACCCAGGGTGAGGCCGGCCAGCGCCCAGGTGTTGCCCAAGGCCAGGCCGAACACTACCCCGACCAGGGCGCCCCAGATGCCGCCCAGCCAGATGCTCTTGGAGCGGGCCATCCACGATGTCATGTAGATGGTGGCGATGCCCAGGACGACGAATATTGTCTCCTTGTCCTTGAACAGGTTCCGCAGCGGATTGTCCTCTATGATGGACGGCGGAGCGCCGTCACGGATGAGATCCTCAATGGCGGCGGCCCCAGCCAAGATGCCGGCAGAATAATCTCCATCCCGAAAATAGGGCAGGACCTCATTGTCCAGGATACGCCCGGCGCGGCCGTCGGTGATGACCGGCTCCAGCCCGTAACCGACCTCAATGCGCACCATGCGTTCGGTCAGCGCGGTGATGAACAGGACGCCGTTGTCAGCCTGGGCCTGGCCGATGCCCCAGTCCTCGAACAACTCGACGGCATAGTTTTCGATGGTGTCACCGTTCAAGGTGAGGATGGTAACCACCGCCACCTCGGCACCATTTTCCTTGGTAAGCGTCGCGAGCCGC
>CAZGRY010000105.1:0-4639 GCA_964528105.1 uncultured Dehalogenimonas sp.
GCTGCACCTGCCCGATGGCTTCACTGACCACCTTATTGGAGGTGGCGTTCTGAGCCTGGGCCATGATCTCCGGCAGCGGCAGGCCGGCGCGGAATAAGAGGGCGATAGTCCGGGAAGCGCGGGACAGCTCCGAAAGCTGGATGATGCGGCCGATAACCGGCATCTTGAGCAAGGCCTTATCAACGTTGTAGCGGCCGGTGGGAGTGCGCGCCCACATGACGGTGACGACGATGCCCAGGACCAGGCCGCCCAATATATAAACGCCCCATTGGGTGGAGAAATCGGTAAGACTGATCAGTATCCTGGTGGCGGTGGGTAAATCAGTGCCAAGCTGACGGTACAGGTCGGTAAAGGTAGGCATGACGAAGAGCATCAGGATGGATACCACCACAATGGCGACTACCGCCACGACGGTGGGATAGGTCATGGCGCTTTTCAGCTTCTTGCGGGTTTCGTTCATCCGTGACAGGAAGTCCGCCATGTTGCGGAGCACCGTCTCCATGTTGCCGCCCTGTTCACCGGCGGACAGGACGCGGTGGAACAGGGGCGAGAACACCTTGGGATGCTTGCTCATGGATGCCGACAGCGACGAGCCGCCGCGGATGTCATTGGCCACCATGCCCAGGGTCTTCCGGAAAGTATCATTGGTGGTTTGTTCCTGCAGCAGTTCCATCGAGGTCACGATGTCCGTACCGGACTCAAGGAGCAGGGCGAGCTGGCGGGAGAAAAGGATGATCTCTCCCAGCTTGACCTTCTTGGCAAACATGCTGGAGGCTGAGGCGTTAGAAAATAACGACGACTGGGACTTGAGCGACAGCACCTGCATGCCGTTGTGAACCAACAGCTTGGCGGCGGCGTCCTTGTCCATGGCCGCAATCTTGCCCTGCACCAGCTTGCGGTCCTGGGTATAAGCGACATAGGCGTAATTCATTAGCTCACCCTACCAACCTTAACCATATTTTAAATAACATTTGTTAATACCATTATACCTTGTACACACAATCGTCCGAATCGCGACACGCTTTGTTGTGCTAGAACCTTTCTTCAGGCGAGTAGGCGTTCTTCAGGATCTCGGACGGGGTGGTGACGCCGTCTTTAACCTTGAGCATGCCGTCCTTCATCATGGTGACCATGCCCTCGCGGATGGACTGGGCGCGGATATCACCGGCGCCGGCACCGTCCAGGAGCATGCGCTTCAGCGTTTCCGAGAAGTACATGATCTCATACACGCCGACGCGGCCGAGGTAGCCGGTGTAGGCGCAGGATTTGCAGCCGGTGCCATAGTTGAACTTCACCTTTTTCTCACCCATTTCCCGCTCATAGGCCACCTGCTCCACCACCGGGGCGTCCACCTGGTGGCTGCAGTAGGGGCAGACGCGGCGGACCATGCGCTGGGCGACGATGCCGATGATGGCGGAGGAGATGAGGAACGGCTCCACGCCCAGGTCGATCATGCGGAACAGGACGCCGACGGTATCGTTGGCGTGGATGGAGGACATCATCAGGTGGCCGGTCAGGGCGGCCTGGACGCCGATGTTGGCCGTTTCGGCATCGCGGATTTCACCAACCATGATAACGTCCGGATCAAGGCGGAGGATGGAGCGCAGGCCGGAGGCGAAGGTGATGCCGGCCTGGACGTTGACCTGGATCTGGTTGATATCTTTGAAGCGGTACTCCGCCGGGTCCTCGATGGTGATGACGTTACGGGACTTGGTATCGATCTGGCTCAAGGAGGCGTAGAGCGTGGTCGTCTTACCGGCGCCGGTGGGGCCGGAGATAAGGATCATGCCGTAGGGCACCCTCAACATCGCCTCGTATTTGGCCAGGGATTCTTTATTGAAGCCCAACTGCGGCAACTGCATCAGGCCGCGGGACTTATCGAGCAGGCGCATGACCGACATCTCGCCGTGAACGGTGGGAGCGGTGGCGACGCGGATATCGATGTTGCGGCCGCCGGCGGTGACCGAGAACTGGCCGTCCTGGGCGTGGTGATGATCGGCGATATTGAGTGACGCCAGGATCTTGATGCGGGAGATGATGGCGCGCTGCACCGAGATGGGCAGGCTCATCATTTCCTGCAGGCTGCCGTCAATACGGAACCGCACCCGGAGGCGCTCTTCATCAGGTTCCAGGTGGATATCGGAGGCGCGGGCCTTGACCGCTTCTTCGATGATGAGGTTCAAAGCCTGGGCCAGGGGGGCGTCCACGGCGGCGTCAACCGCCAGTCTTTCATCGGTTACATCGGCCGAGACTGACATCCGGGACAGGAAACGGTCAACTTCGCCGTAGCCTTTATAGTTGAAATCGATGGCCTCACGGAGTTCACGCTCATCGGCGGGCAGGGCCTTGATCCGCCGCTTGGAATAGGCGGTCAGGGCCTCCAGGGCTAGGATGTCCGAGGGGTTGGCCATGGCCATTTCCAGGGTGTTGCCGGTCAGCCTGACGGGAATGGCGTTATAACGCCGGGCCATGATCTCCGGGATGGTTTTCAAGGCATCCGGCGTGGGCAGCTGGCGCAGTTCACGGCCAAGCTTGCCGCCTTCGGCCGGCTTGATCTCCATCTGGGGAGGGGGGGCAGTGACCGGCACCGTCTTCAGGGGCTCGGGCGCGGGTTCAGTCCTGGGCGCGAATTCGATGATGCGGATCTTCTGGCTGTCGGCGAATTTCGCCGCTTCTTCCGACAGGGTGGAAGAGGTGGCGATGAACTTGGAGCCGACTCTGGCGTCATAGGCCTTGGTATCGAATAATGCGATCTCTTCCAGACTGAGCACCGTGGCATGGTTGATGATGTCTATGCCAAGTAAATGTTCCTGGGCGCCGTTGCCGTTCGCGGAGGCGACCAGATCAAACGTATGATCGATGCCGCTCTTGCCCGTCAGCCGGGAGTTTTCTTCCACCCTATAGCCGATCTTCTTGAGGGTTTCAATCAGTTCGGCTTTATCGTTGAACTTGAGGGGGCGGTCCAAAACCGGCATTTCCGGGGCGGTATCTTCGGCTTGACTGAACAACACCTCGAGAGATGCCTCGTCAAAGAGCTGGACTTTCTGGCTATCGGCAAATTCCTGGACTTTCTTGGCTAGGTTCGTAGGCAGGATGACAGCCCGTTCCGAAATGCCGGCGTCATAGGTCTTGTTGGCGAAGGCGAAGATAGACGCCTCAGCCGCAGACTGATCGCCCAGACCGGTCAGCACGGCGAAAGCGATGATGCGCCGGGCAAATCCGTCATCGCGGCGGGCCAGGACATCAAAGTTATGCTCCAGTCCGGAGCGTCCCTTAATCTTGACCTGCTCGGTGACTTCATAGCCCTGGCTTCCCAGATACTCCGACAGGCGGGCGCCGATATTCTTTTTTTCTGCAGCCTTGGTGGCGGACATTATCTACTAACCTCGTGTCCAGCAGTAAAACACATAATAAGCATCAAATCAATACTATCTATTTACTATTTATCCGGCAGCCCGGGCAGGTGTCTCGGACTCCCGCCCCAGCGGGATATAGCCGCGGCGGATAGCCAGAACGGCGGCATGGGCGCGGTCATTGGCGTTAAGTTTCCGCAGGATGGCCGAAATGTGGTTCTTGATCGTCTGTTCCGAAATTTTCAAGGCATTGGCGATCTGCTTGTTGGTATGGCCGTCAGTGACGTGCATGAGTATCTGCCGTTCGCGGGCGGTAAGCGGCGCCACCACATCCAGGCCGGCATCGATCTCGCCCATTTCCTGGAACTGCTTTAAGACGCGTTGGGCGATGACCGGGCGGGTCAGCAGTTCATTGATGGGATATTCGCCCCGGGAGGCGCGGTCGATGGTCTCCAGCAGTTCCGAGGCGTTGGTGCTCTTATTGAGGCAGGCGACGGCTGCGGTGCGGATAACATCGAACAGTTCGGTGTCGTTAGGGTCGGGCGACAGGATGATGACCCGGATATTGGGATAATAGCGCACGATCTTGCGGCCCAGTTCCAGGCCGTTGGCGGCGGTCAGGTCGGAACCGAGGAGGACAATCTCGGGCAGGGTAGCCTCGACCTTGGCCAGCGGGTCGTCATTGGGATCACACTCGACGACCTCAATGTTTTCGCGGCTGGACAATGCCTGGGCGACGCCGGAGCGGAAAAACGGCTGCTCGTCGCAGACCATGACCCGGATCTTGTTCATAATCATGATATCTCCTTGCTATCTGCAGCCGTCTCGCCGTCGCCATTGTGGTTGCGGTGCACGGCTAAGAATTCTTCGATATCTTCGCGCCGGAAACGCCGGTCGCCGCGGGGTCCGAGCTGGTAAGCCTTAAGCGTACCCTGGTTGCTCCAACGCCTGACGGTATTGATATGTACATTCAGTATCGCCGCCACCTCACTGGTGGTCAGCATAGGCGTCACCGGCGACCGTTTTGATTGCATCATGCTGATTTACCTTTCTCAACATCACCATAAGTAACCATTGAGTACTATAGCTGATTACAAGTACCTTAACAAGATGACTTTAGTACCAATAAACGCCCCCCTTTTTGCGCAATCAAGCGCGACGCGGGATAATGGGTTTATGAACGTTAGTTTAAGCATCGGCAAAATCCGCGGCCTGCAACGGATCGCCGGGGGCCGAGGCATATTCACCATGGCGGCTATGGACCACCGCGGCTCCCTGGAGCACGG
>CAZGRY010000106.1:0-4547 GCA_964528105.1 uncultured Dehalogenimonas sp.
AAAAACGTCGCGGCCCAGTTCGTCGGTGCCCATGAGATGGGTCCAGCTCGGAGACTGGGAAATCTCGTTGTAATTCTGGGTGGCGAAATCGTAGGGTGTGATCAGCGGGGCGAAAGCAGCGGCCAGTGACAAAAGCAGGATAAAGCCGCCGCCGGCCAAAGCTAACTTGTTGCGGCGCAGTCGTACCCAAGCGTCACCCCACAGGGAGCGGTGAGGTCTGGTGGGACAACTCTCTACAGCGGCAGCATTAGCCGCCGGCTCGATGTGTGTTTTAGTCATAGCGGATCCTGGGGTCGATCGCCCCGTAGAGGATATCGACGACGAGATTGATCAAAGCCACCGCAAAGGCGTAAAACAGCACCGTACCCATGATCAAGCCATAGTCCCGCTGGAAAACGCCCTGGACAAACAGCCGGCCGATACCCGGGATGGAAAAGACAGTTTCGATAATAAATGAACCGGCGATCAGCCCGGCAAATTCCGGGCCAGCCACGGTAACCACCGGAATAAGTGCATTTCGGCCGATATGCCGGGTCAACACTGCCCGCTCTCCCAGGCCTTTGGCCCGGGCGGTGCGCACATAGTCCTGCCGGATGACCTCAAGCATGGAGGCGCGGGTGATGCGGGCGGTATAAGCCGCCGGCAGCGCCGCCAGAGCAAAGGCCGGCATGATTATCTGCTGCCAGGTGCCCCAGCCGGAGGTTGGCAGCCAATGCAGCCACACGGCAAAAAGGATCATCATAAAAATACCCAGCACAAAGCCGGGAATGCTGGCAAAAACAGTTGAAAAAACGACGGCGCCGTAGTCAATGGCGGAGTTCTGCTTTAATGCCGCCGCCACACCCATGGGTATACCAATAATCAATGCTACCATAAATGCGATTGCGCCCAGTGTCGCGGTAATTGGCAGTCCTTGCTTCAGTACATCGGTAACGCCACGGTCCTGATAGGTATAGGTTACGCCCAAATCACCTTGAACGGCGTTAACGATGAAATTACCGAACTGGACAAAGAAAGGTTTATCCAACCCGTACTTGGCGTTCAACGCTTCGACGACCTGAGGCGCCAGGGTCTTTTCCCGGTCCCACGGGCCACCTGGCACCAGGTGCATCAGGGAAAAGGTGATAAAAGCGACGAAGAACAGCGTTACCGCCATCCATAGTATTCTGCGTAATACGTATTTAAGCATTTATTTATCGAAGGGCTCAGGGGATGGAGTTAAAGACGTTCCCCTGAGCCCTTGGTGGACTTCCTGTCAGACTATTTTTTACTTCTGGATGGAGACTTCGGCGTAGAACATGTCGCCAGCTACCTGACCATCCATGCCCGTGGTCTTCAGGCCCTTAACCGAGGGCTTAACCAGCACGAAACGCTCGCGGTAGAACATGGTGACGATGGGTACGTCATCGTTGACCATCTTGGCGGCCTGAGCCCACAGGGCCAGCCGCTTGGTGGTGTCAAGCTCTTTAAGAGCCTGGGTTCACAGGGCATCGAAGGCTGCGTTGGAGTAGCCGGTATGGTTGTTGCCAGCCTTTGTGCCGAAGAGTTGCGGCAGCCAGTTGTCGGGATCCGGATAGTCAGCGCCCCAGCCGAACCAGGCCCAGGTGTGCTGCTCGGAGTTGACCATCTGGCTGAAGGCCTTGGATTCCATCGGCTCGAGGACGAGGTCGATGTTCAGGTTCTGTTTCAGTTGGGCTTGCAGGAACTGGGCGATGGTGCGGTTGCCGGCGGTGTCGGAGAACTGGAACTTAAGTTGCGGCAGTTTGGTAATATCGGCGTAGCCGGCGTCAGCCAGCAACTGCTTGGCCTTGGTGACGTTGAAGGCATATTCGGCGCCCAGATTGGCGTCGTAACCCGGCATTCCGGGCGGGATCCAGGACAGCGCCGGTTTACCGACGCCGCCGCGGACGTTGGTGACGAAGGTGGCGCGGTCGACAGCGCAATTCAGAGCTTGGCGGACCTTGACATTATTGAAAGGCGCCTTATTGACATTGAACTGGAAGGCAAAGGTGACCAGTTCCGGATAGCGTACAATCTCCTTGCTCAGAACGGCGTCAACCATGGTTGCCGCCTCAGTACCGACCGGGACGCCGGAGATGTCGAGTTCATTGTTCTTGTAGGCGTTCAGGGCGGCATTGGCGTCGGTGATCATCTTGTAGGTGATCTTGGTCAGCTTGGGCTTGGTGCCCCAGTAATTGGGATTCCGCTCAAAAGTCATGTGGTCCTGGTGGACCCATTCTTTGAGGATGAACGGGCCGTTGCCCAGATACTTACCAGCCTCGGTCCAGCCCTCACCGTTGGCAGTGATAACGCTCTCTTTGACCGGATAGGTTGGCCAGAGAGCCATCAGATTAAGGAAAGAGGGTGAGGCATTGATAAGCTTGATCTCCAGAGTAGCGGCGTCGACGGCGCGAACGCCGACTGCGGCGGCCAGGGCCGTCTTTTCAGCAGCGGTCTTGCTGCCGGAGCTGAAATAGGCCTCTGCACCTACGATGCCGAAGTAGAACGAAGCATATTCGCAGGCGAGATCAGGATTCAGCATGCGCTTGATGGAGTAGACGAAATCGTTGGCAGTGACCTTGGTATTGTCGCTCCAAACGACGGCGCTCTTGACCTTGAAGGTGTAGGTCTTGCCGTCGGCGGAGATGCCGGCGTTGGCGGTTGTCGGGATGGCCTCAGCGACGACCGGTTTCAAAGACAGGTCCTGGTTGAAGCCCAGGAGCCCTTCGAAGACCTGGTTGATGACGCTGCGCTCGGCGGACCAGGAGGCCCGGTTGGGATCGATCATGGCCGGTTCGCCCGCCAGGTTGACCCTGAATTCCATGGGGACTACCGCGGTGGTGGTTGCCGGGGGTGCAGTGGTCTGCTCGGGGTCGTCGCCTCCGCAGGCCGGCAGGAACATCGCCATCGCCAATACGGCGGCAACGACGAACCATGCCCTGGTTAGCCACTTGTGCTTCATGACTGTCTCCTCCTATTTTTTTGATTTGGACAGGTGGCGTACTGCCCATTTTGAATGACAAACTATATATCTTTCAGTGCTAAATTGTCAATACGTTAAAATAACACGGCCGTTATTTTTTTATGATTTATAATAGCGGGACACGCCCCAGCTTGACCGGTACTACAAGGATACATTAAAGTTGCCCCATGTGCCAATTCTGCCACCAGCACGGCGAAGGTAAAAAGTGGTATTTGAACGCCGCCAACTACTCCGGGGAACTACTTAACGACCTCAAACGCAAGCGCTATATCGAGGAATTTTTCAGGCACCCGGAAGGCATCGCCGCCGGGGCTAAACGGCTGGAAGACATCGACCGGCTCCCCGGAATTATTAAGAACCTCATCCGGCCGGCGCTCTCAACGCGCCAGAAGGCCCACCACTTCGGCCAGGTGCTGCCGCTGGAGGACGTCGCCGAAGTCCTTTCGATGACCACCTCCGTCGTCCGCCTGGCCTGCATCTGCCGCTACTCGACGACTAAAAAGGAAGCCCGCTACTGTTACGGCCTGTCGCTGGCCCCGGGCGGCGGCAAGATCCTGGAGATCCTGTCCGAACTCGACGGTACCTTCCTTAACGGCCCGGAGACCTCCGGCTTCGAGGTGCTGTCGCCGGCCGACGCCCTGGCCGCTATAAGGAAGCATGACGACGACGGCCTATGCCACACTATCTGGACCTTTGAGACGCCGTTCATCGGCGGCATCTGCAACTGCGATCGCGCCGATTGCCAGGCGCTTAACATCAGCCTGAACCTGCAGACTAAGGTGCTGTTCCGCGCCGAGTATGTCGCGCGCATCGACGAATCCGCCTGTACCGGCTGCCGCGAGTGTTTTGCCGTTTGCCACTTCGGCGCCCTGGAGCACAGCCACGCCTCGGCGGCGACCCGGGTCAACCCCCGCTCCTGCTACGGCTGCGGCGTCTGCCGCGCCGGGTGTCCCACCGGCGCCATCGAACTCCTCAAGCGCAAGGATGTCCCCGCCGCCGCGTCCTTTTGGTAGCCGGGGCATCACCCTCCAAACCCCCTGCCAGTATTTAGTACTATTTACTATGGTTAAATATACCTACGTACTATTGAAAACCGGGCCGCGACTTGGTACGTTTATTACAGATTCACCCCACAGGACAAACGTATGACCGTACCGATTGAAAAACTCCTCGAATTCATCGTTCTTCGCAACGGCACCGATCTCCACATCACCGTGCCGAGCGTGCCGGTGCTGCGGGTGGACGGGGAACTGATACCTTTGCCTGAGGTTCCTCCCTTCAGCCCGGAGGATATCGAGAGCATCTTCAACCTCATCACCACCGAGGAGCAACGGGCGACTTTTAAGATCGATCGGGAGATTGATTTCTCCTACAGCATGAACGGCCTTTCTCGTTTCCGAATCAGCGCCCTGCGGCAGCGAAATTCGATCTCCCTGGCCATCCGCCCTGTGCCTTTCAAGATCCCCAGCATCGACGAGCTTGAATTGCCCCAGATCTTCAAGAACCTGGTATCCAAGTCCCGGGGACTCATCCTCATCACCAGGGCATCCGGTGCCGGCAAGTC
>CAZGRY010000107.1:0-4534 GCA_964528105.1 uncultured Dehalogenimonas sp.
TACGTCCGGCCGAAGCGGTCGGTAAACTGGACATCGATAGCCACGACGAAGGGTTTGCATTTTATTACGGTCTGAGTGTAATCGGTTGGGCCGGTAATAGCCGCGGTCTGGGCCGATAGCGATTGAGCGTTGGCGTTTTCTGAAGACATGGGCTCGATAGCTGAGTCTATAGTATAGACGCAGCCAGAGGCGAACAAAGCGATGGAAAATAGTACAGTCAGGATAATTGATGGTTTTACCCGGTGTATTAAGCTCATATCATACTCCCGCAACTATATTCACCATTTAACATAATTATATTCCGTTGTCCCTGTCAATCAAAATTATCCGCGACAGCTTGCATTATTGAGCTAGCTTTGGAATATGGATTCTTTGTGAATATGATATGTTATTTATGTTAAAAAAGGAGGAGCCCTTAAAAGGCTCCTCCTTTTTTCAGCGAAAGTCAGTTTATCTCAAGATGCACTGGGGCAGATCTTTGAGAGCTTCTTTGACCATTCCTTCCGGATATTCGTAGTCAGCAAGCTTTCCGGATAGATAGGCATCATAGGCTGCCATGTCGAAATGACCGTGTCCGGAATGGTTGAATAGGATGACTTTTTTCTCTCCGGATTCGCGACACTTGATAGCCTCGTCAATGGTGGCCCGGATGGCATGGTTGGTTTCAGGAGCACTAATAAAACCCTCAGTACGCGCAAACTGAATGCCAGCTTCGAACGTGGGCAATTGCGTTACAGCTCTGGCTTCGATCAATCCCAATTTATACAAATGACTGATGATTGGTGACATACCATGGTAGCGAAGGCCGCCAGCATGAACCGGCGGAGGCATGAACTTCCGGCCGAGAGTGAACATCTTGGCGATAGGCGCCATACCGGCAACGTCGCCGTAATCGAAGGCGAAAACACCCTTGGTGAGAGATGGGCAACTTGAGGGTTCGACGGCTATGATGCGGGTCTTTTTGCCGCCGGTCAAATTCTGATGGACGAAAGGCAGGGCCATGCCGCCGAAATTGGAACCACCGCCGACACAGGCGATGACAATGTCAGGATACTCCCCCGCCATTTCCATTTGCTTCAAGGATTCCAGACCGATAACCGTCTGGTGCATCAGGACGTGATTCAAAACGCTACCCAGCGCGTAGTGGGTGTCGGCACGGGGCGCCGCGTCTTCGACGGCTTCAGAGATGGCCAGGCCAAGGCTGCCGGGGTTGTTGGGATCTTCAGCTAAAGCGGCGCGGCCTGCCGCTGTGTCCGGACTGGGACTGGGAACACATTCGGCACCCCAGGTCTCCATCATCATCTTTCGATAAGGTTTTTGCTGATAACTGACCTTGACCATGTAGACTTTGAGGTCAATGCCGAACTGACTACAGGCAAAAGCCATGGAGGAGCCCCATTGACCGGCACCGGTTTCAGTGGTCAGGCGGTTGATGCCTTCTTTCTTATTGTAGTAAGCCTGTGGAACGGCGGTGTTTGGCTTATGGCTGCCAGCGGGGCTTGAACCTTCATATTTATAGAAAATTTTGGCTGGTGTTTGCAGCGCCTTCTCCAGCCGGTGAGCCCGGTAAAGGGTAGTCGGTCTCCAACTACGATAGATATCGATAACGGGGCCAGGAACGTCGATGTAGCGCTCCTTTGATACCTCTTGCATGATCAATTCCATTGGAAACAGCGGTGCCAAATCGGCAGGCCCTAATATTTCTTTTGTAACAGGATGGAGGTATGGCGCAAGAGGTGTCGGGAGGTCGGCTTGAATATTGTACCAGGCTATCGGCATTTCCTTTTCGTTAAGCAGAAATTTTGTGCGATCCATATTCTTCTCCTTCAAACAAATTTAATTCAGACGTAGCGTGATTTTGGATTTTCTTTCAAAACATAGTATAGTGCACCTCCCGAGGGCAACAAAAAAGCCCTCTTCCTTATTAAGGGGCAGAGGGCTCTGCGGTGCCACCCTTGTTAGTCTGCGCCATCGGGCGGGGAGACTATCTCGTTACGGATACGTCCATCACTCGAAGGATGATATCCTGGGATTCTAACGCTTCCCTTGCGGCTGCTCCTACCGATCGGCCTCGACTTTCGGGCGGCGGCTCCCGGGACCATTCAATTCCCGCTCAGGCGCCGGCTTTCACCTGTTCCGGCTCTCTGTGACCTGGCTGGGGAACCTACTATTCCCGTTCATGGCCTTTGGCTATTCGATTAAGGGCCAATATAAACCAATTGCCAGGCGTTGTCAAGACACTGGAGTATTAATACTTTGGTCTTAATTAATTTGGCAGCGGGGGCTGGATTTGATAGACTTCAGGACGACTTAACGTCGAGGAATAACATGAACCTGATCGAATTTATCTCGGATGCGGCACAGAAATACCAGGACCGGACCGCCTTCCAACTGGGCGACCGCATAGTGTCATTTACTGATCTCGATAAGCTTTCTAACGGCCTTGCGAAGAACCTTGTCGCTATGGGAATCAAACCGGGCGACCGCATCGCTTTATTATTGGAAAACAGCCCTGATTTTGCCATTTGCTATTTCGGCATTGTCAAGGCCGGCGCCATCGCCATTCCCCTCGATACCAAGTACAAAATGCTGGAGATCAAGGCTGTTTTCGATGACTGCCGCCCCGTGACCCTCATCGCCGAGTCCGCGATTCTCAAAGCGCTAGGGCACGAATTCGCCAGGTTCGACTGCCTGAAACATCTTGTCGGCATGGGCGAAACAGAAGGGGTGGCCTGTACGCCTTTCGCCTCTCTTATCGAAAGCGCCGACGCGCCACCACCAATTGCCGAGTACCCCGAACTGGCTCATATCGCCTATACCTCCGGACCGACGCTGCGGCCTCACGGCGCCGAGATCACCCACACCCACCTTATCGAGGCCGCCGCAGGATCGGCCACGGGTTTCGGCCAGACTGATCAGGACACGGTCATCCTCTTTGCCCTGCCGCTGCATCATACCATCGGTATCGCCGTCATCATGATGACTGCGCTCTGGGCTGGCAGTCGCGTTGTCATCGTTTGCGGTGTGTCCATGGATGCGGTGCTGTGCGCCGTAGAAAAAGAACGGGCTACAATGTTCCACGGCGTGCCTTTTATCTATGCCCTGATGGTCAAACATTTCAAGGACAACGGTCTCAAATATAACCTGAGTACGCTGCGGTTCTGCGGCAGCGCCGGCGCGCCTATCCCTGTTAAGGTTATCAGCGATTTCGAAGAATTCACCGGAAAGAATCTTATCCAGTTTTATGGATTAACGGAATCCACTAGCCATGTTACCTGCCAGGAAGTTGATAAATCCGGGCGGAGCGGCGGTGTCGATAAGGCAATTCCGGGATTTACAATCAGGATCGTTACCGAGGACGGTTATGATGCCGAGGTGGGCGAACCGGGCGAGGTCATCATTGAAGGCCCGATCATGCGCGCTTACCACAACCGTCCGGGCGATACCGATGCGTATATCCGCTACGGTTGGCTCTACACCGACGATATTGGTGTTATCGATGACAAAGGCGAGTTGTATATCAAGGGCGTTAAAAAGCCGATGCTCATCACCAAGGGACAAAACATCTACTTCTCCGATATCTCCGACCTGCTGCTGACCCATCCGGCCGTTGCTGACGCCGCGGCTTCAGGCTTTATCGATCCCGATGGCATGCGCGGTGAGGTCGTCCTGGCTGTGGTGAAACTCAAGGAAGGCCTCGCGCTGACCGAACAGGAGACTAAGAAATTCTTCCTTGAGAGACTGGCTAACTACAAATGCCCTAAAAAGGTGCTTTTCATGAGCGACATCCCGCGCAAGCCTAACGGAGACCTGGACACGTTCGGATTGTTAGACTAACAACTTAAAACTTTCCCGTCCGGCGGCGTATAATTGCCAGGATGAAGGAAGAAGAATTACTAGCCCGTGATGCCAGCAGGCTGCGGCGCGCCGTGGCTTCCAGACTTGAAGCACAGGTCGATCATCCCTCGTTTATCGTCCTCGGCGGTTTACCAGGCAGCGGCAAAAGTTATTTTGCCGCCAGGCTTACCGAAAAGATTCCGGCCGTGGTCCTCGAAAGCGATTTTCTGCGCAAAGAACTGGTACGGCGGCCGGTTTATAGCCAATTCGAGAGCTTCCGGCTGTTCAAGGCGATCCATCAACTCGTAAAAGAATTCCTTTCCGCCAAGTATAACGTCGTACTCGATGCGACAAATTTGAGCGAGGACTCCAGGCGCCCGTTGCATGCCATTGCCGCTGAAGCCGGAGCAAAGCTGATCATAGTTCACCTGAATACG
Source organism: uncultured Dehalogenimonas sp. (assembly GCA_964528105.1). Classification (GTDB taxonomy): domain Bacteria; phylum Chloroflexota; class Dehalococcoidia; order Dehalococcoidales; family Dehalococcoidaceae; genus Dehalogenimonas. Next base: position 4,275 of record CAZGRY010000107.1, read on the forward strand.
CCCCGGGAGGTCGCTGAAGGACGCCTTTCTGGCCGCCTGTTACAGCGCGACGGTTACTCGGACGCTGATTGGGCGGTCTATCAAAAGCTCGAACCCGATTTTGAGCCAATCACCGAACCACATTACGAAATTACCGGGACTATGGACATTTTCCCCATTATTGATAAAATAGTCGCGGAAATATCAAGAAAATAATAGAAGGAGTCTCATGGACATCAAGCTCATCACCGGAGACCTAAACAAGATCTCGGCCGACGCCC
>CAZGRY010000108.1:0-4496 GCA_964528105.1 uncultured Dehalogenimonas sp.
CGGTGTCCTGGGTCAAAAGATACGCGCCTTCGGCTACGAGGGCAGCGGCGAACTGGCCTACGATCCCCTACCCGGCACCGAGGAAAAATTTAGCACCGAAAGCGTCGTCTCTGCACTGGGCAAGTCCGGCGATACGCCGAACGGCGACCTTGAGGTATGCCGGGCAGGTGTTTTGGCGGTTGGTGATGCGGTCAACGAACAGCGGTCGGTGGTCGAATCGGTAGCCGCGGGTCGCTGGGCCGCTTCGATGACCGACAAATTCCTCGGCGGTAGCGGCAATCTAGATATCACTTTGGCAGAGCCCGAGTCGCCGAAGGCGTTGACCCCGATTCGCGATATCAAAAAGCGCATGCCATCACTGGTACCGGTGGACAAGGTGAAGATTGCCGACGGCTCAATGGCAGCCTCTGAGCAGACTCTGCTTGCCAAGGTTGCGGTGGCCGACGCCGAACGCTGCCTGAAGTGCGACCTGTGCTACGATTTGAAAAGCTATACACTGGATACTTCTGCCTGCATCTTCTGCGGTCGCTGCATCGAAAGCTGCATGTGGAGCGCCATCGTGCCGGGCGCCGGCTATGCCGCTGCGGCTGATGCCAAGGCCGAAGCTAGAAAACAGACGGAGCAGGCTGTCCGGAGCAAGGTGTATGCCTACATCCTGACCATCCTGGTCATCGCCGGGGCGGTGCTGGTTGCCGCCGTCATCCTTTCCAAGGCGTTCAGTTAAACCCGGGTCAGAGGCAAAGAAAAATGATAAAAAAACAGCTTACCCGGCGGGATTTCGTCCGCATTAGCGCCATCGGAGCCGGGGTTTTAGCCCTGGGCGGCCTTGGCGTCAGGGAACTGATTCAGTCCGGCGCGGCTGCCGAGGCCAGTGAGACGCGAACGGTCCTGGGCACCTTCGTCACCATCAAGCTTGTCGACACCGACGAAAAACGGGCCGAGGCGGCGATCAAGGACGGCTTTGCCGAGTTCGAGCGGCTGTCCGCGGTGCTGTCCCGGCACGACCAATCCAGCGAGCTTTCACTCCTGAACCGGACCGGCCTCATCGAGACCGCCTCACCCGAGCTCCTTGGCGTCGTCCAGAAGGCCAAGTATATCTCCGAAATCACCGGCGGTGCCTTCGATGTCTCGGTGCTGCCCCTGCTCGATCTTTATGCCGAAAGCTTTGCCGATGGCGGCTCACCACCGAGCGAAAAAGCCATCGAAGCGGCTAGGGAACTGGTGGATTACCGCCGCATTCAGATCAGCGACAAACGCATCAGCCTGGCGGCGCCGGGCATGCGCCTGACCCTGGATGCCGTGGCCAAGGGCTACATCGTCGACCACGCCGCCGCTACTCTTCGGGCTCGTGGTTATTCCCGCGTCTTGGTGGCGGCTTCCGGCGATATGTCGCTGCGGGGCACCAGGGACGACGGTCAGCCGTGGAAGATCGGCCTGACCCACCCCAGGGCACTGGCTGGCTACTACGAAGTTTTCCAGACCACCGACGATTCCATCGCTACCTCCGGTGATTACGAGAACGCCTTCACCCCGGACTTCGCCTGGCACCACATCATCGATCCCCGGCTGGGGCACTCGCCGCGGGAATTGGCCTCGGCCACCGTGATTGCCTCCGACACCGCCCTGGCCGATGCCCTGGCCACTTCGGCGATGGTGCTCGGCGTGTCCGACGCCAGATCGCTCTTTGAAAACCTTCCCGGGGTCCAGGCCGTCCTCATCGATAAAAACATGAAGCGCCATGCCACCAGCGGGTTTGACGCCGCGGTCGAGATATTGCCCGGCGGATAGCCGTTTCGGGAGGTTGGAAATGAACGACGGAACTTTCGTCAAGAGCCTGATCATCACCGCTCCGGTTATTGCCGCCGCGGTCATCAGCGTCGTTTTCAGCGTTAGCTTGGCGATGAATCCCGAACCGACGGCCACCTTCACCCCGATCACCACCACTACCCGGCCGCCGACAACAACAACAACGCGGCCGCCGACAACTACTCCACCGCCTACGACAACCGTCGCGCCGGCCACCACGACCGCGCCGACGATCCCACCTCCGCCGACGACGGCAGCGCCAACCGTAATACCGACCGGGACGGTACCACCACCGGTGGACTTTTAGAGCCGGCTGTAATTCTAGCTTACTCCAGCTTGCGCGCCGGGATCCGGATGTTCTCCTGGCGTTTGGTGATGCCTTCCTGGTCAAGCCTGGTCAGGAACGGGATAGAATATTTCCGGGAAAATCCGGTGGCCGCAGCCATGTCCTGGATGGCGATCTCGCCTTTGGCCTTCAATATGTCTATGACCTTTTGCTTTGCCGAGCGGTACTGCTCGGCCGACAGCAATATTCCGTCCGGCAACTCGAACAGCTTGCCCTGTTCCAGAAGGTAGCGCAGGACGCTGGCCGCGTTGGCGACAGACTGCAGCAGTTCCGTCCGGGTGGGCGGCGCGGCGGGGTTCTTTTCAACGGCGGCGATGATGAGGTTTTCCATCTCTGCCTGGCCGCCGGACAGCGCCGGCTTGTGGGTTACCAGCGCCAGCACGTCTTCCGAGCGGATGATCTTCTTCTTGCCGATTAGATCCTCGACTAAGGCGGTAAAAAGCTCCGGCGGTAGCGCTAGTTTGGCAGCGGCCTCGGCTTGGGACAGTCCCTTTTTAAGCGGTTCGGCCTTGTGAGCGGCGGCCAGCGTATCAAGCAAAAGTTGCTGCCTCTCCGCCCAGAAGTTGCCGGCGATGATAAAGTCGCCGCGGCCAACGATTTCGCCCTTCTTGACCAGCGCCTCCATCGACTTGGTAATTGCCGAATCGTTGAACGGGCTAGCCCGCAAAAAGCCTCGACGGGGCGCGAAGTGGGTCTTGGTAAGTGCGGTAGTCATCAGTGATTCGAGATCTAACTTGCGGCGGGTGTTCAAACGCTCGATCTGTTGCGCCGCGTTTTTCATCTGGTAACGCTCGGCTAGCGGGTCGAGAATCCGGCCGCCGCCGATGGTCTCGGCGGGTGAGCTTTTCCTCAGGATGAAACGCTCGCCGACGATCGTTGCCACCTCATGGTCTAGGCGGAGCTGAACCAGCGCCGCCGTTCCCGGAACAATTTCTTTACCCTCCAGGGCGATGACCCGCGCCGGCATTTCGGCGGTCTCGAAGAAGAGGGTTACCTCGGCGCCGGTCTTCAATGGTTGTTTGACCGTCGGCAATAATCGCAATTCGGCATCAAGGTAGCGAGACAGCGGGGTCTCGGCGTCTTTGGCTACGATAACATCGCCGCGTTCGAGTTCGTCTTTCTTGACGCCGGACAGGTTCAAAGCGACGCGGGAGCCCGGCGCCGCCTTGGTGAGATGCTCTTTATAGCTTTCGATGCCACGGACATGGGCGGAAAGCCCCTTTGGGAGTATCGTCACCTCGTCGCCGACAGACAGAGTCCCGTGGTGCAGCGTGCCGGTGATGACGGTGCCGGAGCCCTTGATGTTGAAGACACGATCGATGGGCAGGCGGGGCTTTTTTATGTCTTCCTGCCCGATGTCACGGGCGAGTGCCTCGATGGCGGACTTGAGCGCGTCGATACCCTGGCCGCTCTTGGCAGAAACCTCGATAATAGGCGCCCGGTCGAGAGCGGTGCCGGCGAGGTGATTCAGGATGTCAGCCTTGACCATGTCGCGCCAGTCGGCCTCGGCCAGGTCGATTTTGTTGAGGACGACCCAGCCCCGATTGATGCCCAGCAGGTCGATGATCTGCAGGTGTTCTTCGGTCTGCGGCATCCAGCCGTCGTCCGCTGCGACAATGAGCATGACGGCGTCGATGCCGGTCAGCCCGGGGATAACGTTGCGGACAAAATGCTGGTGCCCCGGCACGTCCACCAGGCCGACCTTTTCACCTGACGGCAGGGCGAACCAGGCGAAGCCCAGGTCGATGGTCATGCCGCGCTCTTTTTCCTCCGGCAACCGGTCAGGGTCGATGGAGGTGAGCGCCTTGACGATGCTCGACTTCCCGTGGTCGATATGACCGGCGGTGCCTAAGGTTAACACGGTTAGCCCTTGTAGGCCGCCACGATGGCATCGGAGAGTTCAGTGTCCTGTGCCGGAAAAACGGTGCGCAGGTCAAAGACAAAGCGGCCTTCGTGGACGCGGCCCAGCACCGGGGGATTGCCCAGACGCAAGCCGTGGGCGAAGTCCTCGAATGTGCCTTTCACCGCGATGGAAACGAGCTTGGTGGGTAAGGTTTCGTCGGGAAGGGAGCCGCCGCCGGCCAGGCTCTCCCCGTCGATGACCTCGGCGGACAGGCCCGATTCGGCCAGCCGGTCTACCAGCGCGCACTCGCGCTTGATCAGATCCTTGAGGGAAGTTCCCATCATGCGGTATACCGGCAGTTCGTTCACCTCGCCCTTCAAATAATGCAGCAACGTCACCGAAAGTGCGATGGCGGCGTATTTGTCGACCCGGACGGCCCGCAGCAATGGATGTTTCCGCAGCCGGTCGAGGTATATCTTTTTGCCCAGGATGATGCCGCAC
>CAZGRY010000109.1:0-3597 GCA_964528105.1 uncultured Dehalogenimonas sp.
GGCCTTTTCGGAGGTGACTTTTTCGCCTTCGAGGGAGACGCCGCCCTGCTGAATCAGGCGCTTGGCCTCACCTTTGCTGGCAGCCAACCCGGTAGCCACCATCAAGCAGGGTAAATCGATATCGTCGCAGTCGCCGGACTTCATGGCGCTGAAGGAAACCATGCATTCATTCACTTCTTCGGGAAGCTCGCGTCGTTGGTGGACTCGCTCGAAGGCGATTTCGGCATCGGCGGCATCGCTTTCGGTAAATAGCTGTTTAATTATTTCCCGCGCCAGGCGTTTTTTAAGCAGCATCGGATTGGTACGACCGCCGGTCATGTCCCGCTCGAAGTGCCGAAACTCCTCATCATTAACATCGGTCAAAAGGTCGAAGTACTGGAGGATGAGATCGTCGCCAATGGACATGACCTTGCCGAAAATATTCTCCGGAGATTCAGCCACGCCGATGTAGTTGCCCAGGCTCTTCGACATCTTCTTAACGCCGTCGGTGCCGGTGAGGATGGGTGTCAGGAAGACCTGCTGCGGCGGCTGGCCGATCATAGATTGAAGCTCGCGGCCGACCAGCAGATTGAACTTCTGGTCGTTGCCGCCGAACTCGACATCGGCATGACCGAATCGTACGCCTGCAGCAGAGGGTATAAAAACTCGGTGATGGTGCTTGGGCGGTTAGACTCGAAACGCTTTTTGAAATCTTCGCGCGCCAGCATCTGGGCGATGGTGAAGCGGCTGGTGAGCTTGATGACATCGGCCAGGGTGAATTTGCCGAACCATTCACTCTGCCACCGGACCTCGGTCTTAGAGCGGTCGACGATTTTGAAGAACTGCTGCATATAGGTCTCGGCATTGGCCTTGACCTGCTCGGCGGTGAGCATCGGACGGGTGATCGACGCTCCGGTGGGATCGCCGATCTGGGCCGTCCAGTCTCCGACGATAAGCACCACCTGGTGCCCGAGTTCCTGTAATTGCCGTAATTTCCGGAGGCCGACCATGTGGCCGAGGTGGATATCGGTCGAGCTGGGATCGAAACCTTCCTTGAGCCGCAGCTTTTTCCCTGACCCGAGGAGCTTCCGCAGTTCTTCTTCATCGATGATCTCGGCGACGGCCCGTTTCAGGATGAAATCGATTTCCGGCATCATACGCAACCCGTCTTTTTTAATACCTGCCTGGACATGGTGATGTCGTCTTTGATCTGGACCAGCAGTTCCTCCGCCGCGGCAAACTTCTTCTCCGGGCGGATTTGCTCTATTATAGCAATTTCCAGTCTCCGGCCGTAAAGATCGCCACGGTAGTCCAGGAGGTGGGTTTCCACGGTCCGCTGCCCGCCGCCGAAGGTCGGCCGGGTGCCGATATTGGTGATCGACGCCATGGGTTGGTCATCGATACACGCGATGGTGGCGTAAACACCGTCGGCAGGCAACGCCTGGTCCGGGGGGATTTCGATGTTAGCGGTGGGAATGCCCAGTCTGGCGCCGCGGCCTTCGCCTTTCACAACTTCGCCTTCGAGGCTGAAGTAGCGGCCGAGGAGGTCATGGACATTGGCCATTTTGCTTTCGGCCATAGCCTTGCGGATCCTGGTACTGGAAACCTTGTAGCCGTTTTTCACAAGGGGCGGGGCAACGGTGACGGTGAAGCCGAGTTTTTCACCCAGCGCCCGGAGCGAGTCGATATCGCCCTCTCGGCCTTTGCCCAGCGCGAAATCCGGGCCGATAACCAGGTGTCTCATTCCCAGTTGCTTCACCAGTTGGCCGATGAACTCGGCGGCGGGCAAGTCAGCCAATTCTTTGGTGAAGGTCAGTACGATCACACGGTCGGCGCCTTTGGCTTCAAGCAGTCGCACCCGCTGTTCGAGGCTTGTCAAGTGGGGCAACTCCTTGTGCTTACCCAACACCAGCCGTGGGTGCCCGGCGAAGGTGATGACCCCGGATACAGCTCCGGTTTGTTTCGCCTGCCGGACCATTTCGGCGATGAGCGCCTGGTGGCCGAGGTGAACCCCATCGAACACACCGATGGTCAGCACCATCGGCCGGGACGGTCTCAACGAGCCTAGTTCGGCTTCGAACTGCGTCATGGGTTATAGGAAACCAAAAAGGGGATTGCCGTCCCCTTTAATCGTAGTATTCAAATTAGTCTTATCTTAACATGGGGCATTGTAGCAGTCAATCGTCCGGGCAACCTTCCCGCCTTACGTGAAGTGTTTTGTATCCGCCCAACAGTTGCAGTGAAAATATTTTTCGGAATTGCGTACCGCTGTCATTGACAGGTGGCGATTGTTGGTATATACTGAGTGGTTGTTAATTATGCCTCTTATTCAAATTCATTATATTAAGGTCTTTTCAGGAACCCCATTTCACAGGAACTAGTCCGTCCATTTCCTTAATTTATTTATTTCTGGTTTAAGGAGTAGACATGGTCTCAACATTACCCGCTACCGGCGTACTGTCGGCAGCCGCGGCCCGGAAATCCTATTCCAAAATCCCCGAGGTCGTCGACGTCCCCAACCTTATCGATATCCAGTTGGCCTCCTTCCGATGGTTCATGGAAGACGCTCTTAAAGAGCTTATCGAAGAGATCTCCCCGGTCAAGGATTTCAATGGCAACCGCATGGAACTCGAGTTTATCGGCTATGAGTTCCGGGAACCGCGGTTATCCGAAGAAGAGTGCCAGCAGCGCGACCAGAATTATTCCATCCCGCTCTATGTCAAGGCGCGCCTCATTATCAAAGCCACCGGCGAAATCAAAGAGCCCTTCGAGCTTTTCTTCGGCGACCTGCCACTCATGACACGTAACGGCACCTTCATTACCAGTGGTACCGAGCGAGTGGTAGTCAGCCAGCTTCTACGCTCTCCCGGCGTCTATTTCACCGTCCAGGAAGACACGGCCACCGGACGGCCGCTGTGCCACACCAGTCTCATCCCCAGCCGCGGCGCCTGGCTTGAATTCGAAACTTCCAACCGCGATGTCATCTCGGTCAAGATTGATGGCCGGCGCAAGATACCGGTCACCAGCTTCCTCCGCGCTATCGGCTACAGCTCTGATCAAGAGTTGATCAACCTGTTCAGCGATATCGATACCTCGATGGAACACCTCTTCATCCAGTCCTCCATTGACAAGGACCCGCTGATCCGCGACACCAACGGAGCCCTCATCGACATATATGGCCGCCTGCGGCCGGGCGACCCAGCCAACGTGGAGAATGCCTCTCGCCTGGTCAACGACATGTTTTTCAGCCCGGACCACTACGATCTGGGCATGGTCGGCCGCTACAAGGTCAACCGCCGACTAAGTCTTGAGGGCAAAGTGTCCGAGGAAAACCGAGCCTTGACCCGCGACGATATCGTGGCCATCATCAAGCAGATCATTCGCATAGACAATGGGATCGACCATGCCGATGATATTGACCACCTGGGCAACCGCCGCATCCGCACCGTCGGTGAGCTTATCCAGAACCAGTTCCGCATCGGTTTGCTTCGCCTGGAGCGGGTAGCCAAGGAACGTATGAGCATCGTCGCCCTGGACCAGGTGACGCCCTCGGGCTTGGTCAACATCCGGCCTGTCGTCGCCGCCGTCCGAGAATTTTTCGGCGGTTCCCAGTTATCT
>CAZGRY010000109.1:3607-4464 GCA_964528105.1 uncultured Dehalogenimonas sp.
TCTCAGTTCATGGACCAGACCAACCCGTTGGCCGAACTGACCCACAAGCGCCGCCTGTCGGCTATGGGCCCCGGCGGTCTTTCCCGCGAACGCGCCGGCTTTGATGTCCGCGACGTTCACTATTCTCATTACGGCCGTATCTGCCCCATTGAGACACCTGAAGGCCCCAACATCGGTCTTATCGGTTCTCTGGCGGCCTATAGCCGGGTCAACCGCTACGGTTTTATCGAGACGCCGTATCGCAAGGTACTGAAAGAACTCGTGAATCACGACCAGCGCCTTATCGGCCTGGCGCTGCACGAGTCGGTGGCCGACGAGTCCGGCAACGTCATCCTGTCGGCTGGCGACGTCATCGACGACAAATCGTTCCAGAACCTCGCCAAGCTGCCGGAACGGTTGATCCATATCGAACCATTCGTTTCCGACGATGTGCCTTATCTTTCCGCCGACGAAGAGGACAAGTACGTCGTCGCCCAGGCCACCGCCCGCCTGGACGCCCGCGGGTGTTTCATTGATGACCGCATCGAGTCCCGCTTTGGCGAGCAATACCTCTACGAGCCTCCGATGAAGATCGATTATATGGACGTCTCGCCCAAGCAAATCTTCTCAGTAGCGGCGTCGCTCATCCCGTTCCTGGAGCACGACGATGCCAACCGCGCCCTCATGGGCGCCAACATGCAGCGCCAGGCAGTGCCCCTGTTGCGTCCGGAGGCGCCGCTGGTGGCTACCGGCATGGAAATGGAAGCCGTGCGGTATTCCGGTCACGTCATCTTCGCCCGCAATGCCGGCACGGTCAAATCGGTGACCTCGGAAAAAATCATCATCAAATCCGACGGCAAGACCGAAGACAGCTATAA
>CAZGRY010000110.1:0-4324 GCA_964528105.1 uncultured Dehalogenimonas sp.
TATTGTCAAGCTGGCCATCAGCCGCCTTCCCGGCTCGAGGAAATGCTCCTGTTCGACCGCCCTGCAGAACGCCATCGTCACCGACCCCAAGGCAATCGCCCCGGCGCGCAAAAAGGATCTCGAACTTCTTATCGGCAAGTACGTCAAATAACGGTCAAATCGGCCGGTTTAGGATAAGGGCTATCGCCCGGCGCGCGTTTGTGATTTAATAGTAGAACTGTATTCGGAGTCTCAATGTCCAAAACCGAATTTAATTTAACGCCCACCATCATCGGCAGCATGCCGCACCGGGATCCGGTGGGCGCCTGCAAGCTCATTTCGCGCTTTTTGACCGAACTCCCGGCCTGGCCCCAGTTGCCAATGCGCAATTACCGGGAACTGATGACCGCCCAGTATGCCGAAGGTTTCCCCGGCGTCTCCATCACCGAGGAAGAGGTGTCGGTGAGCCATCCCAACGGCTGGGAACACCAGCTTGAAGCGCTCTACGGCGCCTACATCACCAGCGACGCCGCCAAATACGCCATCAGCGAGGAATTTGCCTCGGGCTTTCACGCCTTCCAGACCAATCACCCGGAGCACCCTCTCGGCGTCAAGGGTCAGGTCGAAGGACCGGTCAGCTGGTGCCTGTCGGTCAAGGACGAGATGGACACGCCCATCGTCTACGACGATGTTTTATCCGAGGCTGCGGCCAAGCTGCTGTCGCTGAAAACGATCTGGCAGGAAGCGTTGCTCCGGGAAATCTCGCCCAACACCATCATGTTCATCGATGAGCCCGCCCTGACCAGTTACGGCTCGGCCTACCTGCCGCTGTCCAAAGAGCGCATCCAGGAGCTCTTGACCGAAGTGCTGGGCGCCATCAAGGGCATCAAGGGCGTTCACTGCTGCGGCAACACCGACTGGACGCTTTTAACCGATACATCCACTGATGTCATCAGTTTCGACGCTTACAACTACGCCGGTTCCCTGGCTCTTTACCCCGCCGAGATCAGCCAGTTCATCAAGCGCGGCGGCGCCATCGCCTGGGGCATCGTACCCAATACCAACCGGGGCGTTGAAGAAGAGACGGCATCCAGCCTCAAGGACCGTCTGGAAGAGGCCATCGCGCCGTTCACCCGGGACGGGCTGAACTTCCGCGACATCCTGCGCCAGTCCATGATCACCCCCTGCTGCGGCATGGCCTACATGAGCGAGGACGCCGCCGAACGCCTGCTGGAAACTATGGTTGAACTCACCCGCAAGATGAGAGGCCGGTACCTGTAGAGAATAATACCAATAACTACCAATGCCCAATACTACCAATATTCAATAAATAACGACGATGAATTAGGAGGCAAAATGAATAAAAAGAGCCAGGTCGCCCAGAGGAAACACAAAAGGCGTAAAGAGACCCTGAAGGAACGCGCCCGGGCTGCCCGGCCGGCCGCCGCGAAGGTTGCCGCCCCGGCCCGCACCAAATATGAAATGGAAGAAACGCCCGCCGCTCCGGTGAAGGCCGTCAAACCTAAGGCCGCCGCGCCCAAGGCCGAAACCAAACCTGTCGCCGAGGCCAAGCCGAAGGCCGCCGCCCACAAGGCTGAAGCCGCCGCCCCCGCCGAGGCTAAACCGAAAGTCGCCCACAAACCCAAGGATGAAGCCCCGGCCGAAGAAAAACCCAAGACTCACAAGCCGGCCGCGGCCAAGGCGTCCAAGGCGGAGTAGCTTTTCGGCTGATGGCGCAGCTGCCGGCAGTTATCGAAGCCCTGCTTGACCCGGAGCACTACCCGGACGATGCCCCGGTTGAGGTCAAACTCATCCAGACGCAGATGTCCTTCGTGCTGCTCACCGGCCGGCATGCTTATAAGCTCCGGAAGCCGGTCAACCTGGGATATGTCGACTACACCACCCTGGAGCGGCGCAAGCTTTTCAGCGACAAAGAAGTGGCCCTGAACCGCCGCCTGTGCCCCGATACCTATCTTGGCGTCATCCCGGTTACCAGGCAAGGCGGCAGGATTACGCTCGGCGGCGACGGCGAGGTCATCGATTACGCCGTCAAGATGAAGCAGTTGCCGGACGAAGGCCTGCTGGACTACCGGCTTAAAGTAGGCACCGTCACCCCTGCCATGATCGAATCGGTGGCCGGCACAGTCGCCGCTTTCCACGCCGCGGCCGAGACCAACCCGGAGATTTCAGGTTTCGGGAGCCTCGACAGCATCCGGCGCAACATCGACGAGAATTTCGACCAGAGCCGACCGTATATCGGCCGCGCTTTATCGCAGCGGCAGTTCGATGCCTTGAGGCAGTATTTCGATGTCTTCCTCAGGGATCACGCCGAGACTCTAGCCCGCCGTGCCTCCGAAGGCAGAATCCGGGACTGCCACGGCGACCTTCACGCCGCCCACATCTGTTTCCAGGACGCTGTCATCTGCATCTTCGACTGCATCGAGTTCAACGACCGCTTCCGCTACGGCGACACCGCCTCCGAAGTGGCCTTCCTGGCCATGGACCTCGACCGGTCAGGGCGCGCCGACCTGCGCCAGGCTTTCGTCTTCGAATACATCAAGCAAAGCGGCGATTCCGGGATCTGCAGCCTGCTTAATTTCTACCAGGCCTACCGCGCCCACATCCGGGCCAAGGTGGCCTGCTTCAAGCTGGACGATCCGTTCGTGCCGGAGGCCGAGAAAGCGGTTGAGCTTGCAAAAGCTCGCGGCTATTTCGACCTGGAACTGGCCTACACTCGCCACGGACCCAAGCTTTTCATCATGACCGGCTTCACCGGCTGCGGCAAGTCTGCTGTGGCCGCCGAACTAGCACGGCGCCTCGGGCTGTGGTACATCTCCTCGGACATCACCCGGAAGAAACTGGCCGGGGTCCCGCTTACGGAACATGCTGGGAACGCCTTCGACGAGGGTCTCTATTCGCCTGAGATGAGCCGTTTGACCTATGACGCCATGCTGTCCGAGGCGGATGCCGCCCTCACGATGTGGAACGCCGTCATTATCGACGCCACCTTCCTGCGGCGGGCTGACCGCGAACGGGCGCAGGAGATGGCGAAGCGCCGACAGGCTGGCTTTGTTGTCCTAGAGTGCCGCCTGCCGGAAGACGAACTGAAACAGCGCCTGGAGAAACGCGCCGCCGAAGTCAGCATCTCCGACGGCAGCTGGCAGGTTTATCTGTCTCAAAAATCGAAGTTCGAGCCGGTAACCGAGATTCCAATCGGTCCGAATCATGTTATAATTGACGCGCTTCGCCCGGTGGCGGATAACGTGCGCCAGATCATCGATATCCTTATCTGAAGAAAGGTAAAACATGGCAGTCACCTCCGATATCAAAGACCCCACGCTCGCCGGACTCGGTAAGGAGCGCATCGCCTGGGCCGGGCGGGAAATGCCCGTCCTGAAACTCATCGCCGAGCGCTTCAAGAAAGTGAAGCCGTTCAAGGGCATTCGCATCGCCGCCTGTCTCCATGTCACCTCGGAGACGGCCAACCTGGCCTATACCCTGAAAGCCGGCGGCGCCGACCTGGTACTGTGCGGCTCCAATCCGTTGTCTACCCAGGACGACGTCGCCGCGGCGCTGGCCGCAGACGGCATTCCCACCCACGCCATCAAGGGCGAGGATGACCAAACCTATTACAAACATATCATGTCCGCCCTCGACGTCAGGCCGCAGCTGACCGTAGACGACGGCGCCGACCTGGTGACTATTTTGCATACCAAGCGCACCGAGCTGTTGGGTGAAGTCATCGGCGGCACCGAGGAGACGACGACAGGCGTCATCCGTCTCCGGGCCATGGCCGCCGCCGGGGCGCTGAAATACCCCCTCATCGCCGTCAACGACGCCAAGACCAAGTACCTCTTCGACAACCGCTACGGCACCGGCCAGAGCACCCTTGACGGCATCACCCGGGCCACCAACATCCTGTGGGCCGGCAAGAAAGTCGTCGTCGCCGGCTACGGCTGGTGCGGCCACGGCGTCGCCCTGCGCGCCCGCGGCATGGGCGCCTATGTCATCGTCACAGAGGTAGAACCTGTTCGGGCGCTGGAAGCGGTCATGGACGGCTTCGCCGTCATGCCGATGCGCGACGCAGCCAAAATCGGCGATGTCTTCATCACCGTCACCGGCGATAAGCACGTCATCGACGCCGGGGATTTCGCCGTCATGAAGTCCGGCGCCATCCTGGCCAACTCCGGCCATTTCAACGTCGAGATCAATATACCGGCGCTTGAAGCCGCCGCCAAATCCAAACGCACTTTGAAACCCTTCGTCGAAGAGTACACCATGGCCGACTGCCGCAAAATCAACCTGCTCGGCGAAGGCCGCCTTATTAACCTGGCCGCCGCCGAAG
>CAZGRY010000111.1:0-4229 GCA_964528105.1 uncultured Dehalogenimonas sp.
CGTTTCGCCCTGAGGATTGGGCACTTGACAATCGAAGGGCGGAGCATTGCCATTTTTCCACGAGTCATCATGACTCTCGGCGTTCTTGTCCTAATGAGGCGGTTTCCCCTATGAACCAACCGCCCAACATCCGAGCCTATCTCGAAGACCGCGAACGGCAATGGCTGTCGCCCTTGGCAGCTTTATCCGCCGAGAGTCGCGGACGTGAGAAAGCCGAAGAACCGAGCAGTGTACGAACCGACTTCCAGCGTGACCGCGACCGTATCATCCATTCCAAAGCCTTCCGGCGGTTGAAGCACAAAACTCAGGTCTTTATTGCCCCGTCAGGCGATCATTTTGTTACCCGCCTGACGCATACCTTGGAAGTGTCGCAGTTGGCCCGAACCATCACTCGCGCCTTGCGGTTGAATGAGGATCTGGCTGAGGCTGTGAGCCTGGGCCACGACCTGGGGCACACGCCCTTCGGCCACGTTGGCGAGGAAGTGCTTGCCGAACTATACCCCGGAGGTTTCCGTCATAATGTCCAGAGCCTGCGGGTAGTCGATAGACTTGAGAACAGCGGTCAAGGGTTGAACCTGACCTTCGAGGTCCGGGATGGCATCCTGAACCACTCAAAAGCCCATCGAGATATCATGACCGCCGTCGCCGGCAAGCCCGCGACCCTTGAGGGCGAAATCTGCCGCTTAGCCGATGCCCTGGCGTATATTAACCACGATATCGGTGACGCCGTCCGTGCTGGCATGATCGAAGAATCGGACTTACCGAGGTCGGCAATCAAAATGCTTGGTGATTCGCATTCCCGCCGCGTCGATACAATGGTCTGTGACGTCATCGCCTTTTCCTGGGGTGTATCGGGGCAGGCGCCGGCACGTCCGGCGATCATCGGAATGAGCCAACCAGTGCTGGATGCCTGCAACGAGCTACGGGGGTTCCTTTTCGAACGGGTCTATCAGAGCCGTGACCGAACCGCCGAGGACGCCCGCAACGTCATGCGGAACCTGTACAGTTTTTATTTGGAATTTCCGGAGCGGCTGCCGGCTGAGTTCCGGCACCCAGAAGACCCGGCTCGCGGCGTAGTTGATTACATCGCCGGCATGACCGACCAGTTTGCCACCGGAGTGGCGAAGTCTTTTGGCTTGGTATAAATGGACACAGTAAGCGAAATTAAAAACCGTGCCGATATCGTGGAACTGATCAGTCAGTACACAGTTCTGACGCGCTCCGGCAAAACGATGAAAGGCCTGTGCCCGTTCCATTCAGAGAAACACGGTAGCTTCTTCGTTTACCCAGAGTCCGGCACCTGGCACTGTTTCGGTGCCTGCGCCACCGGCGGCGATGTATTCTCCTTTATCATGAAGAAGGAAGGATTGTCTTTCTCCGAAGCACTTGAGCGGCTGGCTGAAAAATACGGCGTACCGTTACCGTCCCGCTTCCAGCCGATACCCGAAGCTGATCACCGTGCAGACTTATTCGCCGTCAATGCCGCCGCTGCCCAGTATTTTCACGACCTGTTGTTAAGCTCGCCCGCGGCGGAGAAGGCACGCGCTTACCTCGAGAAGCGAGGTGTGAACGCCAAGTCGGTTGCCGATTTTCAAATAGGCTATGCCCTCCCAGAGTGGCAGGCGCTTAAAGAACACCTGAATCAGGCTAGCCACGTCGAGGAGGTGCTGCTCGAAATTGGGCTGCTTGGCCGTAGCGATTCCGGCCGCACGTATGACCGGTTCCGGGACCGGATCATGTTTCCCATATCCGACAATCGCGGCCGCGTCACCGGTTTCGGAGCACGGGTCCTTGATGACTCCCAACCCAAGTACCTTAACTCACCGGAGACGCCATTGTTCTCAAAGAGCGCAACCCTCTACGGCATCAACCTGGCTTCCTCGGCCATCCGCACTGCCGACGCCGCGGTCATCGTTGAAGGTTACCTCGATGTCATCATCAGCCACCAGTACGGTTTCAATAATACCGTGGCCTCGATGGGCACCGCGATCAATGAGAAACAGTTGGCAATTCTAAAGAAACTGTCGCCGAATCTGATCCTGGCTCTTGACGCCGATGCCGCTGGTGAGGAAGCCACTGCCCGCTGCGTACCGTTCGAGAATATCCTCGAGCATGAGATCAAGGTTCTAATCGCCCCAGCCGGCAAAGACCCGGATGATGTCATTAAAGCCGATGCCGACACCTGGCGCCGGTTGCTAGGTACCGCAACTCCGATTGTGGACTTCGTATTTGACCGTGCCGCCGCCTCGGTCGACCTGCGCACCGCCCGCGGAAAGGCCGATCTGGCCGCCAAATTGCTCCCGGTCGTCGCCGAGATCAAAGACCCGGTGCGCCGCGGCCATTACCTTTCCCTGCTGGCTGGGCGTGTCGGCACCACGACTGGGGATTTGCAATACAACTTAACCCAACGAAAACTGCCGAAATTTGCGCCCACATCGGATACCGTCTCCAAGAACGCACAAGGCCTATCACTTGCATTACGGGCTTCGTATGAAGACCACATGTTAGCACTGATCTTAAAATATCCTGAGATAAAAACATCCATTCACTCGATACGAGGTGAATATTTTAATAGCGTTGAAAACCGCGAAATATTCCGGACATGTTTAATTAGCGATGACCCAAATACCATCCGCCATTCACTAGATCCAACAATCTGGGAACAGTATGACCGCTTAATCGGTACCAACATAATTAATAACGAGCGTCTTAGTCAAAGGTTTACGATGTGCGCGTTTCGGCTTGAAAAAGAATATCTAAAAATGACCTTAAAAAGGCTTTATGAGATACCCGAGGATGAAGATGAACCAAGTAGTGTCTCAGAGATCCGAGATCAAAAAATTGTTGTAGCTAAACGATTATATGATCTTGAAAAACTTATTGATGAATTGCCCCGAAGTTCAGGAACCTCAACTCGCAATAAATAATCGCAGCGGAAATCACGCGTATGTATTCAGGTATTAATAATAGCAAGTGGAAAGTTGAAAATGGAAAAAGAACGAGCTGAAAATTCCAACAATGATGAAGAACTAGACATGCCTGTAGCACCTGTCGAAGAGCCGGAGGAAAAAGAAGAAGAGGAAGCTGGACCGGCTAGTCCCGCCGACCTTACGGCCGAGGATCTCTCCGCCGAGGCCGAGGTTGAATCCGATACCCTTCCGGAAGGCGCCGAGGCCATGCTACCTGACCTTGAAATGCCGCTTGAACAACTGGAGCATGGCATCGTAGATGACCCTGTGCGCATGTACCTGCATGAGATCGGCCGCGTCCCGCTCCTTAACGCCGAGACGGAAAAGATGCTGGCCAAGAAGATGGAAGAGGGCAAGCGTATCCGTGAAATCCGCGAAACCTGCCGCTTGAAAGATGGTCATAATCCGACAGCGGTCGAGACTATAGTTTGCATGCTCGGGGAGCTCGTCAAAGCAGCCGAGACGGTCCTTCTTCTACAGAAGCAGCTTGGTCTACCAGTATCGACCAATTTCAAAGACGCGGTCTTTGCCCCCAAGCTGCGCGCCAGCATCGATCAGGAGATCGACCAGGAACTGACAAAGAGCATCGCCGAGGAGCAGGGGGCTCCCGTATCCCAGATCGAACAGGCCTTGATCGATCTGTCGCTAAACAGTGATCTTTTGCCGAAAAAGGTGCTCGACGGCATCCCCGCCGAAACCCAGTTGTCCGATATCGATAAACTGGTCAAAGACTCCGTTTTCCTCACCCGGCTGCAGCATTACGAGCACCAGATCAAGAACTACCTGGATACCGTGGAGATCGAGGCCAAGAAGGCTGAGCGGCACCTGATTCAGGCTAACCTGCGTCTGGTTGTCAGCGTGGCTAAGAAGCACATCGGCCGCGGCATGCCCCTCCTCGACCTTATTCAGGAGGGCAACATCGGTCTCATCCGCGCCGTGGAAAAATTCGATTTCCACCGCGGCTTCAAGTTCTCCACCTACGCCACCTGGTGGATCCGGCAGGCCATCACCCGCGCCATCGCCGACCAGGCGCGCACCATCCGCATCCCGGTGCACATGATCGAGACGATGGGCAAGCTGCGGAATATCCAGAAGGACATCCTGCAGGACACCGGCCGCGAGCCGACCATCGAAGAGGTGGCCGAGCGTGCCGGCATCAGCGTCACCGAGTGCAAGCGCGTCATCCGCGTGTCGAAGCACCCGATCTCGCTCGACCGCCCGATCGGCGACAGCGACGACTGCTACTTCGGCGACTTCCTC
>CAZGRY010000112.1:0-4058 GCA_964528105.1 uncultured Dehalogenimonas sp.
ACCTCGACGGGCGTGGGGTCGATCTGGTTTAAAATCGCAAGATAGTAGCTGGTATAGTCACCCATGAGGATCAGGCTCATCATCTGGGCCAAAGGCGAGATTCCTCGTCCGTCGGTGAAGGTGATGCGGGCGCCGGCGCGGGTTAATAGCTCGGAGGTTATCTGGTAGCGTTTCAGGTTGCGAGCGTAGATATGATTGGAACGCAGCATGACCACCTGCATCCTGGGGACGACGTCTCCGGGGAACTGGTAGCCGACTACGGCGTTGTGGTTAAGTTCCGGCAGCGCCTGCGCGAAAGCCCATTGCTTCGAGTTCTCGTTCAATTGGGTCTGCCAGCGGTAGGCGACCTCGGCGGCAATATCGGCGCCATAGACCACCGGGATGCGGCCGTAGAACTTGTACGCCAGGTCTTTGGCCTGGTTGTTCTTCATGGGCTTGTCCGGGGCGATTTTGCGGGCGAACTGCTCGGTGACGGTGGCCGCCTCGGCCACCTCGGCCGATTTGTCGCCGGCGATGCCCAGCCGGACCAGAAAATTGAGCAAGGGGAAAATGCCCCAGGCCACGGCGGCGCGGGGTTGGGCGGTGTAGCTGAAGACGAAGGCCGGGATGTCGTTCTCCTTGGCAGTTTCGAGCAGCTTGCCGCCTGTGGTCATAACGAGTTTCTTGGCCGGGGTCTCCAGCGCCTGACCGAAGGCTGAGAGCGTTTCCTCGGTGCCGCCGGAATAACTGGAGGCGACTACCAGGGTCTTCTCATCCACCCACGCGGGGAGGTTGTATTCCCGCAGCACGGTGATCGGCGCCGCAGCCTCGTGGAGCAGCAGCCGGCGCACCAGGTCGCCACCGATGGCCGAACCGCCCATGCCGAGGATGAGGACTTTGTCGATGTTCTTGTAGTCCTCGGGCAGTTCGAATTTGCCCGCCGCGGCCCAGGCGTCCAGGATGACCTCCGGCAGTTCGCGGATCCGTTTGCCCATGTCCTCTGGGTCGAATTTGGCGTAAGTGGCGGCTTCGTCCAGCATGACTTCGTTCATTGCCTCTCCTTTAATTCCTTTCCCACTCGGGGGAGAGGAAAAGTGGAATATATTTATACTCCTGCGATTTTCTTGCCGGCTTCAAGGAGACGGTCAACTTTTTGCGGGGTATCGGCCTCGGCGTAGATACGGAGCAGCGGCTCGGTACCGGAGGCGCGGAACAACAGCCATGAACCATCGGCTAGGATAAAGCGCCAGCCGTCCAGGGTGTCGCGGGTGACCTTTTGGCCGTCGAGAATGGCAGGGTTGGCCTGTTTCAGGCGCCCGAGAATGGCATCACGCTCTTTGGCATCGAACTCGACGTCGATGCGGCGGTAATGGTGTTCGCCGACCTTGCTATAAAGCCACGCCAGCAACTCCGACGGTTTCTTGCCGGTTTTGGCCATGAAGTCCAGGAAATAGAGCCCGGCGATGATGGCGTCGCGCTCAAGGACGTGATTGCGGAAGCCGTAGCCGCCGCTTTCCTCGCCGCCCAGGATGGCGTTTTCTTTGTCCATGATCGGGGCGACGTATTTAAAGCCGACCGGCGTCTCGAACACCGGCACGTTATAGAGCTTGCCGAGCCTGGGCAACATCGACGACGTGGTGATGGTTTTCACGATGGCGCCGCGCTCGCCGCGGGTCTCTAGAAAATACAGCGCCAGGAGCGACATCACCTGGAGTTGGGTCAGGAACACGCCGTGCTCATCGACAATGCCGATGCGGTCGGCATCGCCGTCGGTGGCCAGGCCTACATCGGCTTTCACCGCTGGGACTTTTGCCTCGAGCTCCTTCAAATTGATGTCGATCGGCTCCGGCTGGTGCATGCCGGGGAAGTTGGGGTTGCGCTCACCCTTGATCTCGATGAGGTCAAATTCATCGCCGAGGAGCTTGCGGAACAAGCCGATGCCTGCGCCGTGCATCGAATCGACAACGATCTTGAAGCCGGTTTTCCGTAATGCCGGAATATCGACGAGGGTGCCGAGGTGTTTCAAATAACCGGGAACCAAATCGACAACGGACAATAAACCGCTTTTCTCAGCATCGGTGGCGGACATCTTCGGCGGCACGTAATTGCCGGCGATAATATCTTTCAGGTGGTCTTCGATCCTGGCGATGATCTCGGAAGGGGCCGATGAGCCGGTTTCGGATTTGACCTTGAAGCCGTTCCAGTTGCCCGGGTTGTGAGAGGCGGTGATGACCACGGCGCCGCCGGCTTTGGAGTGAAGGACGTTCCAGCTGACGGTGGGAGTGGGCAGGGTGCAGGCGGCCAGGGTGACTTTGACCCCGGCGGCATTGAGGACCGCGGTGGCCTCACGCGCAAATTCCTCGGACAGGAAACGGGTATCATACCCGACGATGACACCGCGCTTGCCCGTGCCGGATTCAGCCAGGTAGCGGGCGTAGGCGGCGGCGCAAATGCCAACGTTTTCGAAGGTGAAATCCCGGGCGATAAGGCCGCGCCATCCGTCGGTGCCGAACTTGATGGCCGCTGCCGGGTTTGAAGTCATGAATGTTCCTCCCGTTAGTCGCTGACCCTATTCTAGCAAACAGCCCGCCCGCAGACTAATGAAAAGAAGGCCACAGGATTCCTGTGGCCCTCTTTTAAAGTTCGACTTGATGCCAATTATTTCATCGAACAAGTGGCGAAGGCCGCCTGCAGGGCTTCCACTTTGTCCAGCCGTTCCCAGGGCAGGTCGATATCGGTGCGGCCGAAATGGCCGTAGGATGCCGTCTGGCGGTAGATCGGTCGGCGCAGCTCAAGGTTCTCGATAATGGCCTCGGGGCGTAGATCGAAATGGTTATGGACGAATTCCAGGAGTTGTTCCGGGGTGACCTTGCAGGTGCCGTAGGTCTCCATCGAAACAGAAAGCGGCTGGGCGCGGCCGATGGTATAGGACACCTGCATCTCCACCTGGTCGGCGATGCCGGCGGCGACGATGTTTTTGGCAACATAGCGGGCCATGTAGGCGGCGGAGCGGTCGACCTTGGTGGGGTCCTTGCCGGAAAAGGCGCCGCCGCCGTGGCGGGCGATGCCGCCGTAGGTGTCCACCAGGATTTTGCGGCCAGTGAAGCCGGTATCGGAGGCCGGGCCGCCGATGATGAAGCGGCCGGTGGTGTTGACATAAAGACCGGTCTTGCTGTCAATCATCTTAGCCGGGATGATCGGTTTGATGACTTCGCGGACGATGTCCTCGTAAATCTTTTCCTGGGGAACGTCGTCATGCTGGGCGGCGATAACCACTGCCTCCACCCGCGCCGGTTTGCCTTTATGGTACTCCACGGTCACCTGGCTCTTGCCATCGGGCCGCAGGTAGGGCAGGATGCCCTGTTTCCGGACCATAGCCAGTTGCCGGGTCAAGCGGTGGGATAAAGCGATGGGCAGGGGCATCAGTTCCGGGGTATCGTTGCAGGCGTAGCCGACCATCATGCCCTGGTCACCGGCGCCGACGGCGTCCAGCGGGTCGGTGGAACCGGCCCGGGCCTCGACTGACTTGCCGACGCCCATGGCGATATCGGTCGACTGCTTGTTGATGGAAACCATGACGCCGCAGGAGCGGTAGTCGAAGCCGTACTCCGGCTTGGTGTAGCCGATGTCTCGGACTACTCTTCGAACCAATTCGGGGATCTCGACGTAAGTTTTGGTCGTGATCTCGCCGAGGACGAAGACCAGGCCGTTGGTGACGGCAGTCTCGCAGGCGACGCGGCCATGGGGGTCATGAGCCAGGATGGCATCCAAGACGGCGTCCGACACCTGGTCGCAGATCTTGTCCGGGTGGCCTTCGGTGACCGATTCCGAGGTGAACATGTACTTGGCGGCGGACCTGAAACTATCCATATTTCTCCTAAGTTCCTTCCTGCCAGCTGGAAAGGTATTTTTGCTGTTCCGGGGTCAGGGTGTCGATGGTGACGCCCAGGCTTGTGAGTTTTAATGCAGCGACGTTTTCGTCGATGTTGACCGGCATCGAATAGACGCCGGGGGCAAGGCGACCGCGGTTCTTGACCAGGTGTTCCAGTCCCAGCGCCTGGTTAGCGAAGCTCATGTCC
>CAZGRY010000113.1:0-4026 GCA_964528105.1 uncultured Dehalogenimonas sp.
TGAAGCTCGACGGTGCCGAGCTTCTCGCGGGCGGTGAACTCGCCCTTAGCCTCGGCCAGCGCCTCACCGGTATTGGAGTAGACGTACCTGGCGACGAATTCGTAGGTGCCTTCGGCCTCGGTGAGCTTGGCGTAGAGCGATACCGTGCGCTTGGCGGGGAAAGCCTTCACATTAACCCGGTCGAATATGCCGATGAGCGATATCTTGCCGGTAGTGGGGTCCTTGACCGCGACATCGCAGACGAGGGCGGCGATGAGCACCGGCTTGGTCTGGCTTAATTGCCTGGGTTCGTCCATCGGCGTCATTGTAGGGGCGGCGGAGGGAGGTGTCAATGGCTCAGGATTGGTCGTCGTGGTCCCAGAAAAACTTTAAACCACCGAACATGCCGGCCGCAGCAATGACCGTGCCGCCGATCGCGCCAAATGAAAACTCAACCAGGTTCGACAGGATTATCAGTGCTACGCCTGCGGTGATGAGACAGAGGCTGGGCCACAGACCGCGGGGGACGATTTTGGTTTCTACCGGGCTATTGTAAATGCGGCTGCGGGAGGATTCAATTCAAGAATTGGTAAAATAATTGAGAAAATACCAATACAATGTAAGCGGACATGCTCAATCCGATTATAATCAAAATCCAATCGAAGGTTTTCAATTTCCTTTTTGGAGAGTCCATAACTGTTCACCCCTCACGGGATTGCGTACCAGGGTAATTTAGCATGAGCGTCAATTTATTCGTTGACGCTGCGCGTTGAGTCAGCCCACCGCTTTCTTCACGAGCGCAGCAATCCTCGCCTCCTCGGCGGGGGTTATCTCTTTGAGCGCCCAGGAGGTCGGCCACATGTTGCCCTCGTCTAGGTTGGCCGCGGGGTTGAAGCCGAAGGTCGAATACCTCTCCTTGAACCTTGCCGCGCCCTGGAAAAAGCACACGACCTTGCCGTCCTTGTTGGCGTAGGCTGGGAAGCCATACCAGGTCCGCGGCTTGAGACCCGGCGCGGCGGCCATGACGATCTCGTGGACCCGCTTTGCCAGCGTTTTATCCGGTTCAGGCATTTCGGCGATCTTGGCCATCACGGCGCCTTCCCCCTGCACCGTCTTGCCGGTGCCCTCCGCCAGCTCCCGGGCGCGCTCCTGCATCGCCGCTTTCTCTTCGTCAGAGAATCCCTGGGCAGGTTTCTTCTCAGCCATAGCGTCCTCCGTTGATGATGTCCCCCGCGTCGTTATAAATCGAGAGGGGACTCGATTTCACTCTATGACAAGGTTCCAGTTGTGTCAAACGGGTTAGCGTTCGTGAAGGATTAGAAAATCATTGACTCCGCCGCGCCGAAGGTTATAATCTTGGCAAGGTGACGTGATGGCAGACCTCGATTTCCCGTTTGAAGTCAGGGAGTTCGTTTACCGGCGGGCGGGATCCACCTGCGAGTGCACCGCGGCCTGCAGCATCCACCCCAAAGGCCGCTGCGACATGGTTTTCTGGCGGCCGTCCGCGGCCAACTTCCACGCGCTGAAGCTCGATGCCCCGCCGACTTCGGCTAACTGCATCATGCTGTGCAACTACTGCCTGCGGCAGGCGATGAAGACGGGAAAATAATAGATAGCCTTATAGCTGGCGTCCATTATTGCGACAAGCCTATCAAAAAGAGAACGGACAGAGGTTGACATGGCAAGCCAAAAAGCCGGAGCCGGTTCCAGGACACCTCTTGTATTGCGCACCGTACCGGGCGATCATGTGTATCGGTTTGCCGCGGACTGGCGCGACCTTATCGGGCAGAGGCGCAGCCACGATGTCGTCATTCATGCCGTAACCCTGCTGAACCAGTCCCAGCAAGCGATATCCGTTCGTTCACTGACAATAGAAGCGCTGGCCGGAAACAAGGTATTCCAGCGGGTAATATACGGCGCCGGGGATATCGAACAACTGGCCGAAGCAGTGGCGGCTAAAGACAGGCTCGGGCTGCGACCACTTGTGGATTTCATACTGAGCACTGACAGCGCGATAGCGTCCGAGGTGAAGCTATCGTCGAAAGCCGGGCTGAAACCGGGAACAGCGCTCGTGCTGCCAAATATCTACCTGCTGTTTCACAAGAAACCTGACCGGATCAGGATTACTGCCGCCTACAGTATCGAGGGCGTAACCCGAGAAGTTCAATACATGCTCAGGGTTGCAGACTACGCCTGCCGCAACGAATACACCATGCCAGTGGACGGACTGTGGCTGATGAAAGCCATGCCGGCAGCGGGAGTCATGGACCATCACCGCTTTGCCGCGGCCAGTGAATTCGGGGTGGATTTTTTGAAGCTGGGGCCGGGCGGCGAGTTGTACGCCAACGACGGCAGCCGGGCTGGTGATTTCTTCGCTTACGGCGAGAGGGTTCTGGCCGCCGCCGAAGGCAGGGTGGTAGCGGTCGAGGGGGACCTGGTGCAGGAATGGTCGCGGTTCAACCAAAACGAGGGGGAGACCGTCCCGGAGTTTCAACAGCGGCAATTCAAACAGCTTCTTGAAGCGATGAATACTGGACTGAATGACTGGGCAGCCGGCAACCACATCATCATCGAACACCAGGGCAACGAGTACTCGGCCTATCTCCATCTTAAGGACCACAGCCTGCGGGTGAAAGCCGGCGATGTGGTAACGCAGGGTCAACATATCGCCGATGCGGGCAATACCGGGGACTCGTTCGGCGCTCACTTGCACTTCCAGGTGATGGACCGCCCCGACCTGGCGCGTGGCCGAGGCCTGCCGTTTGTTTTTAACAAAGCCGAAGTAATACTGGCTGAACCGGGAGTTATGATACAGCCGAATTAGCCGGACGGTATCGCCGCCGCATCGAATTCTACCCACCGCCGTTGCGACATGGTTTTCCGGCAGCCTTCCCGCAGCCCCAGGTAAAAAACCGGCAAGTACCATTGTTTTGCCAAATAGGTACCATTAGGGGATTGTGAGTTTACGGTAGGTTGGGTAAATTAAACACAGTTATGTTTATGAACCGGGGGCTGCATTGAATACTTCGGAAAGCTACTTAAACGCTGCGGGAAAACCAGGCCAAGCCTTGATAATCGATCAGGATCGCGACGTAAGGAAAACAATCAAAAAGGCTTTAAACAAGTCAGGGTATCGCTGTATTGAAGAATGCACCTCGGCATCCGGGCTTCAGAGCATACAGACCAACCAACTCGATCTGATTTTCCTTGAATACTCGATAAACGGCGGGTTAACGCCTGCCCTTATGTCGGAGATCGGGCAAAGGTGTTCCAGGCCGGCATATGTTTTGACTGGAAACGACACTGAGGTAAGTACGATCATCTCTTGCATAGAAACCGGCGCCCACGACTACATCATTAAACCATTCAACTCCGCAGACGTCCTCGCTTGTGCCAACCGGGCCCTGGGGAAAAAACGGCTGGAACAAGAGATATACGAATACCAACGGCAAACGCAGGATGTTTTTGAGGATCAGAGAGACCAGTTCCGGCGAATGTTCCTTAGTTCTGTCGAGAGCCTGGTATGCGATCTTGAATCCAATGACAAATACACCAACGGGCATTCACGAAGGGTAACTCGCTACGCGGTGACCATCGGCCGGGAGCTGGGTCTGACAGAAGCCGAGTTAGACGACCTCCGTTGGGCTTCAATATTGCACGATGTAGGTAAGGTTGCGCTGAATCCTTCGTTCCAAAACAAGCCGGGACCGATAACGCCAGATGAATACCGTTATATCATGACTCATGCTCTGATCGGGGTCGGCATCATTCAACCGCTGGCCAACCAAGCCATGACCGACATTATCACTCATCATCACGACCATTTCGACGGGGGCGGTTTAGATCAGAAAGTAGTTGGAGAAAATATCCCGTTAGGCGCCAGGATTTTAGCTTTGACCGACAGCCTCGATGCCATGACTTCAGAAAGGCCGTTCCGGCGCGCGTTTTCAATTGACAATGCGATTACCGAAATAATCCGTTGTTCCGGCTCTCAATTCGACCCGGCGATCGTTAAAGCCTTCCTGCACACATGTAAGCACCTTTTCA
>CAZGRY010000114.1:0-3942 GCA_964528105.1 uncultured Dehalogenimonas sp.
GAGGTCGCCTTCGATAAGAAACTGTCGATTTACGATGACGCCACCATCCCCATGCGCCCCACCTCCCACCCCTGTGACGACGAGGGCGTGCCGAGCCGCCGCACCCCGCTCATCGAACACGGCCGCGTCACCAATTTCTACTATGACCTGAAAACCGCCGCCAAAGCCGGCAAACAGAGCACAGGCAACGGCTCCCGGGGCCGCGGCGGCGCGCCGTCACCGTCGATCAACGCACTCATCGTCACTCCGGGAACGGTGACCTTCGAGGCTCTGTTGGCCGATATGAAAGAAGGCCTTGTCGTCGAGTACCTCATGGGCGCCGAGCAAGGCAACGTCCTGGGCGGCGATTTCTCCGGAAACGTCCTTTTGGGTTACAAGGTTGAGAATGGCAAGATCGTCGGCAGGGTCAAAGACACGGTGGTGGCGGGCAACGTCTACAAGCTGCTCGCGGACATCACCCTCGCCTCCGATGCCCGCTGGCAGGGCGGCATTTTTACGCCCTCAATCTTCTGCCCCGCCGTCCAGGTCGCCGCCAAATAAGAGCCTTCTGTAGGGGCACGTTGCGCGTGCCCGGTCCGTATTCGTAGGGGTGACCTTCTGGTCGCCCACCGGGTCGGAGTGGCATTGAAATATTGGTAGTATTTGACATTGGATTATTGGTAGTATTTGATTTTGGTAGTATTGTAATCGTAGAGGAATCATTATTTGAGCAATCTCGTTAAAATCCACGCCCGCCCCAAACTCCACGAACCCAACATGCTGGCCGCCTGGCCTGGCATCGCCAACGTAGCCATGATCGCCGGCACCTACCTGGCGCATAAACTTAATCCCAAGCCGCTGGCCGAAGTCGTCGCCTCTTACTTCTTCGATCCCATCGGCGTGCTGGTGCGGGACAACCTGGTAGAGTCGCCGCAGTTCCCGGAGAGCCGCTTCTTTTACTGGAAAAACAAGCCGGGCAAGCGCGACCTGATCATCTTTTTAGGCGACGACCAACCCGCTTCCAAGACCTACGAGATGGCCCATACCGTCATCGATGTTGCCGAGCGTTTCGGTGTCAAGCGCCTCTACACCTGCGCTGCCGCCCTCACCCGCATCCATCACTCGGAACAGCCCAAGGTCTGGGGCGCCGCCACCCGCGAACCCCTGCTGGCCGACCTTAAAGCACGCGGCCTGGTCATGGGTGGCGACCTGCAGATCTCCGGCTTGAACGGCCTGCTTTTAGGCGTGGCCAAGGAACGCCAACTCGACGCCGTGTGCTTACTCGGCGAGGTGCCGCATTACGCCTCGCGCTTCCCCAACCCCATCGCCGCCCTGTCCATCGCCGAGACCATGCTCCAGATGCTCGACATCGACGTCGACCTGGCCGAGCTGAAAGAGCAAGCGGCGGAAGCCGCTACCCGACTGAAGGAGATGGCCTCAGAGGCCATGGGCGATTATATCGACTATTTTACCGAACCCATCTGGGAGCGCGGCGAGAACGAGGAGGATGACGAAGAAGATGACAACCCCGGCTCACCCAACTAACCACGATGAACCGTCGTTCGAGAGCGTCGTCAAGAAACTCCTCGGCGAAAACGTCAGGCTTTCAAGCTCGGAGATAGCCGCTTTGTCCCTGGCCGGGCATGAAGACCGGGTGCTTTTCCGGCGCTGGTGGCCGGAGGTCCCGGCGGAGCGCAAGGCCCACCTCTTGGGGCGGATGGTCGAGCTGGCCGAAGACGACGCCAACCTCGATTTCTCGGCGCTCTACCGCATCATGCTGTCCGATGATACCGCCGCGGTCAGGTCCGCCGCCATCCAGGGCTTATGGGAGAATGAAGATCCATCTCTCATCCGGAAGCTCCTGCCGATAATGCAGTCCGATCCGGTTCCGGGGGTGCGCGCCTCCGCCGCCGAGGCGCTGGGGCGCTTTGCCATGCTGACCGAATACGGCAAGTTGCCGCCCGAGACCGCCAACTTCCTGACCGAGAACCTGCTCGCGGTCTTTGAGGATACCGCCGAAGACACCGACGTCCGCCGCCGGGCGCTGGAAGCCGCCGCTTTCCTCACCCGATCCGATGTCCGTGAAGCCATCACCAACGCCTATGATTCCGAAGACCCGGCGCTGCGGGCGTCCGCCCTGTTCGCCGCCGGCCGCAACCTGGACCCGTCATGGCTGGACACGCTGCTCGACGAGACGATGAGCGAGTTGCCGGAACTGCGTTACGAGGCCGCCGTGGCTATCGGTGAATACGAGGACGACCGCGGCGTGCCCAATCTCATCCGCCTGACCGGGGACGATGACGCCGAGGTACGTCTGGCTGCCATCACCGCCCTGGGCAAGATCGGCGGGCGTGAAGCTAAATGCCACCTGGAGGAGCTGACCCGCAGCGAGGACGAAGCGGTACGGGAGATAGCAGCCGCAGCGCTGGAAGACCTGTCCGAGGCCGCCGGACTGCTGTCCGGGACCATTGAATCCCCGATCGAGGCTTTGGGGGGTGCCGAGGAGCCCGAGGACGGCGCCGAATGGGACGAGGAGACTTATGCCGGTTAAGCTGCCCCGGGTGAATCTCCGGCCCAAGCGCCAGGACGACGCCGCCCAGGACTACCAGTGGCAGACCGACCCGGAGTTTGCCCGGCTGCATGCCAAGGCGCCGCTGGAATTACCCTTTACCGAGTTCGAGACCGAATATGCCTTTGTGCTCAAGAACCGCTGGCCGGGGCGCCTCCACTTCGCCATCGAGACGGAAGAAGGCGTTTCCATCGGGGACTGCGCCTGCCACAACATCAACCACCGTGAAGCCGAGGCCGAGATCGGCATCAACATCGCACGGCGGGAGTACTGGGGCAAGGGCTACGGCACCGCCGCAATGCAGCACTTCGTAGAGTACGTCTTCAGCTGCACCGGCCTGAAGAAGCTGAGGTTAAGGACGCTTGAGGATAATCTCCGGGCTCAAAAGTGCTTCGCCAAGGCAGGTTTCCAACCGGCCGGCGTCATCGAGGAAGAGGGTCACCGTTTCCTGCGCATGGAGATCACCCGCGACGAGTGGCTGAAGGGTCAGACAGACTAGGCCGCCCGCCGCGGCAACTGCACCACCGCCGTCCCCGCCACCGTTTTCTCCCCCCTCGGGTTTTCCGCCCAGATCGACAGCGTGACTAAACCGTCGCCGGCATCCGACTTCTTCGTTATTGTTCCTCGAAGCAGCAGTTTCTCGCCGGGGAAGGTCATTGCTTTATAGCTGACCGAGTACTTCTTCAGAACGCCCGCCGCCCCCAGCCAGTCGGTCAGCATCTGCATCAGACACGCCGACACCAGTTGCCCGTGGACAACGATGCCCGGCAAGCCTTTGGCCGCCGCTGCGTCCCGGTCATAGTGGATGTTGTTGTAATCCCCCGATGCCCCGGCGTACATCACGAGTTGCCTCGGGGTGGGATACTTTTCGAGTGCCGTGATCTCGGCGCCGATGGGAACATCTTCAAAAAAGCGGCTGTTGCTCATTTGGTGGTCACGATCGCCGTCTGGCGGCAGGCCGCCACCGGCTGGTTGAGTTGGTCGCTATACACGACGTCGACGTTGACGAAAACTGTCGTCTTGCCACCGGAAATGCGCTCCCGAGCCGAGGCGATTTTAGCTTTCATGGTAATCGTATCGCCGAAGATCACTTGTCGATAGAACTCCACTTCAGTCGCGCCGTGGAGCACCGCCACTTCGTCGGAGGAAGCCAGCAGTTCGTAGACGGTGTCGAAGCCCAGCGCCGGGATCAGTGACGGCGGCGCCTCGGTCTGCCACCTTGGAGACTCATCGCCGACGGCCGCGGCGAAGCGGGAGATGAGCGTCCGGTCGATGTCGAAGGTGAGCACCGGCAGTTCGTAGCCGGCCTTGTCTTTTAGTTCGTGGATGAGAATGCGTTCCATATCAGTCATAGAGTAGCTGAACCTCACAAACCCTGTCAACGCGAAAACAAT
>CAZGRY010000115.1:0-3933 GCA_964528105.1 uncultured Dehalogenimonas sp.
AGGCATCCACCGTGCGCTCTTTCCCGCTTGACTTGCTTCAGATTTGAGATAACCTATTAATGTTGGCGGTATTCAGTTTTAAAGGTTCAGTACAATAAGAAACGGCTTGGCGTTTTCACCAAGCCGTCTTGGTTAACACCGTTCAGTGCGCTTTATGCTGCTCTATTTAACATCATATTTTTCAAACGCGAAAGCTATAATAGCACAGGCATCAAGGCCGTGTCAAGACCCCATGTAGCTTTGGGGCGACGGTGCGGCAACCATTTTTAACGATTTTCGACCAGTGGCTGAACCCCGGCACTTGTCAGCGGTTACACCGTTTAATGCATGAGATGCTCCTCGAGGCCAAGACTCTGCAGGGCAATCCGCCAGTCCTGGCCTGATTTCCGGTTCTTAAAAATGAATAATCTTACAAACCCTGCCTTGTTCGGGCTTGACATCGCTGCCTTCTTTGGATATAAAGATACTTCGCGACTATTCCTTATAAAGGGGGGTTCTAGTGAGAGCCGATAACGAGACGAGGGCCGCCATCAACGCCCTCCTGGAACAGACCAAGGTAGCCATGGAAGCCAAGGACGCCGACGCCTACGTGGCGCTGACCACCCAGGATCCCAACATGCTCAACATCGGGCCGGCCAAGGACGAAATGAGCATCGGCGTGGGCCAGCTCAAGGAGCGCTACCAGAAGCATTTCGCCACGGCCGATACCATTAACTTCAAGTACGGCTACACCACCATCAAGTCCAACGGCAATGTCGCCTGGGTTTCCAGCCATTTATGGGAGACCCTTACCAAGGGCAGCCGGAAACTCCTCCTTGATATGCGCATGACCGCCGTAGCCGAGAAGATCAACGACAAATGGGGCTGGAGCGAGATCCACCTGTCCGTCCCGGCTGAGGTCAAGTTACCAGAGCCGACACCCGAAGAGAAGGCCGCCGAGGAAGCCGCCGCCAAGGCCGCCAAGGAAGCCGAGGAAGCCAAGAAGAAGGCCGAGGAAGACAAACGCAAGGCCGAGCTCAAGGCTGACGAACCGCCGACCGACCAGTCTTTCTTCGATTATTATTAATAGCAGTCTGAACGAATAAAAGAGCCTTCCAGCCGGAAGGCTCTTTGTTTTAGCCGTATCGCGCCGGCGGCCGCTTGAACACCGCCCCTTATAATGATAGATTATAACCGTCCTCTAGTTCTTTAGGACTAGTCCCCCGCCCGATCGAGGAGAAGCGTTTGTACCCCATTATTGCCACCGAAGAACTGGTGCCGCGGGTGCGCCTGTATAAGATCGCCGCGCCGCGGATCGCCAGGAAGGCCGCCGCCGGCCAGTTCCTCATCCTGAGGGTCGAAGACAACGGCGAACGTATCCCCCTGACCATCGCCGACTGGGATGTAAGCGAAGGCAGCATCTCCGTGGTCTTCATGGAAGTGGGTACGACGACAACCAAACTCGGCCGGCTCAAGGCCGGGGATACCATCGCCGACATCGTAGGACCGCTAGGCAATGCCACGGAGGTGGAAGATTTCGGCACTGTCTGCCTCATGGCCGGCGGCTTTGCAACCGCCACCATCATGCCTATCGCCCGGGCCATGAAAGCGGCAGGCAATAAGGTGATCACCATCGTCGGAGCGCGTAATAAGGACCTCCTGTTCTGGCGCGACCGGCTCGCCGCCGTTTCCGATGAACTGATCATCACCACCGACGACGGCTCGGCCGGGCGCAAGGGCGTGGTTACCGAGCCGATCAAGGAAAAGCTGGAGCGCGGCGAGAAGATCGACCGGGTCATCGCCATCGGCCCCAGCGTCATGATGAAATTCTCGGCGCTGACGACGAAACCCTTCGGCACCAAGACTATCGTATCCATGAACCCGATCATGGTTGACGGCACCGGGATGTGCGGCTGCTGCCGGGTCTCGGTGAACGGCCAGACGCGTTTTGCCTGCGTCGACGGCCCGGAGTTCGACGGCCACGCCATCGACTGGGACAATTTCATGGCGCGCCAGCGGTCTTACGTCGAAGAAGAGAAGCGGTCGCTCGAAAAGTGCCGCTGCCCCTCCGGTTGAACGATATGAAAAGAATTAGAGACGATGGCCAAAGCTAAGCTCGACCTGAACCGCGTCGCCATGCCCAAGCAGGCGGCGGAGGAGCGGCGTCAGAATTTCGCCGAGGTCGCCACGGGCTATTCGGTCGAGGACGCCACCCGCGAGGCCGCCCGCTGCATCGACTGCAAAGCCCGCAACTGCGTCGCCGGCTGCCCGGTGGCCATCGACATCCCGGAGTTCGTCGCCGCGGTCAAATCCGGTGATTTCGCCGCCGCCGACCGGGTCATCAAGCGCACCAACGCCCTGCCCGGCATCTGCGGCCGGGTCTGCCCGCAGGAAAGCCAGTGCGAGGCGGTCTGCGCCCTGGCCAAGAAGAAAGCGCCGGTGGCTATCGGCCGGCTGGAGCGTTTCGTCGCCGACTGGTCGCTGGTCAATCGCGCCGAGGCCGCCGAGATACTGACACGCCCGCCGACCGGTAAAAAGGTGGCCGTCATCGGCTCCGGGCCGGCCGGCCTGACCTGCGCCGCCGAACTGGCCCGGCTGGGGCATGCGGTCACCATCTTCGAGTCGCTCCACGTCGCCGGCGGTGTCCTGGTCTATGGCATCCCGGAGTTCCGGCTGCCCAAGACTATCGTTCAAACCGAGATCGATTATGTCAAAAGCCTGGGCGTCGAGATAGTACTTAACGCCGTCGCCGGCAAATCCTTCACCATCGACGGTCTTTTCGACGACGGTTTCCAGGCCGTCTTCCTCGGCACCGGCGCCGGCCTGCCGTTGTTTTTAAACATCGAGAACGAGAACGCCCCCGGCATCTACTCCGCCAACGAGTTTTTATCCCGGGTAAACCTGATGAAAGCCTACCGTTTCCCGGAGACCGATACGCCGCTCAAGGTGGGTAAAGAGGTGGCGGTTATCGGCGGCGGCAACGTTGCCATGGACGCCGCCCGCTGCGCCGTGAGACTCGGAGCCAAGGTCACGGTGGTCTATCGCCGCGGCCGGGAGGAAATGCCAGCCCGGGCTGAGGAAATCGAAAACGCCGAAGAGGAAGGCATCAGCTTCCTGTTTTTATCCAATCCGATTTCTTTCAAGATCAACGAGCAGAAGTGGGTCTCGGGCATGACCTGCCAGAAGATGGCCCTGGGAGAGCCTGACGCCTCCGGCCGCCGCCGCCCGGTGCCAGTCGAGGGGTCAGAGTTCACCCTGCCCATCGACATGGCCATTGTCGCCCTGGGCACCCGCCCCAACCCCCTCCTCGCCCGGTCCTCCCCCGACCTGATCTTCGCCAGCAAGGGCACCGTCGTCGCTGACGAGGTCACCGGGCTGACCCGCAAAAAAGCCGTTTGGGCCGGCGGTGATATCGTCACCGGCGCCGCCACTGTGATCTCTGCCATGGGCGCCGGCAAAGCGGCCGCTGAAGATATCGACCGATACCTGGCGTTGCTTTAGCCTTTCACCCGTCCCAGGTCTGGTGTATCTGCCTGTTGTCCGGAGCGCCATCCCGCAGTATAGTGATACCATCACCTTGGGAGGGCAAAGTCATGGGCATCATCGGGCTGATTGTAGCGGTCGTCCTCATCATGATACTCGTCATGGCGATGCAGAAGGGAAATTCTTACATCGAAGACGCCAGCTCGGTCAAGACGCCGTTGGAGATCGCCAGGGAGCGCTATACCCAGGGTGAAATCAGCGCGGAAGAATTCGAGAAGATAAAGAAGAACCTACGGCTACGGCCATAAACCGTAGCACTGGAAATCTTTTTCAGCTAATACAAAAACTGGGGCTCCTTGCGGAGCCCCAGTTTTTGTATTGAGTCAGATCGAAAGACAGTCCGTTAGTAGCCCATGTCCCTGGCGTAGACGGTGGAATCGAAGCCGTAGGCAGGTAGCGAAGAATGCCACC
>CAZGRY010000116.1:0-3884 GCA_964528105.1 uncultured Dehalogenimonas sp.
CCTACGAACGCCTCGCCGAACTCCTGGAAAAGCTGATGGCCGAGGAAGAAGCCCAAAAATAACCGGAGTCTTTGTTACAAAAACGAGGGGCGGGTCTTGTGACCCGCCCCTTCCGCGTTTACTAAATGTCTAAAATCATGATGGAATGCCCTGTTTTTGGGGCTTTTTTCGTTTGATGCAAGCTTGGCGGGCGACACCGGGTGTCGCCCCTACAGGACCAACCGGCTCCTCCCCACGTGGATTCCGGCCTTCGCCGGAATGACAAAAGTCATTTGAATCGAGACGGTTACCTCCCGGCCAAAGCCGCCTGCAGAATCTCGCCGTTTGAAGCCCGGACAAAGACCACGGCGTTCAGCTTGGTCGTGGCGCCGGTGTAAGCCGAACTCGCCGCAAGCTGCTGGCTGCCGCCCGCCGCCAGACTGGTAATGTTCAGCGGTGTCACGATGTCGCGCACCACGTAATGATGCTCGGCGGTGCCGATGTCCTCATACAGGACAACGTACAGCTTGGCGCCGGTGACGCCTGCCGTGCCGGTGTTGGCGAGGTTGACGTTCACCTTGATGCCGCCGCTGATCGACATCGTGGCGGTAACGGCCACCAAGGGCGCCTTGGCCAATTCCGCGTTAATTTTGGCGGTTTGGGCCGAATAGGCCGAGGACTCGGACCCGGCGCCAAGGATGGGATTGGCGCCGTTGAAGTAGATCGCCGGGATGCCTTTGACGCCGTATTCCGAGGCCTTGGCAAGCGTGGCGCTGGTGGCGTAATTATCGCCGGAGTGGTATTGCAGCACCAGGAGTTTCCCCGGGCCGAGTTCCGCGGCGTGCTTTTCGATCGCTCGCGACGCGAGCGGGCAGTAGCCTCAGGTTTCGCTGGTGAACATCTCCGCCAGCACCACCCTGGTCTGCTGGGAAGGGGTTGCCGCAGGGGTCGTAGTTGGAGATGTCGTCGAGGTGGAGGTTGCCGGAGCCGTAGTCGTGGTCTGCACCTGGACCCCGGGGTCCGGCGCCTTTTCGCCGCAGCCCGCCATAAGAGGCAGAGCCATTATCAGCGACAAGCCGAGGATCGTTAGTTTTTTCATCTTCATTTCATGCATCCCTGTTGCCTTTCCACCGCCAATTATACCAGAAGGGGCAACGGAGTTATGAGCCAAGGGGGCCTAGTCTCGTTTGTCCCCCACCGCCCCTGTCCCCTATAATAACGGGCAAACCTCACACATCGATTGGACTATGGAAAACACAGAATTTTCTAAACCCGAACAAGAGATAGCCTCGTCGCAACGACGGACCGAGGGAAGCCCCCTGATCATCGCCATGGTCGGAATGGCCGGGGCCGGCAAGACTGCCGCCTCCAAAATCCTCGAGCAGCACGGCTATACCCGCATCCGCTTCGGTGACGTCACCGACGACGAGGTCAAGCGCCGCGGCTTGACGCTTTCGGAAGCCAACGAGCGGGCGGTACGCGAGGCGCTACGCGCCGAGTTGGGGATGGCGGCCTACGCCAAGCTCAACCTGCCTCGCATCGACGAGGCGCTGAAAACCAAGCCTGTAGTCATCGACGGCATGTACTCCTGGGAAGAATACCTTTTCCTCAAGGACCGCTACGGCGACGACCTGGCGGTGGCGGCAGTCTGGGCTTCCCCCGGCACGCGCGCCAAGAGGTTGTCGACGAGGGCGGTGCGGCCGTTGAACCGCGAGGAGACCTTCTCCCGCGATAAATCCGAGATCGAAAAAGTGTCCAAGGCCGGCCCCATCGCGGTGGCGGACTACATGATCGTGAACGGCGGCAGCTTCGAGGAGCTGCAGGCGGGGGTGGAGCAACTCCTACATGAATTGGGTGAAAAACCGGGGACGGATCGATAGTACCAATAGTCAAATAATACCAATAATCGAATAATACCAATTATCCAATGAGATATGACGCACAATTCGGAGGAGATTGCCCCCTTCGACAGGCTCAGGGCGAACGGGCTGATTTTTAAGGTGATCAGGGACAGATGAGTTCAAATATAGTAAGGCCCGAAACAGACGACTATTTCCTGAAGATTGCCGTAGTGGTGGCGGAGAGAAGCACCTGCCGGCGGCATCATGTCGGGGCGGTGGCGGTCAAGAGCAAGCATATCCTGACGACAGGCTATAACGGCGCCCCGGCAGGGACGAAGGACTGCCTGGAACTGGGCTGCCTGCGCGACCAGAACAACATTCCCTCCGGCACCCGCCACGAGATCTGCCGGGCAGTCCACGCCGAGCAGAACGTCATCATCCAGGCGGCGCAGCACGGCGTCAACCTGGAAGGGGCGACGGTCTACTGCACCCACACCCCCTGCATCCTGTGCGCCAAGATGCTGGCCAACGCCCGGGTCAAGCGGTTTGTGAGCTTCGGCAAGTACGCCGACGACGCCTTCATCGACCTGTTCAAAGAGGTCGGCATCGAGGTGGAGATCAGGCAGCGGCCACCAGCGACTATTGAGTTTTTGGACTAGCAGGGCAGAGATTGCCGCGGCGCTACGCTCCTCGCAAAGACGGACAGGCAAATCCCCCTTGGTCCCCCTTTTCCAAAGGGGGAAAAGACACAACAAACCAACCGCAGATTCCTTCGTTGCTACGCTCAGGCCAGGCTCTAGCCCTCTCGCGCAAGACCACGGAAGAGTGAATGATACCAATTCCACAAAGAAGGAGCGCCTGGCTTCCCAGGCGCTCCCGTCAGTCAGATTTAGAATTTGATTTTAAACCGCAGTCTGGTCTTCTATTGTCGCCGTTCCGGCATTTGCAACGACGGAGTTGATCCCTTCCATCGCGCTGGTCTTGGTATTGTACCCTTCAGATACTGCGATAGTCTGACCGTTAGTCGCGACCAGCCTGAACCTGAACTCCCCGGATTTGTCCTTGTAGACCTCGAATTTGCCTGCCTTCTTGGGTGGCATGGCGGCCACTTTTGCCGGCGCTTCGGGTACCACGGCCATTGCCATAGCGTCGTTGCCCCAATAGGGTTTGCAGCTATAATGATTATAGAGATCGTTCATCCATCCAGTGTCGCTGTCCATATAGTGATCAGGCCACTTTTGTTTATCGATCCCCGGGGCTTGCTCGAGCACCTCCCGTTTAAGATCAACTGTGAACTTATGACAGTCCGGCACCCAACACAATGCTTCGAAGGGCATGGCGATCTATTTATCGCTTAAACCCAAGGTTCCCCCGAAAGCGACCACTGCGTAAGCCACACGCCCCGAAGTCATGTCAATCATGAATTCTTGAACTTGACCCAGGTCCTCTCCGGCGCCATTGACTACGTCGTAAGCCGCCAGCCTTCGCGATGGTACCAAATACTTATTCATGTTTGATTCTCCTTCCATAATTAGGTCTCAAATTGATTATTCCATAGTCCCGGCGGCGTCAATATAAGTACTTTTACGCATTTTCCCTTAATTTGGTACCTAATTATGGAGTTCCAACTCCGCTGGCAAGAGTCGGGTCTGCAACTCTTTTCCTGGTATCCGGATTCATCCGGAAGACCCCTACCCAGTCCTCCCCACCGCCGCCCGCGGTTCCCACCTCCTGGCCGCCTCAACGGTCAGTGCCAGCGACATAAGGTAGTCGTCGTGGCCTTTCGAGGGGTCCACGTAGAAGTTGAGCGTCCGGTTCGGTTTGTAGTCCGCCGCTGCGGCCTCCAGTTCCTGCCAGCATTCATCGCATTCCGGTGAGACGTCGCGGGAATAGAGTTGCAGCCGCCCCGTTCCCGCCGCCGCCAGCAGGTTAAAGCCCAGCTCGCTTTTGGATGCCGATGTGAAAACAAAGGAAACAATCCGGTGGCCCAGCGACTGTTTCAGCGCGGCGACCAGCGGCCCGCCGAGGCCAGTGGCATCCGCAACGAGGCGGCGCAGGCCCCAG
>CAZGRY010000117.1:0-3745 GCA_964528105.1 uncultured Dehalogenimonas sp.
TTTTCGTCACAGTCTAACATTAAGACTGGACTCGTTTAAGGGGGTCAGGTCAATACTGGCCGTTGCTGCCTTTCATTTTTGCTGTCAACGTTGTCGGCGGGCTGATGTACTCTATCGTTTCGGCCAATTGGTCGGCGCCGGGCATAAGCCCGGTCTACAGCGTACTGCCGTATATCGCCCTGGTTTTCGTCGCCGGCTCCATCGCCGACAATGCTGGACGGCGTTTGATCGCTTTCCTGGGCACCGGTATCCTGGGCGTCGGGTTCATGCTTTACGGCATCTCCGGCGGCATTCTGTTGCCTTTAATCGTACACACGCTGGTTATCGGCGGCTTTGCCTTCATGGACGCCTTCACTTGGGTGGTGCCCGCTGACTTGGCCACAGAGCGGCGGGCGCCTCTTTATTATGGCGGTATATTGGGTATCAATGTCTTGGCGGTATTGACCGGGATGTTACTTGGCAACAGTTTTGGCAAAACCATCGGCGAGACGATCGTGCTAACGGTAAGCGTCGCGGGACTGTTCCTTTTCGCGTCTCTGGCCTTCATTCCCAAGCTAGGGGAAACGCTTGGCCGTGCGCCAGTTCCGGTGGAGAAACCACTGAGAATCGTCGGTTTGTTCGAGCGTGCAGGGCTAACACCCCGGGAAACTGAAGTCGCCGGTCTGGTGATCGCCGGCCACAGCACAGAATTGATGCAGAGCAAGCTTTACATTTCGGCCGATACTCTAAAAACCCACTTGCGCAATATCTATCGGAAAGTTGGGGTTCGCAACAGGCTGGAGTTGACGCACTTGATACTGAATGGATCCGCCAGGGGCGATGGATTAGACTCCGATTCTTAATTGAACCATGGATTAATAAGGGATAGCTGAACTGGTTGTGTTTTGCTGGAACTGCGCCGGCGGATTGGCTTCGCCCTGTCTATCGTAGCAGTAATCAACGCCAGCCTCGTTCACTCGGCCGTGGTGCTCGCAAGATGCAGTTAGTTGGGAAAGACGACTGTTACCTCCTGGGTAGCTTAAGTAGCTGCCCAAATGTATCAGATTGGACAATAGCTGGGACCGTTAACCCGACTTACGTTAAGTACCCGTTCTGTGCCATCCTGCCGCAACCTGTTCGACTACGGTGGATGCATTATGATGAGAGGAATATAAATGATTAAGATAACTGGAAATTAACCGAAGCGAAAGGAAAGGGTCCTCGTGGAGGAGGTTCCAGCGCTGCAGGTCACGAAAGCGGTGGTAAAACAGGAACTAAAGGAATAATGGAGACGGCAAAGGACGCCATTTATCGCAAGTGATACTCCTGTCGGCAGTGTTCCCGAAGATATCGACCATGTCTCCGGTGAGGAGTTACAGGCATCAGACCAGGTTTCGTCACAAAACTCATCCATTTTCGTCTACCAAACCTTGAAACCGGACCGATTTCTATGCATATTTCTATGTTACGGGTAGGGATGGATTAGCGCTGTCGCCGAAATGACGAAAGAAGCAATCATATCGTTGCGGGCGGTGTCAGAATGTTGTCACCAAAAGGATGACAAGTACGGGAGGAAATCCCGATTTGTCGGGGATTATGAGGATTGGTCAGATGTCTTTTCCCTGTTGGCAGCGTGCGTGACCCCGAAAGGAAAAAGTGCTTGGTTTATCCGGAAATGGGGCTAATTATCCGACGATAGTCCTCTTCGGGTGGCATAAGCCACGGCAGCAGCGCGGTTGCGGAGCTGCAGCTTATCCAACAGACGGGATAGATAGGTGCGAACCGTGCTCTCGCCCAGGAATAACTTCTCGGCGATCTCGGCGTTAGTCATTCCGTCACCAACCAGCTTCAGCACTTCCAGCTCCCGCGGCGAAAGATCTATTTCCTCTTTATTGCTTTGCCGTTGCCGGAATTCCGATACCAGGCTGCCGGCCATTTGGGGGGAGAGAATGACCTCGCCGGCAGCAACTCGCTTGATCGCGCCGATAACCTCGCCGATACCGGAGCCTTTCAGCAAATACCCCTGGGCGCCAAATTTGAGGGCGGTGAACAGATCCTTCTCCTCTGCGGAAACCGTCAGCATCAGGATTCGTGTGTCGGGTGCCTTTTCCCGGATAACAGGCAGCGCTTCTAACCCGGTACAACGGGGCATCAGGATATCGAGGAGAATGACATCCGGTTGCAAGGCGGTAGCCTTGGCAATGGCCTCATTACCATCGGTTGCTTCGCCCACGACTCGAATCTTGTCTTCGCCGGCTAGAATAGAAATGAGGCCGCTTCTGACGATAGCGTGGTCGTCTACAATGAGGATCCTGGTATTTTCGGCCATGACGTTATCTCCTGTCCAATGGAATATCGATCCGCAAGGTAGTCCCCTTGCCCGGAACGCTGACAACCATTAGGCTTCCACCGGCGGATGCGGCGCGCTCCTTCATGACGTTCAATCCATGGCCGCGGGCGGCTTGACCATGGTAATAACGCCCGACGTCGAAACCCTTGCCATCATCCTCAATACTAACCGAAAGATGGCCATCTCGGCGGGTCATCTCAAAGAAGATATTCTTGGCTTCGGCATGCTTGCGGATGTTGTTCATCGCTTCCTGGCAGATGCGCAAAAGCTGCAATTCAATGTGTGGCGGTAAACTGGGCTCTTCAGCCGGCAGGTTGATACTATAGTCGATGCCGGCATCTTGTTTCAAATGATGCAGGTAGTTCTTCAGGTGGGAGATCATCTGGCCGGCGCCGGAATACTTGCGCAGCAATTCCAGCGATTCCAGGGCTTCGACCCTGGATTCCTCGACCAGGCGCAGGAGCTTGTCTACTTCATGCATCTCGATGCCGCGGCGTTTCAGCTCCCGTTCGATGATCTGCGCTTGCCAGTTGATGGCCGACAGCGTCTGGACGGTGCCGTCGTGGATTTCCCGGGACAGTCGTTGCCGTTCCTCAGCGACGAACTCACTCTGCATCCGTTGGTGGAGATTGACATTGACCAAATATGGCAGGGAGGCTGATAGGCTTACCGCAACGAGGTAGATTAAAAAATAACTGATCTCCGTCGGCCCGGTAGACAGACCGGAAAAAGGATTGGCTAGATGGGCCAGGAGTACATCCAGGCTGGAAGCCGCACCTACGGTCATCGCCATGTACGGGCTGTGAAATAGTGATGCGGTGAGCACGGGGGCCAGTGTGTAAAGGAGGAAGGGGCTATTGATGCCGCCGGTAATCCAAACCAGCAAACCGCAGATGACAAGGTCGGCAAACAGGAGCAACTGCCCTTGCATAGCGCTTCGCGGCGAAGGCGGAATAAAGAACTTGAACACGGTGTACGCGGCGGCGGCGGCGATGATGACCTCGGATGGCACCGGTATGTCAAAGGTGCTGACGGACAGCTGGCTGGCGGCCAAGGCTAGCGCCAAAGACCGATAAATATTCAGAATCAGCCTTAGTTGACCGCTGAAGCGACGGACATGAATCACTGGCAAAAGCTTTGCATCCCAACCTCGCCGGGGAGTTACCCGGGACCGCACCGATGATGGGTTCATTTGGGTACAGACCGGCAGTTGGCTGTATCATAAGACCGGCTATCTGCGGTGTCAATGCTAGTTCCGGAAAGTGAATTTAGGAATCAACCGCCGGCGCCCCGCCGCAACGAAAGAGCCGCTAGGGTGGAAGTGACAGCCGCAAAACCCAGCAGGAACAGCAAATCGGGGGCGACGCCGCCGAGCGATTCTCCCTGGAGCATAATGGCCCGCAATCCTTCGACGGC
>CAZGRY010000118.1:0-3741 GCA_964528105.1 uncultured Dehalogenimonas sp.
TGTCATCGATGCCCCGGAGATCGAAAAGGTAGCGGAGTTCATCGC
Source organism: uncultured Dehalogenimonas sp. (assembly GCA_964528105.1). Lineage (GTDB taxonomy): Bacteria > Chloroflexota > Dehalococcoidia > Dehalococcoidales > Dehalococcoidaceae > Dehalogenimonas. Next base: position 46 of record CAZGRY010000118.1, read on the forward strand.
CGGCATCGACCACAACATCCCGCTGCGGATCACCGGCTTCATCAAACTGGCCGGCGTCGATTTCCGGGCGCCGACCGGTGACGAGGTCGAGGCCGCGGCCGCATTAGCCAAAAAACATCTGACTACGGTGAATTATCTCTCAGGCGAGATGCCGCGGGTTGGCGAGCCGCCGATGAGGCTCTTTTAGCTATGAGACGCTATCGGTCATCGGCGTTGAGGATGCAGCACTCTGCCTCCCTACGTATTGCCGAACAGGAGATTGCTTCGTCGCTTTGCTCCTCGCAAAGACGGACTGGTGGAGTTTAATGAAAGTACTGCTTGTCAATCCCGGCTCAGAGGTCAATCCCCGTTTTAAAACTTATGCGGTGTTCCCAAACGGTATCCTGTTCCTGGCGGCGGTGCTGGAGCGCGCCGGGCACCAGGTCAAGGTTTATGACAACATCGTCGACAGGCGTAAGCCTGCTGATTTTGTTGATTTCAACCCGCAGCTGATCGGTTACTCGGTGCTGACCGGACCGGATATTACCCAGGCGATACTGCAATCAAAAGAGTTCAAAGCCCTGCTGCCCAACGCCAAAATCGCCTGGGGCAACGTCCACCCCTCCTGCACCCCGGAGCAGACCATGGCCGAGGACTTCATCGATTACATCATAGTCGGCGCCGGCGAGACGGCGATATTACAACTCATCGACCACCTCGAAAAAGGCAGCCCGAAACCCGCCGACATTGCCGGCCTGGTCTACCGCGAAGACGGCCAGATCAAAATGAACGAGCGGGCCTGCGAGCTCAAGAACCTCGATGAACTGCCGGACCCGGCCTGGCACCTCATCGATGTGCCGAAATACTGGCAGGTGTCGCTCAATACCTCCCGAGGCTGCCCGTTCCGCTGCACCTTCTGCTACAACTCGGCCTTCCATTCCGGCTACCGGGGTGATTTCTCCGCCGAGCGCATCATCGCCCAGGTAGAGCACATGCAGAAGACCTACAAGGTTAAATTCATCCGTTTCTTCGAGGACAACTTCACCTTCAACCGCAAGCGACTGCACAAGTTCTGCGAGTTGGTGATAGAAAAAAAGATCAAGCTGAAATGGGACTGCGAAGCGCGGGCCGACCTATCCGAAAAGGATGTCGACCTGATGGCGCGGGCCGGCTGCGTATCGGTGGGTATCGGTGTGGAGACCGGTTCGAAACGGCTGCTGGAATTCTTGAAAAAAGACATCGACCTGGGCGAGATGCAAAAGACCTTCTGGAACCTGGTCCGGCACCATATCCTGCCCCGTATCTACATCATGGAGGCGGTGCCGACCGAAACGCTCGAGGATTTCAAGGCAACCAAGGATCTTCTCCACAAGATGGGTGATACGCCCTATTTCTATATGCGCTTCGTACCATACCCCGGTACACCGATCTACAATTTCTGCATCGAACAGGGCTTGATCCAGCCACCGGATAAACTGGCCGATTGGCCGCATTTCTCGTTCAACATGGCCACCCGGGGAAATCTGTCGCAGGTCCCGACCGAGGTGGTGACAGAGGCCTTCGCCGAATACGCCCGGACCTACGGGCCGCGGCGGGTGCGCTTCATGTGGCGTTATAACAAGGGATTCTTCCTCTCGCTGGTCAAGAATCCGCCGCAATTCTTCGGGGCGGTCAAGGAACTCATCAAAAACACCCTGCCGGTGATGTTCAACAAAAACTCGAGCTCGCCCGAGATCAAGGCTGAGGACATCCGAACCAAGAAGCTGGCCGAAACTCAGGCTGGAACCAGGGAATAGCGGTGTCATTCAAAACCCCGGCGACGGACGGAAAGCTCACCCCCAACGCCCTCCGGGTGCTGGAAAAACGCTACCTCAGGCGCGACGAAAACGACGAGATCATCGAGACTCCGGATGAGATGTTCCGGCGGGTAGCCGACGCTGTTGCTTTGGTCGAGACTTCCTACGACCCCAAAGCAGACATCGATTCGATCGCCGAAGAATTTTATCAAGCAATGGCCAACCTGGAATTCTTGCCCAACTCGCCCACCCTGCTCAACGCCGGAACTGAAAACGGCCAACTGGCCTCGTGCTTCGTATTGCCGGTGGAAGATTCTGTCGACTCAACTTTCGATACGGTAAAATACGCTGCCCTGATCCACAAGAATGGCGGCGGCACCGGCTTCAACTTCTCCAAAGTCCGACCAAGATTTGACCATGCCGGGGGCCGGGCAGGTGTAGCCGCTGGACCCGTCGGGCTCATAGACGTCATCGCCACTGCTGTTGACTACATCCGCCAGGGTGGGGTACGCCGGGGCTGCAATTCGGTCGTTTTAAACGTGGATCATCCGGACATTATGGATTTCATCAAGGCTAAGGCTGACCCGGAGGCTCTGACCAACTTCTACATTACAGTGGCCGTTACCGACGATTTCATGGCTAAAGTAAAAGCGGGCGCCGATTACGACCTGATAAATCCACGAAACGGAATGCCGGTTGCGACAATTTCGGCGCAGGCAGTTTTTGATCGTATTGTTGACCAATCATGGCATACCGGCGACCCAGGTCTCGTTTTCCTCGACCGCGTCAACCGGGACAATCCCACCCCGCACTTGGGAAAGATCGAGATGATCACAGGCTGCGGCGAACAGGCGATGTTGCCGTACGAGTCATGCCCGCTAGGCTCGATCAACCTGTCGCAGATGCTCAAAGCGACCGGTGACACGATGACCGTCGATTATGAAAAACTGGGACGACTCGTGGACCTCGGTATTAGGTTTCTCGATAACGTCATCGATGCCAGTGGCTACACGGTCGAACTCATCGAAAAAGCCACCAAGTTGACGCGGCGCATCGGCTTGGGAGTCACGGGTTTCGCAGATATGTTATTTCGGCTTAGCATCCCGTATGATTCCGAAGCGGCGGAGTCGACCGCCAAGGAGATCATGGGCTTCATCCAGCAGCGGGCGCATGAGGCATCGAGACGAATAGGCGTAGAACGAGGCTCATTCCCGGCTTTCCGGGGGAGCATCTACGATGGCTCCGGCGCCCGGCCGATGCGGAATGCCGCTTGCACCACCGTCGCCCCCACCGGTACCCTTTCAATCATTGCAGGTTGCTCTTGCGGCATCGAGCCGCTGTTCTCGGTAGCTTTCATCCGCCACATGCTTGATGGTGAACGGCACTTGGACATCAACCCGCATTTCGAAACCGCAGCTCGTAAAACCGGCGTCTGGAATGCCAACCTTTTGCGCCAACTGGTGAGTTGCAACCACCTCCAAGAACAAGCCGATATTCCAGATTTGATTAAAAGAGTGTTTGTGACCGCCCATGCCATAGCACCGGAATGGCACGTCCGTATCCAGTCGGCCTTCCAGCAAAACGTCGACGCCGCGGTTTCTAAGACCGTCAATTTCCCCCACTCCGCCACCAGGGCAAACATCGCCCGGGTGTTCCTCCTGGCACATGAATGCGGCCTTAAGGGTATAACTGTCTACAGGGACGGGAGCCGGGAAATGCAGCCACAATGCACCGGAGACCTCGGAATGGATTTGGTAAATCAATATTTTGATTCAAGAGCATGAGAGAATGAACTCCGGAGGCATGACTTCAACGGCAGAACGCGATATAATAGATTATTTTATGACAATTAAAGATCACAAGGCCGCCGCGGCGGAAAAAGTGTTTGCGGGACAGTCTGTACACGCGCCACCAGCTATTG
>CAZGRY010000119.1:0-3727 GCA_964528105.1 uncultured Dehalogenimonas sp.
GCCCAGACGGGCGCGGATCATAGAGCCGTCGCCGGCCATAACAGCGGCGTGGTGATTGTCCGGCTCGCTGCCCAAATATAACGTCTGCCAGTCAAGGTTCTTTTTGCGTAAAACGACTGAAACGACTGCCTCTCGGCTGGGCGATCGCTGCGCCGACAGCAGCGACGCGGACAATTCACGCATCGGTGTCGCCCTTCTGTCCGGGGATGTATTCCTTGCCCCAGAAGAGGTGGCCGGCAACGTAGCCGATGGTGAAGGCAATCAGCCAACCCAGCAGGTGGTCGAAGCCGTGCTTGCCGAAGGAATAGCCGCCGAGCAGCAGACCGATGATCCACAGCCACTCGTAGCGGTGCCACAGGTCGCGAAGGATATAAGTCCAGGGGCGACCGCCAAGCCGCGACCAGAATAACTTGTATAGATCCATCATTTTCTCCTTTAACGCGGAAATCCTAAGTACTAATTTCTAAGCACTAAATAAATTCAAATGACCAAATTTCTAAATTCCAAACATTTTGGACCTTAGTGATTGGGATTTGGTGCTTATTTAGGATTTAGATATTAAATATTGGTGCTTAACCCTCTCCCCAAAAGTCCGTATCGGCGCGACAGGTGTGTACTTCCACCGGCTTGAAGAACTTGCCGGTGCGGAAGGAGCTTTTGCGAGACAGCCGCCGCAGTTCGTCGCGGAAGATGCCCATGCGCTCCTTGCCCCAGCGGAAGTAGTCCGAGGCGGCATTGGAGCCGGAGTTGATGCGGTTCACGGCGTAGGCCGCCCACTCGATGGCGGCATAGGCGGCGGCGCCGGAGGCGATGAGATCGAAATGCTGAGAAGGCAGGGTCGTGCCCGCCATATCCAGGGTATGCAGCATGCCGTAGTACACCGCGATATCGCCGCCGTCCGGCGGGGCGCAGTTCTCCAGCGTCAGCCGGTCGGCCCAGACGGTGAAGGGGCGGAATCTCCGGGGTTTTTCATCCACCGGGTATTCCACCGCCATAACCGAGGTGCGGTCGGCCAGCGTGGAGATGTCCAGGTCCATAGAGCCGAACGTCGAGATGAAGGTTGCCTTCATCTGCCGCGGCGCCGCCGCGGAGTACTCGGCCACGGCGCGGCGGAGGTGGCGGTCCAGGGTGTCGTCGGTCCAACGGTAGTTGGCCGGGATGGTGTCGCGGAGGTCGCGGCGGACCATGTCGCGCATATCGTTGAGATTCATGTTTTTCTCCTTAGCTTTCAGCAGTCAGCTATCAGCTGTCAGTTTTCGATCGCCCGCTCCCTCATTCCCTCCACTTCGAGGGGGATGGAAGTTGGAATGAGGTGAGTTCCGTTCATGTTGCCTCGCATTCACACATTCGCTTCGCTCAGTGCAGGCTCTTAATCCTCTCCCGCCGGGCGGCGGGAGAGGAGAGGCGAATCTAATCTTTCACCCCGATGAGCGCGGCGGCTTTGACGGCGGAGAAGAGCGCCAGCGAGGTGTACCATTTGACCCGGGTGCGGCTGGCGTCCTTGTCCTCCAGCGCGCCAACATTCTCCACCTGGATGAAACCGGGGGCGGACAGGCCGGAAAGGGCGCCCTCGCCGAGTTGCACCGCATAGACGGCGGAGCACAGACCGCCGGTGGTGGCGGTCTCGACGCTGCCGGCGACGACGTGGGTGTCAAGTATCCAGTCATCCACGCCGATGGGAACGCCGTTCCAAAACTGCAGCGCATTGCCGAAGGCGTCCCTGTCCGTCTCGAGCAGGCTGCCCGAAGCCCGCAGCAGGGCGTTTAACTTGCGGCGGGTTCGGCGGCTCATGATGAGCAGGTCGGGCTTGCCGCCCTTGACCGCGTCGATGAGTTCGTCGAGCTTGTCCAATGTCAGCGTCGCCCCGGCGGCAGCCATGGCGATAACCTGGGCGCCGGCGGTAGTGGTGTCAATGAGTTTCCGCAGGCCGTCGAATTCCTTGGCATTGGCGGTGGCGTCGCCGTAGATGAAGACCTGCTCGAACTTGTTCTTGAGCGCCTTGGCCTTCTGCTGGATGATGGCCGCCTGGAGGTCCTGCACGTTGGAGCGGGTAGTCTTCAGGAAGTTGTCCACGTCGGCGTCGCCGCCCATGATCTTGAGGTTGGCCGTTTTCTGCTCGAAGGTGGGAGTGCTTTCGCCCCAGGTATCGCCGACGTCATAGAAGGCGATATCCGGCAGGGTTTTCTCCTGGTTGTAGGTCAGCCCATTGCCGACAATTTCAATGAACGGCAGGCGGCGGAGGACGGGCGAGTCCTTGATGACGGTTTCGATGACGCCCTGCACCAGCAGGTCATTGGATAGCTTGGCTGCCTCGGTTAAAGTAAGTGCCATATTCAGTTTTCTCCTTCGTGAGCTATCAGCTTTCAGCTGTCAGCTATCAGTTTTTTTAGTGATCAGTTTTTCAGTATTAAGTCCCGTTCACCCTTAGCCTGTCGAAGGGCGGCCATCGGCCAATCCGGTCGCCGTTCATGGATTCGACAGGCTCACCACGAACGGCTACTTTATTGCCCCAATCCCACCCGGATCTTGTCCACGGTGGACAGGGTATCGGATGACCGCGATCTGCCGGCGGCGACGAGGGGCGGGGCGGCGGCGGCCATGGTGGATTTCACCCTGGCGACGAGCGCCATCGCTTTCTTGAGTGATTCATCGACGGCGGAAACGCTGTCTCCCTCGATGAGTTCTTGCGGCAGATCACGGTGCAGGGCGATAGTCGTGGTGCGATAGGCGCCGACGGCGGCGTTGAGGCCGGCGTTCAGCCGATCGATGACGCCGTCCTTTTCAGCCAGTTGCTGCGACAGGGCTGCGATCTCAGCCTCGCGGGCGATGAGTGTTGCCACCACCTCGGCAAGCGGTTCAGGGGTGACCTCGTTGCGGACACAGCTCGCTGTGTCCCTACTGTCAATTGTAATGTCCTGTTCTGTTTCCATTTCTTCTCCTGTTTCGATTACCATCACATTCACCCTATATCGCGCTCTCTCCCGCCTTCAGGTTATTGCTCCGGTTCATCTTCAAAATTGATTCGCGTTCCGCCAGCCAGTCGGCGATTTCACGATCCGGGTCGGCGATGCCGAGGCCGGCCATAGCCCGTTTTCGAGAGTGGATGCCGCTCTGGACCAGGGTCTGCTCGGAGGCCACGGTGGCGGCGACGTCCCGCGGCAGCACCGGCGCCCAAATCACCTCGATACCTACGCCGTCAAAGTTCTCGCCGAGGTATTTTGCGTACAGGGCGAGGATCATTTCGGCGCGTTTCCTATAAACGCCGGTGCGGATGAGCCGCTTGCGCCAGATGCGGTGCAGCAGCGGCTGCATTTCCAATTCCAGCGCCACGCCGGAGACGTCCCGCCCCAGCCCGCCGAAGGCCGCCCGCGGCATCTCCGCCAGGTCATGCAGGACGCGGAAGAGCAGGTCGATGTAGCTCAGATGAAGCTGGGCGCCGCCGCCCTGCAACAGATCGAGCAGGTAAGCCTTGGCCTCCTCCGGGAGGTGCCACACAGCGCCGGGAGTGACGGCGATATCCTGCGATGATTCGACGTTCTCCAGCACGGCGATGGGGTTGCCGGACAGTTCGAGGATGCGGGAAAGTTGACTCGTCGAGCGGTTCAATTCCCGCTGGACCTCGCATAGCGGCTCCAGATCAGAGGCGCCCCAGGGGGATTTGGGGCGGGGGAGGTTGGGGAAGACGATAAAAGGGATGACGCCGTAGGGATTGTCCCCGCTGGCGACG
>CAZGRY010000120.1:0-3680 GCA_964528105.1 uncultured Dehalogenimonas sp.
AAACGTGTAGTATTACAGGAACTTTGGACCTTTATCCGGCATAAAGTGGCTCACACGACGGTAATCGAGACGAATACATGAACAGATCTACTGCCAAAGATCTTCATGGCTCAGTCCGCGAAGTCAATTCGATGGGCAACTATTGTTCCACCAGTTCTTCGGTTGCCTTGACCCGATACTGGTAGCAATTCTTGCCATCGATGACGCAGAAAACATGGTCCAAGGGGCTCGACACCGATGTGAAATACACTATCGGCTTACCCAACTCATCGGCTACCGAAACCAATCCTTCAATAGAGTGTAAGCCAATTGCCTCCGCACCGTCGCCCGGGCTGCCGCTGGCGCTCACAATGCGGGCGCCATATTTTTTATTGATCAACGCCAATTCTTTTTCCTGGGGGTCTACCACGGGGCGGACGGCTGTAGATTTGATCATGAATCCTGAGAATAATAGGGCGGCCCCGAAAATCGCCAAAGCCAATGACCAGGTGCGTAAATCGCCCACTGACAGGCCGATGTATTTCTGATCGTTGGGCACGGTTTCTTCCGTTTTGATCTCGCCATCGACCGTGGTCGTCAACTCTTTGTCCCAGGTAAGCACGTTACGGGAAATGGTGCCCTTCATCGTGGCTGTAAAAGACTCATCGATGGGACCGAAAGCACTGGACCCTCGCAGCCTGGTGGTTGCGGTGATATCCAAGCGATAAGTATCCGCCGATACTCCCGTCTCTGTTCGTACCGCCTCGATGAGCGTGTTCATCGCAGCGAGGTTGAACGCCATGCGCTCGTCAACAATGCCGTTTTGCTGCCCGGAATAAAGCGGGAAGGTTTTTGTCCACAGGTCGGGCGCTGATAGCGTCGCCAAAATTTCCACCTGGGTGGTCAACCCCGACACAGGCTGATCGGCCGTCACGCGGTAGTGGTAGTCCGCGACCATCTGGTCGGCCAGCCGGATAAGAACCGGTTCGCCCGCCGGCGCGGTAACGGTACCAATGTCCGCTGGTGGTGATAACGTCGAAGTATCGAACACGCTGTTGGGCTTGAGCGCCACCGCATAGTCATAGCTGGATTCGCCTGCCAGTTGTCCCTGGCTGAGATTGTTATCGACCCGTGCCACCGTTTCGGTAAACTCGAGTTCCAGGCGGTGGGTGAACGCGTTGCCTCCGGACGTGACCGCGGCTTCAATGGTCAAATTGCGGCTGAGACCGGCAATCAGCAGCTCATCCTCGATACTGTTGAACATGGCCTGGATCGAATCGAGCTGAATGGAGAAAGGCGCCGTCAGGCTGCCGGTCGCGGCGCTGTTAGAAGCCAGGAACAGGCGTTTCTGCCAGATGCCCGGATTGGATAGCACCGCCGATATGATAACGTTCGATGACACGTTGCTGGAAGGCTGGAACCTGAACGTAAAATCAAACCTGTTGACAATCTGAGCCGGATAGGCAGCGTCCGCCGCACCGTCATACAGCGCAGATGGCTTTAAATACACCTGGTAATTAAAGGCGCCGGTTTGCTGGTAGCTTACAGCTACTTTTTCCCGGGTGATTTGATCCGGCAGCGTAAAAGCCACCACGGCAATGACAATAAAGATGAATGCGGTGACGCCGCCGACAATCTTAAGGTATTTGTTCATGTCGTTGTATTTTCGTTCCTCAAGAAATTTGCCTATTTTACCATGTTATCCGGCCCCGAACAGCCGCTTGATCGCTATCGAAACCCAGCCGATTTTCGGCACCACCGTGGTTACCCTGCCCTGCACCGCAGACGGGTCGACCGGGTCGGCGTCCGCGTCGTCGTTGGCGTCTCCTTTGGTGACGAAAAACCTGGTGCCTGACTGGTCTACAAAGTCGACTACCCGGTGCATGACGTCGATCGCCGTCTCGTTCTCCATTTTCCGGAATTCGATGATATCACCGATATGGATATTCGCCGCTTCGGTTTTAACCACGATGACCACATCCCCGGTATTCATGTACGGCGACATCGAGCCTGAGCCAACCAAGGTTGGTTTCCAGGGAAAGATGCCGACCGCGAACCACACTATGATGACACTCGCTAAAGTTGCGACGATCCAGCCCGCGGGCAGTGACTCCGCTGCCATTCGCTTTTTCGGTTTGCCCCGGTTCCGCTGCGCCGCATAGTGGTTATTGGCCGCCACCAGGCCGATGAGCGGCACCGCCGCGCCGATAATGCCCCGAAGCGCCCATTCCAGGTCGGGCAATATCGGGCTAAACCACCAGAATGCCGCCAGAATGCCTCTGTAAGCCATGGATGCCCTGGCCCCCGCCAGCAGCGCCAGCACCGTGGCAAACAGGTTTTCAGACAGCAGCGGCAGCCAGGAAGAAATGACCATCTCGTCGGTCCTGGCCGTAAAGGTGAAGCCCGTGACCTGTGACAGCGGGATAGATATAAAGGAAAAGAGCAGGGTGACCAGGGCGATAGCCAGGAACGGTTTGCTCCGTCCCATCCTCCCCACCAGGTAGGCGCGGCAGAGTTCGAAGGCTACAAGTGCCGCCCCGGCAAACAGGAGATTGGTCAGAATGCCGTAAGCGGTCAGTGACGCCGGGTTTTTGCCGAACCCGGAAATCAAGCCGCCCATGAAATACAGCACTACCTGCGCCACCGCCACGGTGACCGCCAGCATGATGAACGCGCTGCGGGAACTGAACCGGCCCAGCGGCCGCTCCGCCGGGACCAGCCGCCACACCCCAAGAGCCAGCAAACCCCACATCGCCGGTTGGATGAGGTAGGTTTTCAGGCTGCTGTCGATAGACAGGTTCGCCAGGACTACGTTTATCATGACGTAGATCGTGCCGAGCCCGCCCAGGATCGCTAAGGTATTCAACTATTTCGTGACTTTCTTAAACTTGTCATAAAATACGTGTCAAGTTTAAACCCGCCACCCCCCGCCGTCAACGTTACTTTAGTAATATACTTGACTATGCTTGCATCGGTCTGAGGCGGGGCAAACCCGCCGCTTAAAAAGAAAAAGCCCCGGATTTTTCGGGGCTCAGCGCGGCTGTTCATGCGTGTCGATTATTCCGAGGGAACCAGCGTAATGCGGACCTGGGCGCCGAACAGGGCATCTTTCTGCTGATCCCAGCAGAAGGTCAGTGTGAACTTGACCGTCGCCCCTGGTTCGATCCTCGTCGTCCCGTCGAAGGCGCAGCCCCTCAACATAACAGGGCAGCTGACCGGGCCGAAGGATGACGCGAGGACGGCCGAGGCCGTGACCGCCACCTCGCCGCTGTTGGTCAGTGTCCCGGTGACGACGGCGGATTTATTGTTGCCCTCGTTCTGGGCCTTGAACCCGATATTCAGCGGCAGAGTATAGCCGTTGACCGTGTCGAAGGAGAAAACGTTCGGGCTGACCGTTTCATTTTTGGTGGCATTGGATTGGATGACCGTCACCAGATCGGCCCGCGGCTGCGGAATCCCCGCCGTCGTCATCGTAGCGTTGATCGTCATGCCCTCGCTCCACCAGGCGTAGCCCACGCCCATGCCGCCCATCGCCAGGAGCAGTGCCATGCAAACCATGCCGATCTTTTTCATATTAGTCTACGGCGTTCCACTGGCTGACAGTGATGTTGACCGTCAGGAAATAGGTTGAACTCAGGACCGGAACCCCGTTCCACCTGATGTTTAGCGCCCCCGCCGCCCGGTGCCCGACGTCGATATAG
>CAZGRY010000121.1:0-3668 GCA_964528105.1 uncultured Dehalogenimonas sp.
AGCATGAACAATCCCGAGTCACTCTATCTGGCTGGACTTGAGCCGGTTGACAAGGCGCTGCTCTATCGCTACCTCATCCTGCTGACAGTCAATGGATAATCGACCAGACACGGCGGCGAAAATGCACCTTTGAAAGGTCAGCGGTTGAACCCCCGGTTTGACCGGGGGATACTTGCTATCTTCTTCTACCGCCACCGCCACCGCCACCTCTACTCCCACCGCCGCTGGCCATTTGATTGGAGCGACTCCTTGATGCGGCCTGTGAGTTAAGCTCACGGGTCGGCGCCGATCGGCTTGACGATCCGCTGGGCGAACTCCAGCCACCGGAGGAGTCCTTTTTGTAGACATTGCCATCCCTGCTGGCGTAGACGTTGCCCTGCCTGTCCTTGGCCACCGCCCCTTGGCCGTGATTGGTATCCCAGGCGGCGGCTCCGGCACCGCTGTCGCTTCTGACTGCGGCGGCCCCGGTCCCCCGGTTGGTCTGCACACCAGCGGCGGTTCCCCGCTCTGTGTCACGATAGCCGGCTCGGGCGGCATTGCCGGTATTGGGGTTATAGGCAGCTGCACGCCCGGCCGAGCCGTAGGCAGTGTCGACCCGGGCACCAGCGGCCCTTGCGCCGGTATTGGGGTTATAGGCAGCTGCCCGCCCGGCTGAGCCGTAGGCAGCGTCAACCCGGGCGCCAGCGGCGCGAGTGCCGGTGTAGGGATTGTAGGCCCTTCCGGCGGCGGCACTGCCACCGGGACCGTAGGCGTAGGCGCCGCGGGCATAGGTTCCAGTGCGTGGATTATAGGCAACGCCGGCTCCTCCTCCGGCATATGGGCCATAGGCCACATGACCTCCCCGGTAATAGCCGCCGTGATGATAATCGTAGCGGGCGCCCCAGCCGTAGGAATAGTGCGCCGGATAGTAGGGGTGATAGTGATCATGGTTGTTAGCAATGATCGCCCCAGCGATCATTCCGGCGCCAAACATCAGCACCCCGTTCGTCGCCACGTACTCACCGCTGTAACCGGCCGTTTGGGTGTAAACGACCGTCGTTGGCGTACTGCTCTCGACGATTACATAGGTGACATTGTGCATAGGGTGGGAGGGGGGGATGGTATAGATTGCCGAGGGCACGCTGGTGCAAAGAGTCCACGGGCCGGTAGCGACGGGGCTGACATACCAGATTCCGTTGAAGCAGCAGTAGTAGCTGCCGCCGACGAGAAAGACCGAGTTCGGCGAATTGACGGCATATTGGACGCTGGTCGCCGAGATGGTCTGGAACTTCGGCTGACCGTCATAGTTTACTTGCACCGGTGGCGGGTCGGCGAGTGACGCCTGGGTTTTGCTGGGGACGGAGGCGAGCAGCACGGCATCCTTAGCCTCAATGGTGCCCGGCACCGAGGCCTTAACGTAGGCCGCCGAATCGTCGCTCGGAATTTTACTAAAATCGCTGGGCAGATCTTTGCTGGCAGCAGACCAGGGCCCACCTAGGCCGGCGGCTCTGAACCAGCGACCAGCGGTCAGCAGGTAATATTTTTTGTCAGCCGAATGGAAAAACACCGAAGTCTCGGTATTGGCAATGCGCATCAGTTTTGTGCTGCGGATGGGACTGAAGGTCGGTTCCCCTTGAGTGAGAATCAATTCCGCCGGCTCACTGCTGACGAATACCGCTGGCGGTGTGGAGACTCGTTTGCCGGGAATCTGGTTTCGGACTTCGCTCCAGTTTTCATCATCCGGCAGGGTAGACATACTTTTCGGAAGAGTTCCCGCGACGCTCCATGGCCCTTTCCTGGCATCTGCGCTCATCAGCCAGTTGTCACCGTTGAGCAGATAATAGCGCTGGGCGGCAGCATCGTAAAGGATTGGCCAGTTGGCGTTCACTGCAAACATCAGGTCGTTCTGGTCTTTGACCACCGGCTGCAGCTGGGGCTCACCCATAAACATCAGCAGAATTGCTGGTTTGCTGCTGAAGAAGATCTTCGGAGGATCAAGATTGAGTTCCACGGCCTGCTGCTGTGCTTGTTTCTCGGGGTCGAGACAGGCAATGATTCGGTCTAAAGACACGGTCAGCGGCCTGCCTGGAGGGTAAAGTTCATTCACCGTCTGCCGCAAGGTGTCGGCCTCTGCATCCGAGGTGTTGGGGAACCTCAGGCTGCGCGACTTTGGCAACATTGATACTACGCGATTGGCATGATCGACGACGGTATCGGCTTCTGCTTCCACCACGCCGAATTTTTCTTTGGCGTTTTTAAAGGTTTTAACGGCTATGGCATAACGGATGTGGAGGAGTTTGTAATCGGTCCAATAGTCCACCTGGGGCTGATAAATGGTCAATTCCTTGCCGTTCGCCTTGATAACCCGCGGCCAGCCTGGGTCTACCGATGGCAGATCAGCGGAAATCACCACGGTTGATGCCGAAACTAACAGAATCCAGGCTGAAATGACTAAGAAACAGAGCTTTTTCATGGCGATATCCTATTAAAACTTGGTACCTGAGATGTTCATTGCTTCTTTTTGCAAAGAATATTCAGCTGATTATTTGCCGCTAGCTGAGGGTAAGTGGTTTTCAACCAGGCGGCTGACGAGGGTGAAGAAGTAGCCCGTTGACCAGCCGCACATGAGAATACCGGTGAGCGCCTCAATGCCTCCGACAAGACGCCAATTCTCCGGCAGTACCACATCCCCGTAGCCGACGGTTGTGTATGTAACCGAACTGAAATATAAAGCTGTTTTCAGGTCGGGCATTGCCCCTACGAAGACAAAGGCCACACCCCACAGGCATATTTCCAGGAGATGGAGGACAATCAGCCAGCCGGAAATGCCGATGAGAAATATGGTTGGTCGCCAGAAGCCGCAGTCAGCCAGCATCGTCGAATGGCCAAAACGACGCAGCGACCAGGTTATGCCGCTAGCATGAATAGTAACACAAAGGGCTATGAGTATAAACGAGAGGAGCAGGCTGAAAACCATTGCTACCTATCCATTTTTCTAAAACTATCGGCTTGCGCAGAAATGGTGGGAGGTGTCTGCTAAGCTGGCCCTGCACCTGCAGCGGAGAACAGAGCCAGCTTGGGCTATTTCTTTGCTTTCTCTACGGAAATGGCCATTGCCTCGGTAAAGGTTATAACTATCGTGTCACCCACCTTAACCTTCTCAAGATTGGCGGGGTCCTGTACCTTGACGATGCGGACATCGCCGTCGGGGAGTTGCAGACTTGCCGTCTCAAGCGCCTTGTTCAACTCGAGAATTTTAGCAGTCACGGTTCTCTCCAGGACTTCAACGGCCCCCGGCATGCTGCCCGGGACTGCTCTGGCGATTCCTTGGGCCACCTCATCCCGGACCTCGCCGGGTTTTGCCATGCGCACGGCCAAGGCCTGGGCGTATGACACTACCACCTCGTCGCCGACCTTGACCTGCGGCAGATTGACCACCTCTTTGCCGGCACGAATGGTAAGCGACCCGCCGTCAGGGCCTTTCAGGGTAACCAACCGGGTGTTCATGTCGATGGCTGTGACGGTCGCCGAGGTTGATACCATCCCGGCTTTCTCGACGTTCAGTTTTTCTTTCGAGGTGTTATCCGCACAACCCGACAGACTCATAACAAGCAATGCAATCCCCAGCATCCGAGTGCTTTTCAACATACCGTTCTCCTTTCTTAGTGATTTATTAATTATTCCAACAA
>CAZGRY010000122.1:0-903 GCA_964528105.1 uncultured Dehalogenimonas sp.
TATAACCCATAGATTCTCGGAAAGAAAATCCTAATGTGTATTTAGGATCTGAACCTAATAGGTGAATGCTTTTGGGATACCACTTTAGATGATACATTACCGCATTTTTGCTCAATATCTTCCAATTTCTTACATTTGCTGCAGCAATAGTTACATCAGGCTGTTTAAGTATCTCTTCTAATGGCTTGTTAGGTACTTTTGGATTACCAGCCTCGTATACCTTTGTCAAGGCTCCCGCGATTTCGTCTATATCCAAGTTGATGGTATATATCGGTTCAACAATAGTGCTTATTGTTGAATCTCCCTCAACCAATTCTATCGTTAGAATGTAAGCTTTCCCTCGCCTGATAAGGACTTCAGTTTGGAATTCGGGAACAACTGTCATAAAGTTTTTCCTTCCATTCGTTGCTGTGGGTTAGCAGTCATTTTAGAAGTGGGTGAGTGTAGTGTCAATCGCCCCCCTCACCACACCGCCGCCACTACGGCGTCCGATGCCCGGAACAGGTCAGGACAGGAATCTAACCACGACCCTTTGACAATCGGCGCTTTGTGGTAAATAATCTCACAGTTGGGACTTGGTTTTATGTAATGAAACTGATCAAAGTTGTTTTTGTATTTCTAATATGCTTCAGTGTCTCCGTAAACGCTGGTTGTGTTGGAACAGCACGCACGACAACAACCGACACAACTGCCACGGATATTGTGGCCGGAATAATCAAAGCATCGCCAAGTATCTCCTCATATGAGTCATTAATAAAGTTGAACTATGTCTATAGCGTGGGAGATAGTATCGGCTACGAGATTACTGAGTCCATTGATTTCCCTGGTAAAAAACTTCACTCGAAACTACGCATAATATCCGATCCGAGCCTCACCACACCGCCGCCCCCACCCCTCCACCCG
>CAZGRY010000122.1:913-1472 GCA_964528105.1 uncultured Dehalogenimonas sp.
GGTTGATAAACGTTATCAGATGTGAGCGTGTCTCAACTCACTATTTTTTTTGAAGCCTTTTTAAAATCTTGTACATTTCTTTGCCACTCGGAGATTCTAAGCTACTCTGAAACTCCCCGACTTCAATTAAAATATAGGCAGCACAAGCCTCGATGGCAGAGCCAAAGACTTTCTTGATTTCGATCGTAGGAGTAACATTGAAATACGTAACAGTCCATTGCTGATTATCTTCCTGCCGAAATATCCAGGCAGGCAATGATCGATTGTCCTCTGAGTACCTATTCCAATCACTGATAAAACCAGGATGGCTCCTCAACTCATCGATAATTGCAGCTTCGGTTAAAACTCGTTTGTTTTCGAGATACCCCGATCCTTTTAGTAGTTCCAACATGCTTTTATTGTGAAGTCTGTAAAAATCAGCGGGTAATGAACATACTTTGAAAATAATGTTTTGTTCCATATCTACATTCTAAGAACATACAGCTAGAACTTCAAACTCATTACTGGCGAAAATTCAAATGGCTTAACAAGCAATTTGCTTGCTTGTCATAAACGCGAA
>CAZGRY010000122.1:1482-3626 GCA_964528105.1 uncultured Dehalogenimonas sp.
GGCGTCGCTCGCGCGGAAATCGTCGAAGAACAGGACGGCCAGTTCCCGCCCGGTGACCAGTTCCGCAGTGGGGATGTTGCGGGCCACCAGGATGTTTTCCAGGTACGCCTGCGATGAACCCACCAGTTGCACCGTGGCGGTGTAATTGGCGCTGTTGAACCCTTTCAGGATGGCTTGTTTGATATTCACTAAACCCCTCCCTGCGGGAATACTACAAATACTACCAATATCAAATACTACCAATGTCCAATACCAGGGTCCCTTCGGGAATACTACAAATACTACCAATATCAAATACTACCAATGTCCAATACCAGGGTCCGGGACGCGAAACTCGTCACACCCCTCCCAATCTGAGCTTCATCTCATATTTGCCGGCGCCCGGGCGGTAATACAGGCTGATGCCCCTCACCCTGTACCTGGCGGCGGCGAGCCCCAAGCCCTCGTCAGTGACCTCGACGACGTCGTAAAGCTGCTGGCCGCAGTTCGGCGGGACGGTGATCTCGCAGGCGGCCGCCGCCGCCGAGGCTTCCCGTAGCAGGGTGGCGCCACGATCATGGAGCGACGCCGTCGAGCCGAGGCCGCCGTCGTACAAATTGCGGTACCGTTCACCGGCTGCCAGCGACGGAAAATCGAAAGCCTCGACGGTGATGCCGCCGGCCCCGGCCAGCCGCAGGTGATTTATGTCAAGTGACGATGCGGCGGCGCGGCAGGCGATGATGCCATGCTCGACGCCGTAGGCATAGGACGAGGCTTCATCGGGCAGCGGGTCTTTGAGGTAGGCCGTGCCGCCCTCGATGAACAGGACGTCGGGGACGAGCGACAACAACCGCTCAATGGCCGAAAAAGCATCGGCGCCGGGGTAAAGCAAGAAGTCCGGGCAGAGCGTTGTCACCACCGCCGAGGACGAGACGACCTCCAGCCGCAGCCCGACCCTGCCCAACAGCCAGGCGATGATGTCCCTTATGCTGTGCGACGGCGCGGCGGCGTTCCAGCGGAGCTGGTTCTTGGCGCGCCAGCCTTTGAGCCTCGCCCAACCGTCGGCCGCCGCGATGACGATTGATCCGCCGCGGCGCTCGATGCGGTTGACGACGAAGGATAAACCGCCGCTGGCCTCGGTGCCGGAATCGGTGACGAAGCCGGGGTTGACCTCCAGTTCATCGCCGATGGCGACGGCCGATGCCATGCCATCTGAATTGTCCAGTTCGAGCGTTACCCTGCCGGCGTTCTCACCGAGGGATATGTCCGATGCGACCAATAGGTCAGATAGGTAAGTCTCGGTGATATCCGCTGCTGCCCGCCGCACCGAATTGGCGGATGCCAGCCACAGGGCATCGTTTGAATGCAGGATCGAGACGCCGAAGTCGCCGGTGATATCCATCGGCTGCGGCTCCGTCCACAAGCCCGCGTCGAAGGCCGCGCCGGGCGCCGTCAAGGTGAAATAAACTCGGCTGTATGCCTCGCTGCCGGCGAATTTCTCGACATAGGCGCAGTTGTACGCATCGCCCCTATCGAGGAAGGCCTGCCGGAAGTCGAAGCCCTCGGCGGACGGAGAGGCGGCGATCTCCCTGAGCTCGCCCCAGGTGCCGGCCGGAAGCGTCAGCCCGTCGCCATAAACCAGCGACCATAAACGGTAGTTGCCGAAGGCGTCGCGGCCGGTGACGGCCAGGTTCCAATCGCCGTCATAGACGCAGGACACTCCCGAAATGGCGCCGGTGCTCTTGTTCCAGGCGGTCCTCGCCTGCCATATCCCGCCGACGCACTGCTTGATGTACAGGGTAGACTGATCGGCGAAGAACACCGCCAGGTCGCCGTTCGGCTTGTAGGCCGCGGCGATACCGCCGCAGGCCGTCGTCGGGGAGTAGTCGATGAGTTCGCCCGCGCCGAAGCTGGCGCCGTTGTCGGTGCTCTTGATGCGGCGGATGCTCCGGTCGCTCTTGATCCACAGGATGGACACCTCGGCGCCGAGGGCGGCGGCAGCCACGGCGACTGCGTTGTATTCGCCGGTGTAGGTCCACGCCGAGAAGTCGCCCGACTCATCCGGCGCGGCGACCCGCTGACGGTAGAGCTTGCGGGAGTCGGCGGCGGTGCCCAGACGGGCGCGGATCATAGAGCCGTCGCCGGCCATAACAGCGGCGTGGTGA
>CAZGRY010000123.1:0-2404 GCA_964528105.1 uncultured Dehalogenimonas sp.
TACGCCGAACTCGGCAAGGTCATCGCCGAATTCCGCCCGGACTGCGCCGCCGTGGAAAGCCCCTTCTTCTCGGAGAACGCCCGCTCCGCCCTCGCCATCGGCAAAGCCCAGGCTGTCGCGATCCTAGCAGCCGCCAATGCCGGTCTAGCCGTTTACGAATATCCCCCGGCCAAGATTAAGGCCCATATTTCCGGCTTCGGCGCCTCGGACAAAGACCAGGTGTCCCGCATGGTGGTGCTTCAACTCGGCCTGTCTGCGCCCCCCACCCCCGCCGACGCTTCGGATGCCCTGGCCTGCGCTTTATGTCATGTTCAGGAGATGCAGGCTGCAGCCATCATCAACCGCGCCTCCGACTCTTAGAGGCACACTGCCGTGTTTATTCCCTTCAAGCCTATTTGCTAGCGTCGGTGGTGCGTAGCAGACGTTTTCCATAAATGGGACAACGACAGGTCGATGGCTGAATACTGATGGTTGATAGCTGAAAGCTCTAAGCGGAAGTGCTACAATAACCGCCAATCCGCCACTTAAGGACAACCAATGATCGCTTCGCTCAAAGGTAAAATCGACCTGCTCGGTCCCGACTGGGCGGTCATCAACGTCGGAGGCGTCGGCTACAAGGTCTTCGTCTCCACCTCCACCCTGTCGCAAATCCAGAATGCCGCCGAGGTCAAACTCTTCACCCATCTCCAGGTTCGGGAGGACGCCCTGACCCTCTTCGGTTTCACCACCTATGAAGATCTGGGCATCTTCGATACCATGTTGAGCGTCTCCGGCATCGGGCCGAAACTGGCCCTGGCCCTGCTTTCCGCCTTTAAGGCCGATGAGCTGGCGACGATCATCGCCACCGGCAACGATGCCATGCTCTGCACCGTGCCCGGCGTCGGTAAGAAGACCGCCTCGCGCATCATCCTTGAACTTAAAGACAAGGTCGCCCGGAGCTGGGCTGCCACCCCGATGGCTGGCGGCGCCGGCGATTCCGAAGTCCTGGCTGCCCTTGCCGCCCTGGGGTACACCTCCGCCGAGGCGGCCAAGGCCGTCGTCGCCCTGCCCAAGGACCCCACCCTGTCGCTGGAAGACAAGATCAGGCTGACCCTGGCGGGGTTAGGCAACGGATAGTACAAATAGAATGGAGCTGGTGTAATGGCCCATCATGAGACTTGCGCCAGGTGTGACGGCAACGGCCAGATCGCCTGTTCAACCTGCCGCGGGACTGGTACGGTAAGGGTGCCCGGTGCCTTCGACGAGGATAAAAAGGTCTGCACGTCCTGCAAGGGCACCGGCCGCGACAAATGCCATTCCTGCGGCGGCAGCGGTACGGTCAAAATCGAGGACTAGCTTGGAATCAAAACGTCGTGCGTTCTGAGCCTTTCGAGGGACGGACCCGCCGAAGATGTGTCTCGATTTACGAGGAGGATCAACCGTGGATAAGATCGACCTCAAGAAAGAACTGAAAAACCTCTACAACCCCCCATCGAAAGAACCGGTCTTTGTCGATGTGCCGGTATTCAACTACCTCATGGTCGACGGCCACGGTCTGCCGGACGGCCCTGATGCCGTCGCCGCCATTCAAACTCTCTACGCCGTAGCCTACACCCTGAAGTTCACCGTCAAAAAGGAACAAGCCACCGACTACGGCGTCATGCCGCTGGAAGGCCTGTGGTGGTCGGACGACATGGCGGACTTCCTTAGCGGCAATAAGGCCAACTGGAAGTGGACCTACCTCATCATGCAGCCGGATTTCATTACCCGCCAAATGGTCGAAAAAGCCGTCGACGAGGTCAGGCGTAAGAAGAATCCAGCCGCCATCGGCAAGTTGAAATTCGTACCGCTGGCCGAGGGCAAATCCGCCCAGATCATGCACTTCGGGCCTTATTCAGCCGAGGGGCCGAATATCCAGAAAGTCCATCAATTGATCAAAGAGGCCGGCCATAGCCTCGACGGAAAGCACCATGAGATCTACCTGTCCGACCCTGGCCGCAGCGCGCCGGAGAAGCTGAAAACCATCATCCGCCAACCTTTCATCTGAAAACCTCACGACGGTGTACCGGTTCTAGGCCTATTGATAAAGGCCTTTAGATATATTACAATGGCCGGTAAGAAGCTTAACCGACCAAAGCGAGGGTAATATGGCCAAGACGCGCATTATGATCGCCGACGATCATGCCGTACTCCGCGAGGGTATGCGCCGCCTGCTGGAGCAGGAAAAGGACATGGAGGTGGTGGGCGAAGCCTCTGATGGTGAGGAAGCCGTCCGCCTCGTCGACGAGCTTAAGCCAGACGTCGTCCTGATGGATATCGTCATGCCCAAGCTCACCGGCGTCGAGGCCACCAAGCTCATCAAGAAGGCCAATCCGTCCACCTGTATCCTCATCCTGACTGCTTATTCCGATATCCGCTACATCCT
>CAZGRY010000123.1:2504-3605 GCA_964528105.1 uncultured Dehalogenimonas sp.
CCCCAGGGCATCGAAGGTTATGAAAAAGAGAAAATCTGACCTCCCCGACCAGGACTACCGCGCCCTTTTTGAGAATGCCTCCGATGCTATCTGGGTGCAGGACCTGGAAGGCCACATTTTGTACGCCAACCGGGCCGCGGAGCGGCTGACCGGCTACGAGCATGACGACCTGGTCAACCAGGATGTCATCAAGTTCCTGCCGGATAACCACTCCCACGATGTCGCCCGGGAAGTCAGGCGGCGGCTGATCCAGGGCGAGGATTTCCACCAGCCTTACGAGCAACGCATCGTCAGGCGCGACGGCTCTCTTGCAGTGTGGCGCATGGCCACCAGCCTGGTGATCGAAGACGGCGAAGTCAAGGGCTTTCAGCATATCGCCCGGGACATCACCTCGGAAAAACAGCTCCAGGACAACATGCGCTTTTACGTCCAGGAGGTCATCCGCGCCCAGGAAGACGAGCGCAAGCGCGTCGCCAGGGAATTACACGACGAAGTATCGCCGTCTCTGCTGCTGCTGATCCAGCGCATCGACGCTATCTCATCCAACAGCCGCCTGAAGCTGTCCGACGTTATGAAGCAGAAGATGGAAGACCTCCGGGTCCAGACCGTCGAGGCGCTTGAGAGCACCCGGCGCATCGCGCAGGACCTGCGGCCGCGCATCCTGGATGACCTGGGCCTTATACCCGCCCTGGAATGGATGGCCGACAACCTGATCAAGAAGCACGGCATCGAGGCCAAGGTCACCGTCGTCGGGCGGGAGCAACTTCTGTCATCCGAGGTCCAGCTCCTCCTCTTCCGCATCGCCCAGGAGGCCTTGAACAACGTCCGCAAGCACTCCGAGGCCTCCCAGGTGGAGATCACCGTCAACTTCGGCGAGGCGAAGACCAGCGTGTCCATCACCGATAACGGTAAAGGGTTCCCGGTGCCCCGGCGGGTCAGCGATTTGGCGGCCGGCGGCAAGCTGGGACTAGCCGGGATGCAGGAACGGGCTCAGCTCATCGGGGGGCACGTATCGTTGAATAGCGACCCGGGCCACGGCACGGTGGTCTCCGTCGAGGTACCAAATCAGGGCAATTTGTGCGAGATCCCGACGCCCGCCCA
>CAZGRY010000124.1:0-243 GCA_964528105.1 uncultured Dehalogenimonas sp.
CATAGGGCATAGGTTTGTCCAGCGGGAACTGGACGGCGCCCTTCGAAGATTTGAAAGGCTTCAACTCGTCCTTGAAGGCGGCAATGCCTGAAGGCGTAGGATAGAAGCCGATATGGGTCTCGAACGCCGCGAAATGCACCAGGTTCTTGCCGTTCAGCCTGAAAGTTGGGATGCCATAGGCCATGGCCTCGACGGCACCGGGCGCAAGGTCCTTGATGAAGCTGCGAATTTTTAGAAGGATGG
>CAZGRY010000124.1:253-3569 GCA_964528105.1 uncultured Dehalogenimonas sp.
GGATGGCCTGCACGTCGGCGGGGAACCCGCCGATGAATTCATCTATGGTGGCTACGGGTTTCTTGTCCATGGTTTTAATTAACCGCCCTAATAATTATCCTATTTCGGCCACTTTAAGCCCGTTTTGACGTAGTCGTTCGGGTTTTCACCTTTCGGGATCGGTCCAATCGACATTGTAACCAAAAACTCCGCCCCATGAACTATCTTAGAGATTTTGGTAGGAGTTCGTTTGATTCGCTCAACGGTATCATCAGGCAGTTGAAATGTTTCTTCATTTTCACGGTCCAAGAATAGGTGGCCTTCTTCCCAACGAGCGATACCGGTGAATACAACCGCTTCGGTTTCTCCGTTGTCATCCTCCCCAACGACGATAATGGCTAGTTTGTTCCCTGTTAACGCATCAAAATTGTGGATTAGGTATTTCACGATCTTTCCGATCAGATCCAACGGCATGGGCTTGTCCAAGGGAAATTGAATCGTCCCCTTCAGTATCTTGTAAGGCGCTAACTCTTTCTTGAAGGTCTCAACTGCGGAAGAAGCTCCATAGAATCCTATATGTTTTTTCCAAGCTGAGAAATACACCAGGCTGTGTCCGTTGAGTTTAAATCCCGGCATGCCGTAGCTTATTGATTCTTCTGCTCCGGGCGCCGATTCTTTGATTACCCGCCTGAGATGTTCCAGGATTTCCCGGACATTCGCGGGAAAATCGGCGATATATTCATCGACGCTGGAGTATTTCTTCATTGGGATTCATTGCCCTTTGATGCGTACGTTTCAACTATACGTTAACATATGCGGACCTAACTAATTCGAAGTCAGCAAAAAGCTGGGTTTCATCGACATCGATCTTTTCTTTTTTCAACCTGGCAACCATGAGCTTAAGACATTCTTCAAGGTTCTCAATGAGGTATCGCCGTATCGAGTTTGCTGATTGATTCTCCCAATGCTTTCTAAGAACACCAATGTCTGCGGTAATGTACTTCTTTTTCCTTGCAAGCCGCAGTTTTGTACACCCCTCTTGGTTCCAAGTCCATTCATGAAGTTCACCGTCGACACGCAATAGGGGTGAAAAACTATCTATCTCACTCGAATATTGTTTATTACAGTGTTTTTTTATCAGCCTGTTTAGTTCTACCCAATGGGAAGAAATAGCTTGGCTCGCCTTCGGACCACCAACCTGACCGCCGATCGCCTCTAGCATGTCGAATCAACCAATTTCTGGCCTTTGCATTAGTTAACTCCCCAGCTCCTTCGCCCGTCGCAGCGCCGCGGCCGCCGCTTTCTCAACCAGTTCCTTTAACCCGCCGACCTCGAAGACCTTGAGTGCTTCGGCTGTGGTGCCGCCGGGAGAAGTCACCATGCGGCGGAGGTCGGCCAGATCCTGGCCTGACAGGCAGGCGTATTCGGCTGAGCCAGCCGCGGTCTGCAGCACCAGCTTCTTGGCTGTTTCTGGGGAGAAGCCGAGTTTGACGCCCGCCTCGACCAGCGCTTCCATGAACAGGAAGAAGTACGCTGGGCCGCTGCCGGAGATGGCCGTCGCCTTGTCGAGGTCGTTCTCGTCGGGGGTGAAAAGCTCCTCACCCATGGCGGCCAGGATTTTCCGGGCAGATTCCTTCTGATCGGCGGTCACGGCGTCGGTGGCGGTCCAGACGCTCATGCCCTTGCCTATCTGGGCCGGGGTATTGGGCATGACGCGGACGACGGCTTTGTGCTTGAGTCCTTCGACCAACGCCGATATCTTTTTGCCGGCGATGATCGACAGCACCAGTTGGCAGCTATCGAGTTGCCCGGCGAGATCAGGGGTGACGTCGGCGAGGTTCTGCGGCTTGACCGCCAGGATAATCACCTCCGCGTCTTTGGCCGCGGCCAGGTTGGATGGTGTGGCAAACACGCCCTGGTCAAGGACAATAGCCTCACGGCTTTCTTCACGGACGTCGGCTACGGTAATGTCTTCCGGTTCAGCCAGCCCCTTGCCGATGATGGCCGAGATCATGGCCCGTCCCATGTTGCCGCCGCCGATAAATGCGATTTTCATCTAAATCACCACCACATTGATCAATTTACTCGGGACATAGACGACGCTCTTGACCGTCTTGCCGGCGGTGAACTCCTTCACCCGGTCGTTGGCCAGCGCTGCGTCGGTCGCCTGGCACTCGGTAATGTCGGCCGGGGCCTGCAGTCGGGCTCTGACTTTGCCGTTGACCTGGACGATCAGTGTGATCTCCGGCTCCTTGGTCAGTGCCTCATCCCAGGTC
Organism: uncultured Dehalogenimonas sp.; assembly: GCA_964528105.1. GTDB lineage: Bacteria > Chloroflexota > Dehalococcoidia > Dehalococcoidales > Dehalococcoidaceae > Dehalogenimonas. The sequence goes on from CAZGRY010000124.1 coordinate 2,509, forward strand.
GGGAAGGACTGGTTATGGATGCTGTACGGTTTGCCCAGGCGCTGCCACAATTCCTCGGTGAGGTGGGGGGCGGTGGGCGCCAGCATCAGCGCCAGGCTCTCGACGGCCTTGTTCCAGGCCTCGGCCGAGACGTTGGCGGACTCTTTAGCGGCGGCCAGGTAGTTAGTGAAGTCCATGAGGGCCGCCAGCATGGTGTTGAATTGCAGCTTGTCGATATCCAGGTTGACCTTGCGAATGACCTGGTGGGTCTTGCGGATGAGAGCTGCCTCAGCGGCGGCGTCGAAACCGGCGGGGGTGTATTCCTCCAGCGCCAGTTTCCAGACGCGGTTGAACCAGCGGGATTGGCCGCCGATGCCCGAATCGTTCCAATCGCCGCCCAACTCCCACGGCCCGACGAACATCAGGTAGGCGCGCACGGTATCGGCGCCCAGTTCGGAAACATACTTGTCGGGGTTGACCACGTTGCCCCGGGATTTGCTCATCTTGGCATGCTGGGCGGTGATAGTGCCCTGGTTGAACAGCCGGGTGAACGGCTCGCCGAAGCCAAGGTAGCCCATATCGCGCAGCGCCTTGATGAAGAACCGGGCGTAGAACAGGTGCATCACGGCGTGCTCGGAGCCGCCGGTGTAAATATCCACCGGCATCCAGTACTTGGTCTTTTCCGGGTTGAAAGCGTACTCGGCGTCATGCGGCGAGCAGTAGCGCAGGAAATACCAGCTGGAGCACATGAAGGTGTCCATGGTATCGGTCTCGCGCTTGGCCGGACCGCCGCATTTGGGGCAGGTGGTGTTGACGAAGCTCTCGACGTATTTCAGCGGCGATTCGCCGGTGGGCTTGAACTCGGCATCCTCCGGCAGGAGCACGGGAAGGTCTTTCTCCGGCACCGGCACGATGCCGCATTTTTCGCAGTGGATCATCGGGATGGGTGCGCCCCAGTAGCGCTGGCGGGAGATCAGCCAGTCGCGCAGCTTGTAGCTCACCGTCCGTTTGCCGAAGCCCTGGGACTGCATCCAGTCGCAGATCCCCTGGAAGGCCTCGGCGTTGGTCTTGCCGTTGAACTG
>CAZGRY010000125.1:0-3532 GCA_964528105.1 uncultured Dehalogenimonas sp.
TCAGCTCCTGGCATTCAAGCACATCGAAAAACCCAAGGGACTTCCGCTGGCTGAACTGATTGCCCTGTTCAATTTTCTGGGGCTTGCCGAGGGACTGATCCGCAACGAAAACACCCACGATGAAGCCGTCAAGCAGCTTCATTTAACCGCCACCTCACTGACCGAGAAGGTTGTTACCATCGCCCAGCTCGTTCAGACCGGCCTGCCCTGCTGGGGCAGCGAACTGATACCCGCTGAGGACCGGGAACGCTATCGTCAGAAACTCGATGAATTAAAGACGTTCCTCGAAGGGCTGCAAGCATTCAATACACCGGGTAAGCTGAAAAACTTCTTTAAGAGTGTACCGGAGATTCAATCGCAGGTTCCCACCCTGGAACTTATCAATCAAATTGAAGACCTGAACGGACTGGTACAGGAGTTGACGGCACTGACCAGCTATCTCGGAACCGCCGCCGCCATACTGCCACCGCACGATCCGTGGCGGACACAGATGGAAACAATCCGGAGCGAATGGCGGGCCAGGCTCATGGACCCCAACGCCCGCAGCACCGCCGACTTTCGCCAAAAAATCGCCCGGGCGCTCCAGAAGGTGAAGGATGATTACCGTACGGCTTACTTCAATTTACACAGAAAGGCCCGGCTTGGAGCCAACGAGGACAGCAAGAAGAAATCGCTGCTCAAAGACCCCCGGCTTGAAAAGCTGAAAAAACTGGCCGGCGTATCGCTGCTCTCCCATTCCACCCTCAGCGAGATTCAAACCCGGCTGGTGAAGGTACAGACGTGTTTCACACTGGTCAAAGACGACCTTGACGCTTCGGCGATCTGCCCCCACTGCAACTTTCGTCCTCAAGAGGAGAATCTGGGAGCAAGCGGTGTGGCCGTCCTCGACCAAATTGACCAACAGATAGATGCCCTATTGGAGAACTGGACAAAAACACTGCTCGACAACCTGGATGATCCCACCGCCCGAAAAAGCATCAAACTCCTTCCCGATACACTGAAGGAGCCGGTCTATGCTTTTCTCAACGGTAAAAAAATGCCGGAAAAGATCAGCAACGATCTCGTTCAGGGAATGCACCAGGCATTGTCCGGCCTGATCGCCATCCCGGTAAGACCGGACGAATTGCTCGACGCCCTGGGTGATGGCGCCGCACCCTGCACGGTCGATCAGATACAGGCCCGGTTCGAATCGTTCATCCAGAAGATCACCCGCGGCAAGGAACCATCGAAGGTTCGACTGATCATAGAACGAGGTGAAAACACAGGAGGACAGCCGTGACAACGCATCTTTCAAATGGTACGAGGACAACGGCTTCCTCGACCAGGTGATCACGTCCGAGGACAGCCCGGATGGCAGCATCGATGCCGCCAAAATTGAACGCATCGCACGCGAAAAAATTCTTTTGGAAAGCTAACGGTCAAGGAACGCTGGGAATGGCAAAGTACAGAAAACAAGATTTATTTGCTTCAGAAGACCACAACAGTACTCAGGGACCGGTCGAATGCCTGGGAATGCAGTTCCCGAACGACGAAGCACGCCGTGAATATTTCACGAATATACTGCGTGAAAAACTGAAAGACCCGGAATTTCGCAAGATTGAAGGATTCCCGATCGGCGAAGACGAGGATATTCTGGCGCTGTCTGATCCGCCGTATTATACGGCGTGCCCGAATCCATTTTTAGACAACTTCGTAACGCATTATGGTACAAAGTATACACCCAATACCGAGTACCACCGAGAACCATTTACTGCCGATGTCAGCGAGGGAAAGACAGATCCTCTTTACACCGCTCATGGATACCACACAAAAGTTCCGCACAAAGCTATCATGCGGTATATACTTCATTTCACTCAGCCAGGAGACATCGTATTTGACGGATTTTGTGGAACGGGCATGACGGGTGTTGCGGCACAGCTATGCGGCAATCGGCAAGAGGTCTGCGGATTAGGATACACTGTTAAAAACGACGGAGCGATTCATGAAACGGTAGCATCCGGCAACAAAGAAAGCACTGAATGTATCTCACAACTCGGATCACGCAGGGCGATTCTTAACGATCTGTCACCCGCTGCTACGTTCATTGCAGCCAATTACGCCAGTCCAATTGATGCGAACGCATTCGAGGATCACGCGAATCGGATTCTAAAGGAAATCGAAGACGAGTTTGGCTGGATGTATGAAACTTTCCACACAGATGGGAAGACAAAAGGGCGAATCAATTATACAGTCTGGAGTGACGTATTCTCGTGCAGTGAATGCGGGAAGGAGATCATCTTCTCAAAAGAAGCGTTGGATGAAGAAACCGGCTCCGTCCGTGATTCGTTTCCCTGCCCACATTGTGGTGTCGAATCAACAAAGAGCGGTCTGACTCTTCTCTACGAGTCGATCCATGATAAGGCGCTCGGAAGTACGATCTTGTTACCGAAACGTGTTCCCATTCTCATAAACTACTCGGCCCAGGGAGCCAAGCACGAGAAAACACCGGATAAGCATGATTTGGAAGTCTTGCGGAAAGTGGCGGAACTACCCGTACCGCCACAAATTCCAACAATTGAACTTCCAGACATGCAAATGCGGCGAGTTGGCAGAATGCAGCCAGCCAATATCACTCATATTCATCACTTCTTTCTCCCTCGTGCTACTCACATTTTGGCGGGAATATGGAAACGTGCATCATCACTGGAAGAGCGCCGTCTGCGCAACATGCTCCTGTTCTTCGTTGAGCAAGCGATCTGGGGCATGTCGCTGTTGAATCGGTATAGTCCGTCCCACTTCTCGCAGACAAACCGTGCGCTGAGTGGCGTGTTCTACATCGCATCGCAGATTTCGGAAGTCTCTCCCTGGTACAACTTGGAAGGTAAGCTCAGACGGCTGGTTAAGGTGTTTAGCAATGTGAGAATGACAAGTTCTAACGTAATTGTCACGGATCAGGACTTAGCGGGCATCACGCTGCCCGAGAATTCTGTTGATTACATTTTCACAGATCCGCCTTTCGGCGAGAACATTTATTACTCTGATTTGAACATTCTGGTTGAATCATGGCACGGGGTGCGAACAGCCCCAGCCAAAGAAGTCATCGTTGATCGGGTCAAAGAGAAGACGCTTCTTGACTACCAACACATGATGAGCGACTGCTTTGCCAACTATTATAGGGTGTTGAAGCCGGGTCGCTGGATGACGGTCGAGTTTCACAATTCTCGAAACAGTGTGTGGAATGCGATTCAAGAAGCTCTGCAACATGCAGGCTTTGTTGTTGCAGACGTGCGCACACTGGACAAGAAGCAAGGTTCGTTTCAGCAAGTTGTAAGTGGGAATACCGTAAAACGTGATCTTATTATTTCGGCGTACAAACCGAATATCTGGCTGGAGGATCGTTTCGAAAAGATGGCTGGAACCGAGAATGGCGTTTGGGATTTTGTGTCCACACACCTTAGACAACTTCCGCTTTTCGTTGCGAAGGGAGGAAAATCCGTTCCGGTATCCGAGCGGCAAACGCACATTCTGTTCGACCGGATGGTGGCTTTTCACG
>CAZGRY010000126.1:0-3461 GCA_964528105.1 uncultured Dehalogenimonas sp.
CGGAACTCCTCGGGCGCATCCTCGACCACCAGATTCTCGACGATCTCAAGTCACGGTATGATCGTTCCAAAGAACAGGAGCGGATCTACTATCATACCTTCGTCATCGACGGTCCCATGTTCAAACAGACGCTCGAGATAACCGAGGCCGAGAAAGTGGTGGCCGGAGGCATATCTTACCTCGATATGAAAGCGTTCCGTTTAACGCCGAAAACTCCCTGATTCTTTCACGCAGCCGTGATGTATTGTAACGATTTTATGAATGGCAATGAATATTTACCTCGTCCCCAAGTCATAAGTTGTATATTTTAACTTGTAAAAAGATGTCAAAGTGTTAGAATCAAGGCCGAAAAACCTGGATAACGATATAGTACGTTTGTGTCGGGAGATAAGGCGGACTTTCATTGTGAGATCATTGTTGATCCCTGTGTTAATACTATTTGGTGGTTTTCTTAGCGCCTGCGGGGGAGGGGAAACCACGACACCTCCAATAAACACTACCCCGACCCAAACGACCCAGCCATCCGCCACGGCCACCATGGAATTTCCGCAGGGAAAATACGCAAACACCATCACTATCGCTAACGGTGTTTTTCGAGTGAGTTGGACAAATACCCAGGACGAGATCTCCATCGGCATCAAGGCCAAGACAAAGGGCTGGGTGGGGATCGCCTTTTCGCCCAACCTGTCAAAAAGCAATTCCGATTTCATCATAGGATTCGCCTCGGGCAATCAGGCGGTATTAGTCGATTCATTTAATCCTGGCTACTCCGGCAGCCATCCCCAGGACGGGGTCGCAGGCGGTAAAAACGATCTGTACGATATCTCGGGAAGTGAAATCGATGGCATCACCACCATCGAATTTAAACGTAAGCTGGTTACCGGCGACTCTTTCGATGTGCCATTGGTGAAGGGAGACAACCCATTTCTAATCGCGATTGGCGATGGTAAAGATATCGGCGCATACCATAGTCTCGTCAGCTTCGGTAAAATTGTCATTATATGAAAAACAGATTACAAAAAAGCAGGAAGAACTAATATGAAATTGTCACCACGCAGCCCTAATGTGAAAAAAGCGACATTGACTGCTATTACCGTCCTTCTCGCAAGCTTATCATTCACCGGCTGCGGCGGGGGTGGCGGGCCCACCACGACCCAGCCACCCAGCCAGACCACCCCGACTCCCACCGGCGATGTGATGGATTTCCCATCCGGCAGTTATGCGCACACGTTGCTCTTAGTCGGTGGAAACTTCAGGATTAGCTGGACCAACACCGACGATACTATATCCATCGGCATAAAGGCTAAAACCACTGGCTGGGTAGCCCTGGCCATATCGCCGACTTTATCCAAAAGCCAGGCTGATCTCATCATCGGCGCCGTTGTCGGCGGCCAGGTCACGCTGGTCGACTCGTTCGACCCGGGTTATTCCGGCAACCATCCCGTGGATTCCAACTCGGGCGGGACCAACGATCTATACGAAGTTAGAGGTGGCGAGACTAGTGGCGTTACGACTATTGAGTTCAAGCGCAAGTTGAAAACCGGCGACGCCAAGGACATCACCCTGGTCAACGGCGCCAATCACTTCCTCTTCGCTATGGGACCTGACGACACCATGGCCACGGAGCACGGACTGGTCGGCACCGGCGAGATCACCATCACCCTGACCCATCCGTAAAGACATGCGATCGGATGTGATTTTGTTCACGCCGAAAACCCATATATAATCAAATTGTGATTGGCAATAAGAAGCCATTACAGCGGCTCTCGAGCCCTTAAAAATACGTTCTCCAAAGCTCGATCCTATGAAGACTACTGAACCCACCGCCGCACAATGCCATGCGGCTATATCTCTGATCGCGGTCATCATCGCTACCGCTACCGTTCTTGCCGGCTGTGGCGGCAACGGGGGGCCACCAACCCAGCCAACTTCGACCACTCCACTAGAGTTGGCTTTCCCGTCGGGCAAATATACCGAAGTCCAAACCTACGGCAATGTCTTCACCCTGGCCTACACTGTAACCGGCGATACTATTTCCGTTGGTCTCAAGGTTAAAACCCCCGGGTGGGTAGCCATCGCAACGGGTCCCGCGCATGGAAACTCGGATGTTTGGATCGGGTTCGTCAATGCCGCGGGGCAATTAATCCTGGAGGATAGCGACAACGCCAGCAAGGCCGGCGACCACCCTAAGGATTCGTCCAGGGGTGGCACCGACGACCTTTTCGACTTCTCCGGCAGTGAATCCGGCGGCATCACCACTATCGAATTCAAGCGCCTGCTGAACACCGGCGACAGCCTTGATATACCGCTAGTACCGGGCAACAACTCCATCACCTGGGCGCTAGGTCAGACCGACCTTTTAACCAACATGCACATCCGGTTCGGCTTCGGCACGATCACCGTGCCTCGCTAGATTGGAAGTTGCCGTCATCTCCATCATCTTTGTAGCCGCGGTCTTTCCATCGTACAATCGTAAGAGATGAAGGTCACAAACCCATACGACTATAATCCGGGAAAGCACTGCGCCGTCCTGCCTACCGGAGCCAACGGCACCTATCGCAAACTCGCCGTCAATTTCCCATCAGCGGTAACTGTGCAGGGCTCGAAACCGGCCGACGTCCTCGGCACCTGTTACTTGCCGCAAAAGGTAGAAAAGGCGCCTCTGGTGGTGCTGGTCCATGGCGTCGGCGATACCAGCGCCGTCCCCTGCCATGCCCTGGCCCGGGCACTGGCCACAATCGGTATTGCCAGTTTCATCATCTACCTGCCGATACACTCGCGGCGGCTGCCAGCCGAGATGAAAGCGCGGTTTTACCGGCTATCGATCGAGGAATGGTTCGAACTGTACCGCCACTCGGTGATCAACATCCGACAGGCTATCGATTGGGTGGAGTCGCGGCCGGAGATCGACGCCTCTCGTTTGGGAGTGGCCGGGATCAGCTTCGGCGCCTATGTCTCAGCAATCGCCCTGGGTATTGACCCCAGGCTGAAGGCCGGGGCGCTCCTGCTGACCAGCGGCAACTTGGAAAAGTTAAGCTGGACACGATCCACCCGACGCTTCGAACGTTACGATGTCAGCGCCGAGGTCTTCAACGAAGGCCAGCGGCGTTACCTGGCCTACGTGGATGAGGTTTCGGAGCGGGGCTTTGATCAGGTACCAAGGCCACTGCCGGGCTACGCCTTCGATCCATACACCTTCAGCGCCACCCTCGGGAAAAAGGACGTGCTACTGGTGAACGCGCTGTGGGATGAGTATTTTCCAAGAGAAGCGGCCAAGGAGTTCGGGCAGGCCTGCGGTGGCCCCAGGCAGGTCTGGCTGCCGGCCGGACACGCTTCGGCCTGGCTATTTTACCCCGTCATCCGCCACCATGTCGTCGATCTGTTCCGGAAATCGCTTCTGGCTAAAGCTGAGGTTTGATGCCCATGGTCTCGATGAGGGCGATGACCCGCCGCCGGACTTC
>CAZGRY010000127.1:0-3413 GCA_964528105.1 uncultured Dehalogenimonas sp.
CAACAATACCCCTGAAACGGCCGAAGGTATCGTACCGCCGGGTATTGCAGGCTCAAACCCGGTGATCAACGGCCTGCAATTTGACATAAACAAAGCCAAAGCTCTTATAACCCAATCAAAATACGGCGGTGTGGCCAATCTGCCGCCGATCACGGTGACGACCCTTGGTTACGGCGGCGGGATCGCAGCGGAACTGCAGGCCATCATCTACCAATGGCGGGTGAACCTGGGGGTCGAGGTCATCATACGCCAACTCGAGCCGGAGCGATTCCTGTATAACCTTAAACTGGAAAAAGATCAGATATATTACCAGGGCTGGATAGCCGACTACCCCCACCAGCAGAATTTTCTGGAAGTACTGTTCAAGACCCGGGCTGACAACAACTGGGGCGAATATTCGAATGCCGCAGTAGATACCCTGTTGGATGAAGCGGCGGGGCTGACCAATGCCACCGAGAGTCAGGCAAAGTATCGCGCAGCAGAGCAATTGTTGATCTCCGATGCCGCGGTTTGGCCATACTATTTCGGCCGCAGCTATATCCTAGTGAAACCATATGTCACCGGCTACGAACTGAGCCCGCTCGGCATTCCATTACTACAGAACGTCGTCGTGCAAAAATCGGAGATTCTGGCGCCCACCAATCTAACGGTTAGCTAAACCTACATCCCCCTAAACATCGAAATCCTATGCTGAGACACAGGGCAAGCGATCCGGTAGGGACCGGTCGGCTAAGGCTTGCTTTGACCGTTCCCGGTTACGGCTCCCACCCAGCGGATGAATTCCACCAATATGGCTATGCCGGTGCCGATCATTGCCAAGATCAAGACCATCTTGGCGATAGTGTCCCAACTGAAATCGATCACCGGCATTGAAGCGCTGCTGAAATTAAACGGGAACGCCTGGTACAGGCGGTAGAGCCAGATCAACGAAATGGAATTGATAACCGTTTTCGTGGCTGCTTTGAACCACTCGTAGCCGTAGGCCAGGTAGACTGAATTGGCAACGATCGTCGCGCCAGCAGAGAGATTGAACAGCCATAAGAGTGAATCAAACTCGGCGGTTAAGAATTCGACGCCCCAGTTCCGCAGGTTGTTGAAGACCACGAGAAAAGCGATGTTGGCGATGATGCAGGCGACATACTCGCCGCGGTGGGCGATCTTCTTATACTGCGGTTTTAGCCCGGTTCCAAAAGTCATTAGACACCCCGAATGAGGTGGGATGGCGGAGGGTGTGGGATTCGAACCCACGGTCCTCTTGCGAGGACAACGGTTTTCAAGACCGTCACCATAGGCCGCTCGGACAACCCTCCACGACCGCGACGGCTATTTTAGCATGCCCTAGGCGCGCCTTGCATCAGCCGTTCGGTCCCCCGATTGGCTATGGCGTGACTTTTGGGGACAACGATGGATCAAGGGCAGAAGATATGGTGTCGCATGTCGGTGACGCCGCTCATCGCCTCTATGATGGAATCCGCGGTTGCTGAAAAATCCGCCAGTGGTTGGATGGCAAACTTGCTGATATGGCTCAACGGAAAGCTAAGCAAAATGCTGGTAAGATCCTCGTGGGAAGCCGCATCGATGATGAAAAGACCGCCACCGTCCGGAAAACTATAAGCCCCTTCCAGCTTTTTGTCATTCTTTAAGCGCTGCACCCACTCCTTACAAGACTCCAGGTAGTTGAGCTGAGATCTGTGTTCGGCGGTTGTGGCGGTCTGGTGCCCGGTCACGAGGAATTTCATCTTCAGCTCCTTTTGGGGCCACTTACAGTTGGACCCCACCGGAAGCCATTTTAGGGTGGGAGTATGTCGATGTCAAGAAACTACAATAGCTGGTTTGCGACATTGCCTTGACGTTCAGAGGGCGTTATAATTGCCGGAACTGGCGAAGGTACGATATTAGTCTTCAATTTCGCCTTATTAACCTTATTAAGAGGTAACAGCCTGTGGCAAACGAACCCGTTAGTGAACAGCTTTCGATGATGCGCCATTCTGCGGCTCACATTCTAGCGCACGCAGTGATAACTCTGTTTCCCGGCGCCAAGCTGGGAATAGGACCAGCGATCGAATCCGGATTCTACTATGATTTTGAACTGCCTCGGGCTTTGGTGCCCGAAGACCTACCGATCATTGAAGCCAAGATGGTTGAGATCGTGAAGCAAAATCTGCCGTTCGTACGGGAAACGGTGTCCCGGGCAGATGCGGAGAAAGTCTTCGCTGGCCAACCTTACAAGCTGGAGGTGCTCTCAGAACTTCCGACAGATGATGAGATAACCCTTTACCGCGACGGCGACTTTATTGACTTGTGCCGTGGCCCGCACGTCTCCCACACGGCACGGGTCAAAGCCTTCAAGCTGTTATCCATTGCCGGGGCGTACTGGCGCGGCGACGAGAAACGCCCCATGCTACAGCGCATCTACGGCGCGGCTTTCCAGACCAAAGCTGAACTCGAAGAGCATCTCAAGAAACTGGAAGAGATGGAAGCCCGGGATCACCGGCGCATTAACAAGCAGCTCAATCTGTTCGCCACCCCGGAGGAGATCGGCGGCGGGCTAATCACCTACGGTCCAAAGGCCGGCAGGATCCGCAACACCATCGAGGAATTCTGGCGCAGGGAGCACTACGACAACGGCTACGAGATTCTCTTCAGCCCTCATATCGGGAAGAGCACCTTGTGGGAGATCTCCGGCCACCTGGCCAACTATAAAGATATTATGTACTCGCCGATGGATATCGACGGCCAGGACTATTACGTCAAGCCCATGAATTGCCCGTTCCACATCTTGTACTATAAATCCCAGACTAGGTCATACCGAGACCTGCCGCTCCGATGGGCTGAGCTTGGTACCGTCTACCGCTACGAGCGCAGCGGCGTCCTTACCGGGTTGTTACGGGTCCGCGGTTTCACCCAGGATGACGCCCACATCTTTTGTACTCCGGAGCAGATCGAGAGCGAGATCGCCGATGTGATCCGCTTTTCGTTCCACATGTGGCAGACCTTCGGTTTCAAGGATTACCAGTTGTATCTGGCGACGCGACCGGAAAAAGCCATCGGTACCGAAGAACAGTGGCAGAAGGCTTCCGACGCCCTGCGACGGGTCATGGATGCCCGGGGCTTGGCCTATAAGGTTGATGAGGGCGGTGGGGCATTCTACGGCCCCAAGATCGACCTCAAGGTGCGCGATGCACTGGGCCGCGAATGGCAAATGACGACCATCCAGTTCGATTTCAATCTGCCAGAGCGATTTAAGATGGTTTACATCGGCGCCGATGGGCAGGAGCACCAGCCGTACATGGTGCACCGCGCATTGCTGGGCTCGTGGGAGCGTTTCTTCGGCCTGCTGATCGAGCACTACGCCGGCGCCTTCCCGCTGTGGCTTCATCCGGTACAGGTGGCGGTGCTGCCGATTTCCGACC
>CAZGRY010000128.1:0-1988 GCA_964528105.1 uncultured Dehalogenimonas sp.
CTATGGTGGCCCTGACCGCCCGGATACAACATGAAGCTATCAACAACGATGAGTTTTTAGCCAAACGCAACCTGCGACGGCTGAATATCGATCCTACCCACGTCCCGATGCGCTGGGTGATGGATTTTTGCGCCCAGTCCCTACGAGATGTCGTCATCGGTCTCGGTAGCAAGACTGATGGCTTTATGATGCGAAGCGGTTTTGCCATTTCAGTCAGTTCCGAGGTCATGGCTATCATGGCAGTGTTCACCAGCCTTCGTGACCTGCGCGAGCGCATCGGCCGAATCGTCGTCGCCTATGACCGTCAGGGTAACCCGGTCACCACGAAAGACCTGTAAGTGGACGGCGCCATGACCGCCTGGCTGGTGCGGGCTGCCAACCCAAATCTTTTACAGACGATTGAAGGGCAACCGGTCATGGTCCACGCCGGTCCATTTGCCAACATCGCCGTCGGCCAGTCATCGATAGTCGCTGACCAGGTGGCTTTGAAGCTTTCCGACTATCACGTGACTGAAAGCGGCTTCGGCGCCGACATCGGTTTCGAAAAGTTCTGGAATATCAAGTGCCGGGTGAGCGGTCTTAAACCTAATTGCGCCGTAATTGTCGCTACCGTCCGCGCTTTAAAGATGCATGGTGGCGGGCCCAAGGTTGTCCCCGGTAAACCGCTCGATGCCGCTTACACCGAACCCAATCCGGCTTTAGTCGAGAACGGGGTCGTCAATCTTGTCGCCCACATTGAGACGGTGAAGAAATCAGGCATGAACCCGGTGGTCTGTATTAATCATTTCCATACCGATTCCCCGGAGGAGATCGCCATAGTCCGTCGCGCGACCGAGAGCGCCGGCGCCCGCGCCGCGGTCTCAAAGCATTGGCTTAAAGGCGGTGAGGGCGCCCTCGAACTGGCCGATGCGGTTATTGACGCCTGCGAAGAGCCAAGTCGATTCAAACTTCTCTATGAAGATTCCATGCCGCTGAGAGCCCGTATTGGAAAAATTGCCAAAGAGATATACGGTGCAGACGGCGTGACATACACCCCTGAGGCCAACTCCAAAGCGGAAGCCATCGAAGCCGACCCTTCGAAAAGCAATTTTTCTACCTGCATGGTGAAAACCCACCTCAGCCTGTCGCATGATCCCTCGCTTAAAGGTTGCCCCACCGGCTGGACGCTGCCCATCCGGGATATCCTTGTATACAACGGCGCCGCTTTCATCGTTCCGGTGGCCGGCGATATCAAGCTGATGCCCGGCACATCCTCCGATCCGGCCTTTCGTCGTATAGATGTCGATGTCGAAACCGGTAAGGTAAAAGGTCTGTTTTAGCTCCGGGCGGGTAATAAATGAACACTAGGAAGCCTGAAGACCTGATAAAAGTCCATTTCAAGTCTGAAAATGTCACCGTCGATGCCATGCGCGGCGAGAATCTGCTAGATGTAGCACGGAAAGCCGGTGTCGGCATTGCGGCTTCCTGCGGCGGCGACGGCGTTTGTGGCACGTGCAAGGTCATCATCGACCGCGGTGAGGTCGAAGGGCTGCCCGCTGCTCAGCTTTGCAGCGAGGACATTGATAGCGGGGTTCGCCTTGCCTGCCAGTGCCGGGTGATGAGCGATCTTGAGGTTACAGTGGTACCTGAGGCCAGAGTCCCGGCTTCAGCCGGTCATTTGCGATCGCTGATTACGCGCGAAGAAGCGATAGCCGCGGCCGGCTGGCGCTTCGCCCCTCCGGTATTCAAACTCTACCTTGAACTGCCGCCGCCGACCCTTCAGGACAACTCCAGCGACCTGACGCGGCTTGAGCGGGCGCTCGAATATCACAACATAACCAGCCCGAAAATCAGCCTTAGCTTTTTGAAGAAAATGGCCGCGGCACTGCGAGAAGGTGAATTCAAAGTCACTCTCTCGATCTTAAAAGAGCCCGGCAGTCTTAGGCTGACCAATATTGAACCAGGCGATACCCGTGACTCTCTGTTTGGTCTTTCCTTCGATATCGGTA
>CAZGRY010000128.1:1998-3398 GCA_964528105.1 uncultured Dehalogenimonas sp.
TGCTCGACCTGAATGAGGGAAAGGTTTTAGCCCAGGGGGTTGAATATAACGCCCAGCGCGCCTACGGTGATGACGTTATCAGTCGCATCGCCTACTCGGCTAAAACCCGCGGCATGGAAAACCTTCAGGTGGCGGTCGTTTTAACGATGAATAAAATCATCAAAGAGCTGATGGAACACGCCAAGGTAAAAGCACCCGATATTGCTCATGTCATGGTCGCCGCCAACACCACCATGATCCAGTTGCTATTCGGCCTCGATCCGAAACACCTGAGGCTGGCGCCTTATGTCCCCACGACGTCGGTTCTTCCGGCTCTATCGACCGCAGACATCGGGCTTGAGGTCGGAGAAGGTGTCCCGATTAACACAATTCCTTCGGTGGCCAGCTACATCGGCGGTGATATCGTCTCCGGCTTGATCGGCACCGGGATATTCCAGCGGCCGGAAACAGTGCTTTATATTGATATCGGAACCAACGGCGAGATCGTCGTCGGCAACTCTGACTGGATGGTCAGCGCCTCGTGTTCCGCCGGACCGGCTTTCGAGGGCGGCGGTATCCGCCACGGCATGCTGGCCACGGCCGGGGCGATAGAGGGCTTTCATATCGATACTTCCGGGAAACCGATTATCTCCACCATCGGCGGTGAAGAACCCAAAGGTATCTGCGGCGCCGGCCTTATCAGCACCGTCGCCGGTTTGCTGCTCGGCGGAGTTATCAACCGGAAAGGTAAGTTCAATGACGGCGCATCCGGAATCCGGACTGGAAGCGACGGGCTGGAATACATCCTCGTTACCGCCGCCGAAACCGGGATTGGAAAGGACATTGTCCTTACCGAAGTCGATATTGAAAACCTTATCCGCGCCAAGGGAGCGATGTATGCGGGTTATCAAACGCTGTTAAGCAGCGTGGACCTAGCATTCGACCGCCTGGACCGGGTGGTAATCGCCGGCACCTTCGGCAGCCACCTCGACATAGAAGATGCCGTGCTAATCGGCCTATTGCCTGATATCGACAGAGGTAAATTTGTATTCGTGGGCAATGGTTCGCTCCTTGGAGCGCGGCTTTCCAGCTTCTCAACCGAACTGATTGAAGCCGGAAAGCGAGTAGCTCGTTTGATCACGAACATCGAGCTATCGGAAGATATTTCCTTCATGGAGAACTATACAGCTTCGATGTTCCTGCCCCACACCGATGCCCGATTGTTTGCGAGCGTCAGCCAGCGTTTGGACGGCCCGACCGGCTGGGTGGGCGAATGACGACTACTATCGCGATGGCGGGCAAAGGCGGGACGGGTAAGACATCTCTTGCATGCCTGATCATCCGTTACCTGCTCAAACACCGCGGAGCTCCGGTGCTGGGGGTCGATGCCGATCCCGCCGCCAACCTCGGTCTCGGACTGG
>CAZGRY010000129.1:0-3308 GCA_964528105.1 uncultured Dehalogenimonas sp.
CTTCGAAGAAGTGTTGCCAACATCGTTGCCAAAATCAAAGAAAGGAGGAGTTATGTCAAATATTTTACGTTTAAATCCGCCAAAATCCCACCTGAATGGGGTTCAGGTGGCCGACGTTAAAATCGGTCCATCGTCCCATTTTTACTTACTCAAATCCATAGGCCTTTCCCGGCGCTTACATGGAAGGTAACGTAGTACTCCTGATCTCACTGCTCCTATCACCTGGATAATTCTGATGTCGGCTTTGACCTGCCCTCATTGGAGACGATGTTACATCATTTGTCGTCGAACATCGGTTGGAAGTCTTGGGCGAACTGTTCGATCAAGCGAGACGTTGCAACAAGTGGTTGACCGGATGCCTGAGGCCGGCCGCACCGGTCGCCCACAATCGATGAAGTACTCCGAAACGTAGCGACAGTGTTAGAAAGGTTCTTCCGACCCTTTATAACCTTCTTCGATGAACTCGCGGCGTTCCTTCTTCAGCGCCTCACCGATGGCTGCCTGGATAGTCGCCTCGGGCACCGTCCGCGGCAGAAAACTTTTTACCACGCCCATCGCCTTATCGGTTTTGGTCATTGATTTGGCAGGATCGGTTTCAATGCCGCACATCGCCCTGATAGCGTCGATATTCTCCGGGATGGTGATGGCTTCATTATGCACCTGGAAGACCATGTAGATCTCACGTTCATCAGCGGCCAGGGCGTCTTCCCACACCGCGACCTCCCACATATCGTTGCGAGGCCTGCCAAGGTCGCGCATGAGTTCGATGACCGAATTCAAAGCTACCAGCCCGTCGCTGGACCGCACGAAGGCGATGCGGGGTTCTTCCCACAGGGCATAGCGCAACTCATCTCGGCTGATCGGACGGTTGGTCTCGACCATAGCGTAATGAACATGGCTCAGATTGTACGGTCCGGCGCCAGCCATAGTAGTTATGTCAAGACCATTGATGACCGTCTTGGCGTCAGGCCCCTGGTGGCTTGGGACCTTGGTTTCGGGTATAACTGTATTGATCATGCCATCGCGATGGCTTTCCCAGGGATCGGTGCCACGCCGGAGCAGTACCGCCCGGGCGCGCTTGACCCAGTGCCGGCGGTGAAAGGCGTTCATCACCCGGCATAAGGCCGTAGTGTTGCAGGAGACGACCCTCGCGAATTGTTTATTCAACGCTAACTCATAATTGACCTGGGCGACGAACGAAAGGTTACACAACTCATGCCGCTCGGCGCCCTGGAAGATAGCCTTGATCCCAGCCTTCTCATAAACCGGCTTGTTCTCTGCTCCGATGCCTTTGGGGGTGCAATCGACCATGACATCAACACGTTTAACCAGGTCGTGAAGATCGCCTTCAACCGGCAGCCCCGCCTCTGCCATCATCTGCTGCTTGCTCGAGGTTGCAGCGTAAATGGGGTATCCTTTTTCGGCGCCTACCCTGATACGGTAATCGGCGTTGACCGCGGTAACCCCTGCGACCTCCATGTCGTCCTGCAGAGCAATGGCATCGGCCACCCTTTTGCCTATGACGCCATAACCGTTGATGCCGACGCGAATTTTGCTCATACCCTCAGCCTTTCTTCATCGATATTTCGACACCTGTCTGGTTCCTGCCCCATAGGTATCTGGATTAAATAAATCGAGCGCCGGTAGTCCCGGCGCTCGATCCAGATGGCGTAAAACGTCCGCCCTAGCTCTTGCCGGGTTTCTTTTCTTCGGGCTTTTTCAGGATGTCATCGATCAGTCCGTATTCCTTGGCCCCTTCCGGGTTCAGGTAGTAGTCGCGGTCGGTGTCGTGGATGATCTTCTCCAGCGGCTGGCCGGTGCGCTTGGCCAGAATGTCGCGGATGATGTCCTGCATCCGGGTAATCTCCCGGGCGGCAATGACGATATCCGCCGCCTGGCCTCGGGCGCCACCGATGGCCTGGTGCATATGGATCGTGGCGTTGGGTAGCGCGAAGCGCTTGCCTTTGGCGCCGGCGCACAACAGAACCGTGGCCATGGACGCCGCCATGCCAACGCAGATGGTTGAAACCGCCGGCCGGATGAGTTGCATCGTGTCATATATTGCCAGGCCTGCCGAGATGACGCCGCCCGGTGAATGAATATACAGGCTGATGTCCTTGTCCGGGTCCTCTCGGTCGAGGAACAGAAGCTGGGCGATAATGATGTTGGCTACCTGGTCGTTGATCTCGGTGCCAAGGAAGACGATGCGTTCCTTAAGCAGCAGAGAGTAAATGTCGAAGGCGCGCTCCCCGCGGGCGCTGCTTTCGATGACCATCGGGATGATGTTGGACGGATTCATAGTCATGGCTAGGTAGCCTCCTCTTTGTTCTCTTCTTTAGTTTCGATTTCGGTGGTTGCTTCAGACGGTGGATTGGCTACGGCTTGGCCAGAGGCAATCTGCTTCAGCCGCTCCATGGTCCGTCGGGACAGCGACATCTGTGCGATTTGGTCCCGAGCCTCGGCGCTCTCATACTGCGGCCGCTGTGCTTCGCGCTGGTCTTCCGGGACGGATTCGAGCATCTTGGTGATCTCGGTATCGATATCGGCATCGGAGACGTTGATCTTCTCCGCAGATGCCAATTTACCCAGGGCAAGTGAAATCCTGACGCGTTCTTCAGCGACCGGACGCAGCTTCTTGGCCAGATCCTCCGGGTTTACCCGGCCTAGAAGTTCTTCAAGCTCAGCCTCTGAGCTCACCTGTGCGCGCCAGCGTTCCATCTGCTGGTTGACCAGTTTCTCGTATTCCATGTCGACCAGATTGGGCGGGAATTCTACCTTGCTGATCTTGATAAGTTCAGCAACGAGTTTGTTTTCGTAATCTTCATCGGCCTGATGTTCCATGCGCTTGCGGTAGTTCTCCGCCAGCCTGTTTTTAAGGGTTTCGAAGGTGCTGAGTTCGACATCGAGCGACATGGCGAAATCGTCGTCTTCCGGCGGCAATTTCTCTTCCTTAACTTCGATGATCTTCACTTTGAAGACAGGCTCCTTGCCTGCCAGTTCTACCTTGGCGAAATCATCCGGGTATTTCAACTTGAATTCTTTGGTCTCGTCGCGGGAAAGGCCGGCCACTGCCTGGGAAAAACCCGGGGCCGGGTACTTAGATTCTTCGTCGATGCCGAACTGCGCCGCTTTCTGGTTGATAAACGGTGCGCCGTCGATGGTGCTTTCCAGGTCCATAATTGCCAGGTCTCCGGTCTTAATCGGGCGTTCCACCGGTTCCCAGGTTGCTTTTTCATGCCGCAATTGCTTGATCAGTCCTTCGACGACTTCGTCTTTGACTTCAACCTTCTCTTGCTCCAGGCGCAGGC
>CAZGRY010000130.1:0-3279 GCA_964528105.1 uncultured Dehalogenimonas sp.
CCGTGCTTGCCCGGTTTGTGGTCGGAACCGTCCTTCTCGAACGCCGCCATCCGGCTGGAACGGAAGAAGTAGATACCGCTAAGACCTGCAGCCAGCACCGAGATTTCAAATGGGATCTTGCTCAGGAATTCCCAGGTGAACTCCGGGTAGAACTCTTCTTCGGTTTGGGGAAAGCCAAGTTCCAGCATGTTGACGGCGCCGATATACATCTTGAGAGTGCCGCCGGCTTCGTGTTCACCGAAGACGTGGTTGTAATACTTGTCCGGGTTGTCATCGATGCGTCGGTGGGCCAGGGCGAGGAGGTCGGCACGCTCGCCGAAGCGGATGGCCTGGGTGGGGCAGACGTCGGCGCAAACCGGGATTTCGCCTTTCAGCAGGCGGCGCTCGTGGCAGAAGATGCACTTCTGGATCTTGGGCCAGGCTACGTCCCATTCAAACTTGGGGATATCGAACGGGCAGGCGTTCTGGCAGTAGCGGCAGCCGATGCAACGGCTCTCGTCCCAGACCACCGGGCCCTCCGGGGTTTTATGAAGGGCGCCAACCGGGCAGACCGAGGCGCAGGCCGGGCTAAAGCAGTGCAGGCAGCGCTTGGACAGGCCGATAACCAGGGTGCCGGCGGGCGTCTGGACTTCGTGGGGCTGGAGGACGGCGTAATGATAGGCATCGAGCTGCGGCCGGTCGTCGGTGCCGGCCAGGCGCCTGTCGGGAAGCTCGTAGAAAGCGTGGCATTCGTTCTCGCACCTCAGGCAGAGGATGCATTTGGTGGTATCAATCAGCATTCCAACGGGCATGAATAAACTCCTTCGCGTTGCGTAGTCCGGTAGGCTCAATCCTGGAAGGAAGCGCACATGGCGCAGGTTCCCTTGAAAACAAACTGGTCGGAGTTGATATGGAAGCCGTATTTGATTTCAACCGAACGTTGGACCGAGGTAAACATCTTGTCGTCACAGGCGATGGTTTTACCGCATTCGTTGCAGACCAGGTGGTGGTGCGGGCCGTCGTCCGAGAGGTGATAAACATCGCGGCTATTGGATTCGCGCCGATAGACACAGCCCTCGTTTTCAAGGAAGCCTAACGTACGGCTGATCGTAGTAATTGAGATCTGAGGGTATTTTTCGTGAACCTGGGTGATTATTTCCTCTCCGGTGAGATGCTGGCTCCTGGCGTGGATATAATCCAGCACCAGCCTGCGAGGCAGAGACAACCTTAGCCCTTTTTGTTCCAAGACCCCGTAACAGCTCATGTTCCATGCACCCACAAATATTCATTAGACTTCATCGGCGGATAATGCGATCGCAGTGAATTCCGGCAAACGTGTCGATCGTCCGATACGCCGGGCGCGATTCGATGCAAGTGCCTGACTTGATGGAATAGATTCAGAGCCAAAGGAACGCATTACCTCCGGGACGCAATGCCGGCGCGGTCCAAGAAGTAGCTCTTCGCCAATGGGGAAAGCGGGCTTAAAAAAAAGCCCAGTCCAATGAAAACACAGAAAGACACTTGTTTAGAAGTGTCTCAGTGACGGTGCTTCTCTTTCATTGGCTCTCCTTTTCGAATACGGGAGGCGCCGGCGTTTCCACCTTGCACCCTCGGATCCTTCAACCGAAGGATCACCGGTCCTGGGGCCATGACCAAGCGTGTTTTAGGCGGCCAGGACTCGAAGAGCTACCGCTTTGGCAGCGACAGCGGCTAGATTTTAATGCCAAAGTCCTAGTACTGTCAATTTCAGGACGCCTTTCTACCTCCGGAGCTATCGGCGGCGAGGCATCTCAGGTTTGAGCTACGCCCTCGCCGCCACGCTGTGTTCCGGGGCAGACTATAATTTGCTCAGGTTATTGCTGTTGCTGTTGGCTACCCAGATGTTAACCGCATCGAAGCAGATGCCGCGGGGGCCGGTGCCCACGGCGAAATTGCCGACGGAGAAACCATCGGCGGCCTGGAACTTAACGACGGTGTTGCCGGTGAAGCTGGCGACCCAGATGTTTTCACCGTCGAAACAAACCGCAGTCGGTGAGGTGATATTCAAGGTGCTGACTACGTTGCCGTCGGAGGCTCGCAGCTTGATCACGGTGTTGCTACCGAAATTGGCCACCCAGAGGTTAGACCCGTCGAAGCAGATCGCCCGGGGATTGACGCCCACGGCGTAGGTGGCGAGGCTGGCGCCGTCGCTGGGCCTGAGTTTGGTGACGTTGTTGCTGCCATCGTTGGCCACCCAGATATTAGCGCCATCGAAGCAGATGGCGCTGGGGTTGGTGCCGGCGGTGAAGGTGCCGAGGACAGCGCCGGTCCGGGCATTGAGCTTGGTGACGTTGTTGCTGCCGCGGTTGGCCACCCAGATGTTAGTGCCGTCGAAGCAGATGGCATCCGGACCGGTGCCGACGCTGAAGGTGCCGACGCTGGCGCCGTCGCTGGCACGGAGCTTACTCACATCATTGCTGCCGGAATTGGCCACCCAGACGTTGGTGCCGTCGTAACACAGCGCCCGGGGCGAATTGCCCACGGCAAAAAGACCGAAGCTGACGCCGTCGGCGGCGCTGACCTTGCTGACTGTGTTGCCGCCTTCATTGGCGACCCAGATGCTGGTGCCGTCAAAACAAACGGCGGCGGGCGTCGGGCCGACGGCATAGGTAATGCCCGCCTGGTTAGCCTCGTACCAGCGCAGCAAGGCGATGTCCATAAAGTTCGTGGAAACGCCGGCAGGTCCCTGGGGGCCGGTAGCCCCGGTGTCGCCCTTGGGGCCCTGAACCCCGGGAGCGCCCGGTTCCCCTGGTTCTCCGCCTTGCCCGGTGCAGCCCGCGACGGCAACCAGCAGCAGCGCCAGGGTAATCAGCAGGAAGGATTTCCTAACCATCGCAATTCCCTCTTAATCCCGGGTTCTCGAAGAACCCGGTTATTCGATGCCAACCTTTTTCGGCCGGACTCCCGTCGGCAACGAGTATATCCGTGCCGAAGCGAGCCGTGCCACCACGATTCGGGAGGCATTGCCTATATTATTATCCTCCGGGACAGCCGGTTGTGAATCACCCGATAGTGCTACGGTCAATAAACTTAAGTAATGGTCTTGCATGGAAATCGGATGGAGTAATGCTATGGAACGCAAACCTGCGGCCGCCGGGATGCACCCACCGGCATGAATGAAAAGAGCCGCTTGGAAAAGCGGCTCTTGATCCGTGAGCGAGGGTAATTAAACGGATTCGGCGAGGCGCTCCTTCAGGTATGCGATCACCTCGACGGGCGTGGGGTCGATCTGGTTTAAAATCGCAAGATAGTAGCTGGTAT
>CAZGRY010000131.1:0-3254 GCA_964528105.1 uncultured Dehalogenimonas sp.
GGCCTCAGCGTCCCGAACGCTGCGCGCTAACCAGGCTGCGCTACGCCCCGCCAGAATGGTTATTATACGGGTTGCCAGCCGGCAATAGCAAATAGGATGGCATTATGAAGTATATTGTCCTCATCGTCGACGGCGCATCCGGGTGGCCGATTGAATCGCTAGGCGGCAAGACGTCCCTCGAGGCTGCATCGACGCCCAACCTGGACCAGATGGCGAGGAGGGCGACGGTGGGCATGACCGGCACGGTGCCGGAGCGCATGGAGCCGTCATCTGCCTGCGCCTGCATGTCGGTTTTAGGCTACAACCCACGGGTGTATTACAAGGGCCGGGCGGCTATCGAGGCCAGGAGCCTGGACATTCCGATCGAGGCGGATGAGACGGTGTTCCGCGCCAACCTGGTGACCATCGAAGACGGCCGGATGCGGGACTATTCGGCAGGGCATATCGACTCCAACGACTCTTCGGCGCTCATCCGGTTCCTGAACGAGAAGCTGGGGACGCCCGAATTGACCCTTTATCCGGGAGTCGGCTACCGCCACATTTTAAAGCTCAAGGGGCGGCCGGAGACGCTATCCGCGGTCTGTACCCCGCCGCATGATATCTCCGACCAGCTCATCGAGGGCTTCCTGCCGACAGGCGATGGCAGCGATATTCTGCGCAGTATCATGGACGCCTCGGCCGAGGCACTTAAAGACCATCCGATCAACATCGCCCGCATCGCCCGCGGCGAACTGCCGGCGACGCAGTTGTGGCTGTTCTGGGGCAGCGGGCAACTGCCGAACATGCCGTCTTTCAAGGATCGCTACGGATTATCCGCGGCGATCACCTCGGGCGTCGACCTGCTGCGGGGCCTCGGTCAGATGCAGGGTATGGATGTGCTGTGCATCAACGGCGTCACCGACAACACCGACAACGACTACGCCTTCCAGATGGAGGAGGCGCTCAAGGCCCTCGACATCTACGACATGGTGGTCGTACATGTGGAGGCGCCGGACGAGGCGGGGCACGCCGGCAACGCCGAGGAGAAGGTCAAGGCCATCGAGATGATCGACCGCGACATGATCGGCCGGATCCGCGATTACAACAAGGACAAGCTGCGAGTGCTGATCATGCCCGACCACCCGACGCCCTTAAAGATCCGCACCCACGCATCGGAGATGGTGCCGTTTTTGATCTGGGGTTCCGGGGTCAGGACGTCAGGGGCGCGGAGGTTCACCGAGGCCGAGGCCAAGGCGACCAAACTCACCGTGGCCGAGGCGCACAATATCATGAGCATGGTGGTGAGGGGCTGAAACAAGAATCCCAAATCCTAATATCTAAATTCCTTCGACATGCTCACTTCGTGGTGACTCAGTGGAACCAGGACAGGCTCTAAACAATATCGAATGACCAAATATCGAATGACCAAAACATCAAACGTTTGCCGGAGGCAGCCGAGGTAACATGAGCCCGAGGGAAGACGAGACATATCGATCGACAAGGTACGGCGGGCACCCGCCGGCCTGCACCTGCGTCGACTGCTGCGACAAACGGCGCCGGGGCATCTCGACGGGGTACAACGGGGACAGGGCGGGGGGCGGCACGCCCGCCTGGTTCTGGATTATCATCGGCGTTGTGGTCACGGCGCTGGTGCTGACGCTGGTCTTAAAGTAAAATCCGAAACAAATCAGAATACCGAATAACCGCATGAACTTACCGGACCGTACGTCGAAAAAGAACCTGCTGGCTGCGGCAATGCTCGTCGCTATGGCGGCGGTGCTGCTGTTGTCCGGCTGCTCGTTCTCGCTGTCCATCCCCGGCGTCAGTTACCCGTCGCCGGTCACCCTGTCCGCGCCGGACGACGCGGCGGGCGTCAACTCCATCGCCGGGGCGGTCGCTTACGAAGAGCGGCAGCCACCTTACCGGCTCTACTCCGGCGGGCCGTCGGTGAAACTGGTGAACAACCCGGCCGCGGCTGACGTGACCTGGGCGCAGCTCATAGCCTTCATCGAGACCGACGCCACCGACCGCAACGCTTACATGCCCGACATTTACATGTGCGGCGGCTTCGCACTCGACTTGCACAACAACGCCGAGGCCGCGGGGATCCGCGCCGCCTGGGTGGCCATCGACTTTTACGGCGAGGATGTAGGACACGCCGCCACGGCGTTTCATACCACCGACCGCGGACTGGTGATCATCGACGATACCTCGTCGTACGATGTCGAAGGCCAGGCGTTGGGCGAACGGGCGGCGGACGGCTACGACAAGGTTGGCTATATCACCATCGGGCAGGACTACGGCGTCATCGCCCTTGAGGTTGCCGGTTCACCCCTTTATAATTACTACCTGTCCTACCTGGAGAAATTCAGCCTGTTTGAGGCGAAGCGCGACGCCTACGAGGCCGATGCCAGCGCCTACGAGCGGGAGCTGGCGGGGCGCAGCAGGCTCAAGGAGCCGGAGTACAGCTACTTCAGCAACTGGCACAAGGCGCTCCAGGCGATGAAAGACGAGTTGAACACCCTGGGCGACTCACTCGGCAGCTACTACTGGGAGAGCCTGGGCACAGTGTCAGAGGTCAAGATCTACTGGTAAACCAGTAATAATCAAATACTACCAATGGCAAATACTACCAATATCCAGTATACCGGGCACCTAGACCTAAATTCGGATACGGAATTGTCGCGACGGCCTCGTTGGGCGACGCAGGCGTCGCCCCTACACGTTGACCTGAGGGTATTACCCTAAGTTGAGGTAACATGTCGATTATCGTACAAAAATACGGCGGCACCTCGGTGGCCAACGCCGAGCGCATTCGCGCCGTGGCGAGGCGGGTCATCGCCACCCAGGAAAAGGGCAACCAGGTGGTGGTGGTGGTATCGGCCATGGGCGACGCCACCGACGACCTGATCGAATTGGCGCGGTCCCTGACCACCCACCCCGATCCCCGCGAACTCGATGTGCTCATGTCCACCGGCGAGATCGTCTCCTCCACGCTCCTAGCCATGACTTTGAAACACATGGGCCACGACGCCATCAGCCTGTCGGGAGCCCAGGCCGGCATCAAGACCGATTCGTCCCACAGCCGGGCCCGCATTACCGGCATCGAACCTGAACGCATCCACCGCGAGTTCCACAAAGGGCGCATCGTCATCGTCGCCGGGTTCCAGGGCATCACCGATACATTGGAAGTGACGACCCTCGGCCGGGGAGGCTCCGATACCTCGGCGGTGGCATTGGCGAGGGTTGCCTTTTTGACGTTCACATCCTGGCGG
>CAZGRY010000132.1:0-3226 GCA_964528105.1 uncultured Dehalogenimonas sp.
GGCAAGCCCAATAGTACTTTTGGATTGACATCGCTGCAGTTTCGGCATACAATTCTGGACGATTTTAGAAATGCCTACAGCTTGAAAGGCTTATGAAGCAGACACTTGCAGCATCAGTGGTCTTGCCCCGCTCTCGCCCCGGAGATCGTGTCATCCGCGTCTCACGCCGCCGCGGCAAGGTAGCCGGTTTCCTTAATTCCATCACCGCCCTCCTCAGATTCGGAAGTTCGCCCAAGGCGAGGTAGTGTACATCATCATCGCCGGCGGTGGCGTCGTCGGCTTCAATATCGCCTCTCTCCTTTCGGTTGAAAAACATGAAGTCGTCGTCATCGAGGAATCGTCCGCGGCCATTGAATCCATCCAGCGCCAGTTGGATGTGCGCGCCATCCAGGGCAACGCCGCCACTCCCCGGGTGCTTCGTGAAGTCGAAGCCCACCGCGCCGACCTCGTCCTGGCGGTCACCGACTCCGATGAGACCAATATGGTCGTATGTTTCATCGCCAAGGAAATGGGCGCCGCCCGCACCGCTGCCCGCATCCGCAACCCTGACTATTCCGGCTATTTCCAGATCCCGGCCAAGGGCCCGGCCGCCACCCGCCGCATCGTCCGGCCCAAAAGCCTGGGCATCGATATCTTCATCAACCCCGAGGTCGAAATGGCCCGGGAAATTCTGACCATCCTCTCCGGCTTCTACTCCACCCCGGCCGAGCAGTTCGGCGGCGGGCTGGTCCAGCTCCGCGAGTTCAAGGTCGAAGACCGCAGCCTGTTCAACAAGAAGCTGTCGGAGATAACCTCGGACATCCCCTTTTTCATCGTCGCTGTGGGTCACGACGACGGCGGTGTCATCGCCACCCCGGACGAGGTCATCCACGAGGGTGATTCTATTTACGTTACCGCCCCCGGCGACCAGGTCGAACGGCTGGGTAGGCTGTTCGCTGTGCCCAAGCGCCGTGCCCAGAGCGTCGCCGTCATCGGCGGCGGACGGATCGGCTTTTTAGTGGCCGAGGGACTGCTCAACCAGGGCGTCAGGGTTAAGATCCTGGAGCGGGACATGTCTCGCGCTCAGGAAATAGCCGCCAAGCTTGAGCGGGCGCTGGTGCTCCAGGGTGAACCCACCGACCGCGACTTCTTGGTGGAGCAGGGCATCGGCAACGCCGACGCTGTGGTGGCCGCTACCGAAAACGATGAACTGAACATCCTGGCCTCCCTTTTGGCCAAGAATATCGGCGTCGGCCGCACCCTGACCGTCATCAATAAACCGGATTATATCCCCCTGGCCGAGGCCGCCGGCATCGATGTCGCCGGCTCGCCGGCTATCATTACCGCCCGCAAAATTGCCCACTTCGTGCTGCGCGGCGGCGCCATCGCCGCCGCGGTGCTCGAGAAGTCGACTCTTGAAGCCATCGAATTCGTCGTCTCGCCTTCGGCCCGCATCGTCGGCAAGGTTGCTGCCGAAGCCGGGCTGCCGCCCACCGCCATCATCGGCGCCGTCATCCGCGGCGCCCGCCCGGTGGTCCCTCCGGACGATACGCCGATCGAGGCCGGGGATCACGTTATAATCGTGTCCACCCTCACCGGCATCTCCGAAGTCGAAGACCTGTTCAAATAGAACGCGGCTATGAGTCCTCGATCGATCATTCATTACCTGGGGCTGCTGCTGGCCCTGGTCGGCGGCGTCATGGCCGTTCCGGCCGTTTTCTCTCTAATCCGGGGTGAAGCCGCCGGCGGTTCCATCGCCGCCGCCGCCGAGATCACCATCATCTGCGGCGGTCTGTCCTATTTCCTGACCCGCCGCGGCCGCAAACAGCTTTCCCAAAAAGAAGCACTGGTCGTCGTCGTCGGCTCATGGTTAACCGTCTCGGCCTTCGGCGCCCTGCCCTACGCTTTTTCCGGGGCCCTGCCGAACTACCTCGATGCCTTCTTCGAGACGATGAGCGGCTTCACTACCACCGGCGCCACGGTGATGACCACTATCACCGGCCAGCCGGACGGTATCCTGTTATGGCGCTCGCTGACACAGTGGTTGGGCGGCATGGGCATCATCATGCTCTTCGTCGCCCTGTTTCCCCTGCTGGGCATCGGCGCCTCACAGATGGCTGAGGCAGAGATGTCCGGGGAGAAAGGCGAGCGCCTGACCTCCCGTATCCGCGACACCGCCAAGGCGCTGTGGCTGATCTACGTCAGTTTCACCCTGCTGTGTTTCGGCGCCCTGGCTGTAGCCGGGCTGCCGCTGCTCGACAGCGTCAATATCGCCCTGACCACCCTGCCCTCCGGTGGTTTCGCCCCGGTCAACCTTTCCATAGAAGACTATCAATCGGTGCCGGTGGAACTCATCGTCAATTTCTTCATGATTGTCGCCGGTATCAACTTCGCCCTGTTCTACCACGTGTTCATCAAGGGTAAACCGGGCCGGCTTTTCCGCAACCCCGAGTTCCAGTTGTACCTAGGTTTGTTGGGCGCCGGCGCTTTTTTACTCACCCTGGACCTGGTCTTCCACAACTTCTACCCCCTGGACGATGCCCTGCGCCTGAGCGCCTTTCAGGTGACCTCCATCATGACCAGCACCGGCTATTCCACCGCTAATTTCGACGAATGGCCCCACTTCAGCCGGGCGTTGCTATTGATGCTCATGGCTGTCGGCGGCATGGCCGGCTCCACTGCCGGCGGGCTGAAAGTCATCCGCTCGCTGATTCTTTTCAAATACACCTACCGCCGTGTCGTCCTGGCCTTCAATCCCAATGCCGTCATCCCCATCAAGATCGGCGGCCTGGTGCTGCCGGAGAAAACCATATCCCGTACCGTGGGCATCACGGTGGCCTTCTTCGCTACGCTGTGGGCTGGATTCCTGTTAATGAGCGCCCTCGGCCTGGACATGGAGACGGCGCTGTCCGCGGTGGTTTCTGCATTGGGCAATGTTGGTCCCGGTCTGGGCGGCATCGGCCCGTACCAGAATTTCGCCTGGATTCCCGGACTGGGCAAAGGGGTGCTCATATTCCTGATGCTGGCTGGCCGGTTGGAGCTGTTAACCTTGATCGTCATTCTTACCCCGGCCTTCTGGCGCCGTTACTAACTCCGGGGAGCCTTCAGGTTCCTGGACCCCGGTATCGATGCCCCGTTTCAATTCAAAACAACCGGTTTTTGAGAACTTCAGCCCAATTTGGCCGTACCGGCAGCCAAAAACCACCAATTGTTGCCAAGGCGATATAAGGTGTTTATAATATCCTGA
>CAZGRY010000133.1:0-3207 GCA_964528105.1 uncultured Dehalogenimonas sp.
GGTTATGCCTTTGGCGGTGTTTCGGAAAAGATTTTGAACGATGCATCCTCTTCATTAGGTATGGTTATGCTGGTGGTGTTTTTCGGGCTCTCGTGGTTGCTGGGCAAGAAATTGGAGGCGGTAGCTGATCAGAATTTGGTTGCGCAAAAAGACAACGCGGGGGCGTTGTAGTTGGTGCGCAAGAGGAGGCTGAAGTGGTCCAAGCGCGAAAAAATGCGAAAAATTGGTCAGAAAAATAGGTCTTGCAGCGAAGACATCCTGTTAATTTGATCCAGGAATAGTCTCAACTTTACGGCGTTGCTTAAATGGTTAAGATTGGCAGTAAAAATCCTCTTTAATTTTTTTCTAAAAGATTTAACCACTCTGAAGAAGAAGGAATTTACCGAAAAAGACATTCATGGGTTGATATTGACCTCGTTGCTGAATGACCGCCGGTTGGTCTAATGCCAGTTATTGGTTTCAGTGTAAAAATATTTGCGGAAGTTGTCGGGGAAAGGTAGCTTTGATGCATAAGATCGGATGGTCCTTCGTTGGAAGGGGCTTTTTGGGGAAGCCCGAAGAAGGCGACCTTATCACCTATCATCCCATCATCCACCCCAGCACTCCTCTTCGCGTCCCGCCGGTACATTGCCTGATGACGATTTTTGAGCTTTTGCTGGATTTGCTTGGCCGGACATTGATGTCAGTGAGTTCACACCAACCGTTTCGGAGAATCGCATGGACGTGCAATACTGGCATTGGCTCGTTTTTGGATTGATCCTCATCATTGCTGAGGTCTTCATCCCAAGCTTCACCATTTTCTGGTTCGGTCTCGGAGCGTTGGCCGTAGGCGGCATTCTCTGGATTTCGCCCATGGAACTGACTGCGCAACTCCTGCTCTGGGCATTTTTTTCCGCCCTCCTTACCGCGTTCTGGTTCGTGGTCATGAAGCCGCGCATGCTCGACAAGACCCGGGCCGGCATGTCGCGAGAGGCCCTTCTCGGGGAAACAGGGCAAGTCATCAGCGTGCCGGAAGGCGATCGAAGGGGTATAGTCCGTTTCACAAAACCGCTCTTGGGTTCCGACGAATGGTCATTTATCTGCGACGAACCCGTTCAGCTCGGAGACCGGGTCCAGATCCGCGACGTGTCAGGCAACACCCTCATCGTCGCTCCGAAAATTTACAGATAACAAAAGCTTCATTCATTTTTTTCAAGAGAGGTTCGTATGTTCAGTCCCGGCTTGATCATTGTCATTTTTCTGCTTTTTCTGGTCATCATCACCATCAGCATGGGGGTTCGCATCGTTCCCCAGGGGTTCAAATTCGTGGTGCAGCGTTTGGGAAAGTACCATTCCACCCTCGCCCCCGGTCTGAACATCATCATCCCCTACATGGACACTGTTGCATACAAGGTGACCACCAAGGACATCGTCATGGACATCCCCTCACAGGAGGTCATCACCCGTGACAACGCGGTCATCATCACCAACGCCGTGGCCTACATTAACATCGTGTCTCCGGAGAAGGCCGTGTACGGAGTCGAGGATTATCGCATGGCCATCCAAACCCTGGTTCAGACGTCGTTGCGATCCATCATCGGCGAAATGGATCTTGACGACGCCCTGTCCTCTCGAGACAGAATCAAAGCCAGACTGAAGGAAACCATCTCTGACGACATTTCGGACTGGGGTATTACACTCAAGACCGTGGAGATTCAGGACATCAACCCATCCGACACCATGCAGCACGCAATGGAGGAGCAGGCCGCTGCCGAACGGGCCCGCCGGGCTACAGTGACCCGGGCCGAAGGCGACAAGACTGCGGCCATCCTGCAAGCCGACGGACGCCTGGAAGCTTCCCGCCGCGACGCCGAGGCCAAGGTCGTGCTGGCAGAAGCCGATCAGGCAGCCATCAACAAGGTTGCCGAAGCCAGCAAGAGCGGAGAATTGCCCCTGGTTTTCCTGCTCGGCCAGCGTTACGTGGACGCCATGCGCTCCATGGCAGAGGCGAACAACGCCAAGATCGTGGTCCTTCCGGCCGATCTGCCGGCAGCCGTGCGTGGGATCATGGGCACGCTGGGGAAATAGCGCAGACAACCTTACGCCCCCACCTTGTCTGAAAATAGCGTTTGGCTGTTTCAAGCCAAGGTATCAGTTTCGTTCTCGATGGCTGAAGCTGAGGAAGAACCGGCAGTAAAGGATACCAAGTCCATTGATTCAACTAAATGTCGATCTTCTCCCCGCCCGTATCGTGCAGCGGGGGTCTTTCATCCTGGCAAGCCTGGCTGTCTTCTTCGGAGCAAGCTTCACTATTCTGCCAATAGCTGCCCTCTTCAAGGCTGTAGCCGAAGAAGGATGGAGTCGTGATACCGCGCAGGCCGTATTCTGGTCTCTCATTCCCTGCACCTTGTTCCTTGCCCTCCTGCTCTGGGGGCTCAACCAGTTTTTTTTCCAGTTAACTATTCTCCTTGATGCGCAGAGAGTTCGTTGGCAAAAACGGACACTGCTCGGTACAACCGAGGTTGTCGAGCCACTCGCTGGTTTTCAGGGTATTTGTGGACAGACCCGCCACGATAGTGATGAAGGGACTTTCTATGAATTGCTGCTGCGGCATCGGGAAGACGAAAAAAACGTCCTTCTTTATCAGGCCGATGAACAGGAACAATTGCATGACCTCTGGAAGCGCTACTGTAGAGTCTTCCAGGTGAAACCCGTTGAGTTTCTGGCGCCCACTGAGCCTTTCTCCCGTGAAATTGAAGATCTGGGCCGTTCTCTCATCTCCCTAATTCAAGAAGGCAGGCTGGTCCTGCCGAATCCGGGGCAACCTCCACCAAATATAATGGTGGAGCAAACTGCTGAACATGCCCTTATCCACATTGCCAAAAAGAAGTCTTTGCTGGTCAGCAAAGAAGAGCTGCGCCTCGGCTTAGACGGCGGGATCTCAATTCCGGTTGATGCGGTTGATAGCATCACTATTGAGCCCTCACGACCGCTTTTTACCAAGCCTTGGTTGAAGCTCGTTTTCAATAAAAAGATATCAACAGAAACGTTGGATCCCGTAACATTTTCACTCTCTATGCCTCTGGTGGAAGGATTGTCTCTTGAGTCGCTACAGTGGCTACAACGGTTTGTTCTGCGCAGTCTAGCAGGGGTTTAAGGCAAGCTCTTAGTGGATAGCAGGATGACAGATCAACCGCCGGTACCAGCCGCAGTAAAACCTCCCGTGAA
>CAZGRY010000134.1:0-3161 GCA_964528105.1 uncultured Dehalogenimonas sp.
ATGCAAGTCACCGGACGCATTATGACACTTCCGCTAAACCTTATCCTAGTGGTCGCCGCGTTCGCCGCCATCGTCATGGTGATCAGCGCGATCATCGTCGACCAATATCCTTGTTGGATGGGTGTTCCAAACTGCGATTAGGTTGGCAAGCGGTTTCTTAGGGATTGTCTGGTTACAGGTATAATGGGATCGATTTCACAACCCGGGTTCAGGAGAAAAGCAGATGAGCTACACCGACGGCTGGGCCGCTCTCAACCTTGAAATGACCGCGCGCGTGCCGCACACCGAGTATTCGGTCGCCTCGCATTGGGACGTCATCCGGCGGGTCACCGGGATCCAGGTCGGCCCGCACGACCCACCCGAGCAGCGCTGGGCCGCCTCCAAAGCCTTGATGAAAGCCTGGAACTTCGATTTCAACTGGAACGTACTCATCCACAACCAGGTCTTCGGCGACTTCCGCACCGATATGGGCCACGCCGAGTACGAAGCCGAGGGCACCGACCGCCGCGACACGATCTACTGCCCCTTCACGACCCCCGAAGAGGTCCTCGCCATGGACTTCTACCAGACCTACGGCGAGATCGACAAAGCCGCCTGGACCAAGAAATTTGAGGAGCACTACCAGAACTCCTGCCGCGAACTGCCCGACCAGGTCAACATGACCGGCATCTACGTCACCATGATCTCCGGCATGATCGAAGTCTTCGGCTGGGACATGTTCCTCCTCGCCGCCGGCGTCGATCCGGTCGGGTTTGGCGCCATGGCGGACCGCTACGCCGCCTGGATCCAGCAGTACTTCGACGCCCTCGCTGCCGCGGATGTGCCCGTGGTCATGATCCACGACGACATCGTCTGGTCCTCCGGCCCCTTCATGGCGCCCAAATGGTACCGCCAGTTCATCTTCCCCAACTACAAAAAGCTCTTCCGACCGATCATCGAGTCGGGCAAGCAGATTATTTACACCTAGGATGGCAGCTACACCAAATTCATCGACGACATCGCCGACTGCGGGGTCCATGGCTTTGTCATGGAACCCACCACCGACATGGCCTATATCGCCGAGAAGTACGGCAAGACTCATGTCTTCATTGGCAACGCTGACACGCGCATCCTCCTGAGTGGGACCAAAGCCGATATCCGCGCCGAAGTCGAGCGCTGCATGGCCATCGGCAAACCTTACCCCGGATTTTTCCTCGCCGTCGGCAATCACATCCCCGCCAATACCCCCACCGACAGCGTCCTCTATTATATCGACTGCTATGAGAAGTTAAGCCGCCGGTAATTCCTTTCGGGAGCAAAAAGCCCCACAATTATTGGGATTATGTGGTATACTCGTTCTTCGGCCCAGAGTTGGGCCGCTAGTGACAGGGAATTGTTTTGAGACTTCAAACGAATGCCCGGCTGACCCGGGCATTTTGATTGCGCGGCGTATCCGCCGGCCACATGGCAAGCATCGTCTTGGGATCGGAGTCATCAGAACGCCCTGAGGTTCAGGAGTACAGATGACAACCGATTTTATGGATATGGGCCTGCACACCCAGCTGCTGCAGGCCGTCATTGAACTTGGCTATCTCGAAGCCACGCCGATTCAAGCCGCCGTGATCCCGCTGATGCTCAGCGGGCAAGATGTGATCGGCCGCGCGCAAACCGGCACCGGTAAAACCGCTGCCTTTGCCCTGCCCATTCTGCATAACCTGCAGCCCGGGCGCACCTCCCCCCAGGCCCTCATTCTCACCCCTACGCGTGAGCTGGCCCTCCAGGTCGCCGAGGTTACCGCCTCTTACGGCCAATACCGCGGCGCGCGCGTCGTGGCTGTCTACGGTGGCTCGGCCTACGGCCCGCAACTCGGCGCCCTGCGCCGCGGTGTGGATGTCGTCGTTGGCACCCCCGGACGGCTGATCGACCTGCTTGAGCGCGGCGCGCTCAACCTCTCCGCGGTGAGCACCGTCGTCCTCGATGAAGCCGATGAAATGCTCTCCATGGGCTTTATTGAAGACATCCAAAAGATGCTCAAAGCCCTCCCCGAGCAGCACCAGACCGCCCTCTTCTCCGCCACCGTCTCGCGCGAGATCCAGCAGCTGGCTGAGCAGTACATGCACGCGGCCCAAACCATCTCCATCGAGCCCGAGCATCTGACCGTGGCGGCTATCGACCAGCGCTACATCGTGGTCAAGCAGAGCGACAAACCCGCCGCGCTGGCCCGCCTGTTCGAGATTGAAGCGATCCACAGCGCCCTCGTCTTCGCCCGCACCAAAGTCGGTTCGAGCGAGTTGGCGGCCGAACTCACCTCACGCGGGTACCCGGTCGAAGTACTCAACGGGGACCTCTCCCAGGAAGTGCGCGAGCGCGTCGTCAGCCGCTTCCGCTCGAACCAGGTCAAAATCCTCGTCGCCACCGATGTGGCCGCCCGCGGCCTCGACATCGACGACATCTCCCACGTCTTCAACTATGACCTGCCCGATGACGCCGAATACTACGTCCACCGCATCGGCCGCACCGGCCGCGCCGGCAAGACGGGCATCTCCATCACCTTCGTCACCCCATCCGAACAGTGGCGCCTGCGCCGCATCGAGAACTTCATCCGCCAGCCGCTGACCCGCGTGCGCATCCCCAGCGTTGAGGAGATCGTCGAACGCCGCGAAGCCAACTTCCGCGAGCGCATCGAGACCTGCTTCACCGAGAACATCCATCCCGAGCGCAAACTGGTCAAACTGATGATGGAAGAAGGCATGGAACTGCTGGATATCGCCGCCGCCGCCCTCAAGCTGGCCCGCGGCGAAGACAGCCAGCGCCCCATCCCCGCGATCAGCGAAATCGCCGAGCGCAACACCGCCAGTCGCTATGAGCCCAATAGCGCAAGCCGCTCAGACCGCGCCCCCTTCCCCGGGCGCCGTCCGCAGGGCGGGCGAGACGAGTACCAGTCCGGGCGCGGCGAGTCCAGACCTGGCCAGCCGGTTTCCCACCTCGAGGGAGCCGACCGCACCATCTCGCCTGAGGACGGCATGGTCCGCCTGGCCCTCAGCCTGGGCAAAGCTCACGGCATCCGCCCCTCCGACGTCGTTGGCACCATTGCTTACCACGCCGATATCCCTGGCAAAGTCATCGGGCGGATCTACATCCAGGACCGCGAATCCTTCGTTGATGTCCCCGCGCACCTCGTC
>CAZGRY010000135.1:0-3145 GCA_964528105.1 uncultured Dehalogenimonas sp.
AACTTAGGCAGTCCGCTTGAACTTGGTCACCTCAGGATCAGCCTTGACCTTGTCGGCCATCTTCTGGCAGGCTTCGATGAACTGGTCGGGGGTGATCTTCTTGGTGAGCATCTCGCCCAATTGGGCTGAGGATTCTTTGCCCAGGTCACCGTACCAGCTGCCGTATTGGTAGAAGGGGAAGGTGTCCTTGCCGCAGGCGTTGACGACCGCGATCGCCGATTCCATGCCGGTGCTGACCTTGACGCCATCGGTGCCGCCGTAGACTGGCATCATCGAGCTGATGTTGACGGCGAACCATTTGGCGCTGTCCTTGGAGATGAGGCAGCGGAGCAGTTCCATGCCGGCCATGGGATTCTTGGCCTTCGAGGGGACGATGAAGGGCTCGCCGCCAGCCCCCAGGACCGCGTGGCCCTTTCCGGGGACTTCGGCGAGGACCATGTCGAAGCCGTCCGGGATCGAGCCTTTCATTTCATTTTCGAGCCAGGTGCCGCAGGGGATGAAAGCGGCTTTGCCCTTGAGCCATTCGGCCTGGGACTCGGTGTGGTTGAGGCCTTCGACGCCTTCAAAGATGTAGCCGTTTTCAGTCAGCATGTACAACTCATTGACCGAGTCGACGACAGCCGAGGCGTACCAGGCTTTGTCTTCCAGGTTGTCGATGTCGATCATCGGCTTCATCCCGCCGCGCTTATAGATCTGGGCCTGTAGAACGCCGAACTCCATGTAGGAGGGGTATTTGCCCTGGTAAATCCAGGGGGCCATACCGGTGCTCTTGATCTTGTCGCACAGGGCGAGCATTTCGTCCCAGGTGGTGGGATAGGTCCAGCTGTTCTTCTCGAAGAGGGACTTGGAGTACCAGACGCCGCCGACGGTGTAGCTGATATTAAGGGCAACCTGCTTGCCGTCCATCACGCCAGAAGCCTGCGAGCCAGGGAAGAGGGTGTCGCCTACGGTCTTGCCGGGAGTGTCCAGCGAAGGGGCCAACAGCAGGGGACCGAGGTCGAGGAGCTGGCCTTCGGACATCAAGGCGCCCATATCCAACGCGCCGGCGCCGCTGTTATCGATGCAGTCGGGGGGATTGCCGCCGACGAAGCGGGGGCGCAGTTTTTCGCCCACGCCCTGGATGCCTTCCACGCTGATCGTGCTGCCCGGGTGGACCTTGGCGAAGAGGTCAGCCGCATATTGGATGTAGGCATGGCCATAACCACCCGAGAAGAAGACGCCTTCCGCTTTGGTGTTGTCGGGCATCTTGAGGGGGTTGATCGCATCAGCGGCGATTTCGAAAGGCAGATCGAGCTTGACCGCGGGGGCAGCCGTCGGTTCCGCGGGAGCGGGGGTGGGGGTAGCAGCGGGTTGGCAAGCCGCGAGCGCGAGGCCGCCTCCAGCAACCAGTCCGGTCTGCAAGAAATTACGTCGAGTGAACTTCCTCATTTGGATCCTCCTGAAAACTGTGGGTCATGGATTGATTTTCTTACTCGATTCTATATCGGCTTTTGAAAACCACCAGTAAATCCGGTAAGAAGTGGGGAGAGAAAATACTTTTACTCGCGCTTGCTTACACCTCCTTATCTCTATATGATAGTGTACACCTATTAACCGACCCGTTTGAGACGGGCGGCCACATCCTGGGCCAGGCGTTGAACCGCTTCATCCACAAACGCGGCGATGTCTTTATCCGCGTGGCTGATCAATGGGGTCAGGTCCATCGCCCAGGAGATACCGGTGGAGGTATCGACGGCATGGGAAGCGAAATAAGTCGCGTTCGCCTTGCGCCGGCCCATCGAGGCCAGATCGTAGCGCTTGCCACCGGCAATTTGAGAATCAAAGACGCCCAGGAGGGCGGCCTGCAGGCTTTCGTGCCCACTCACATCCAGCGGCACCTTGTCCGCGTCGACCAGCCAATCGAGGTCGCGCCAGACTTCGCAGCCGTACACTTTTTCGGGCCGCGCTTCGGGCGGAAGGCGGCGCAGGGCGGCGATCGTTTTGAGCGCAACAGCGACGTGAGTGTCATGCTTGTCGGCCAGGTTATGGGTGTAAACATGGGTTGGCCGCGCGGCGAGGAAAAGCGCGGTCAGGTCTTCCACCGGCTTTGTCTCCGCGCCGTCTTTGACCATCTTGCTGGGGTAGTCGAGCAGGATTTGGGCGGCGTACTCGCCCACGACGGCGGCCTTCCTCTGCTCCTTGAAGCGGACGAGGCGCATATCTTCATCGCTGAAGTTTTTGTAGATGTCGTCGCGCGGCGAGCCGCGCCCGTCAGTTACGATCACGCCGGTGAACCAGCGGTCGGGCTGCTGGAAACAGGCGATGATGGGGGCGGCGGCCATGATTTCGATATCATCCTGATGAGCAGCGACGGCGATATGGGTGGTGCGGGTCAGCGCCTGCTCGAGCGGGGCGCCGTCGGGGATGAAAATTTCAGCGGTAGGGAGATGAAAACGCATCCTGAACTCCAATGAAGGTTTGGTTTAAGCGATCCGTTCGGGCAGACTGGCGGCGGCAATCGATTGGCCCACGCGGCGGCTTTTCTCGTCGGGGAGCTGGACCTCCAGCCGGGCGGATAGATCGGGAAATTCGCGCCGGAGCACGCACTCGGCGTGTTCGAGGATCAAGCTGCCGCCGCGGCCTGAGGTGCAGCGCCCGAGGATGAGGATATGGCGGACGGGATAAAAATCGGCGTAGTGGGCCAGGGCATACCCCAGGAAGACGCCCATGCTTTCCCAGATTTGCGCGGCGCCGGGGTGACCGGCTTCAAGCAGATTCTGAACGAAGACGAGGCGTTCAGCGTCGGAGGTCCCAGCCGGGATCTCGATACCAGCGCGAGGCGCGAGGCGGAAAACGCACTGCTGTGAAAAGTAGGAGGCGCCCACCCCCTGGTCCCCCGACCACTCATCGAAGGGGGCGGCAGGGCTGTAATCTACCGGGGCGAAGGCCAGTTCGCTCAGCCAGGGCAGGATCTGCCCGGCGGGGTTGACGTAACCGGCGGCCTCGCTGGAGCCCATGGCGATGCCCAGGACAGCGTTGTCCTCGAGCGACATGGCGCCGGCCAGCGCGGTGACATCGCCGTCGTTGATGACTTCAAAGGGGACGCCGAATTCATCACGCAGGCGCAGGAAGAGGCTGTGGATCTCGGCGAAGCGTTCGGCGGGCA
>CAZGRY010000136.1:0-3142 GCA_964528105.1 uncultured Dehalogenimonas sp.
CCGTCGCCGATCATCTGGTAGCCCATGTAGCGCAGGAAGTTGAAGACAGATGGCTTGAGAGGAGTAGCTACGAAGTCTGAACCGTTGAAGCGGCCGCCCATGGCGGGGGCGCAGCGGGCCATCTCGTGGGACATGTGCTCCCAGTGGACCAGGTGGTACATCTGGTTCTTGCCGGGAACGACAAAGGTGGTCGATGTTTCCTCGGCCAGTTCCTTAGTCTCGTCGATGATGAACTTCTTGCCCGGGGTATGCTTGGCGTTGGTGCACAGCAGCTTGCTGCGGTCCAGTTCGCCGAACACGCCATAGCCGCTGATGGCGGCGCCGCAGTATTTTTGGTAGGCGTTCATCATGTGGCTGTTCTCTTCCGGAGTACCGTTCCACTTAGCCTCGCCGCGTTCGGCGGGAGTGGAAACGCCCTTGTAGACGGCGCCGCCGCCCTTGGTCCAGGTGCTGCTGGTAGAAGCGCCAGCCCAGCTCTTGCTGACGTAAGCGCCCCAGGAAGTGGTCACCGCTGTTTTTAGAGCCTGGCCGCGGGTGGTATAGCCGGGAGCGCCAGCGGCAATCTTGGCCTTCTGGAACTCGGCACCCTTGGCGGAGGCGGCATCGGCGCGGGCCTGGCCATGGTACTTGGCCCACATTTCGGTCTGCTGGCCGGTGAAGGTTGGGTCGACCCGCTTCATGACATCCCAGTCGACCTCGGTGGTCGGGTTCTCAGCTTCGCGTTCCTTAACCCACCAGGGGCGTTTCTGCATGGTGGCGCCGGTGGAGATGAGTTCATCGACATCATGGAACGCCGGAGTAATGGCGGCGGCGGCGCCGATACCACCGGTGGCGACAGCCATCATCTTCATGAAATCTCTGCGGCTGACTGTACTGTGAAACGTAGGCATTTATTTCTCCTTGTTTTTTCTTTTGCGACTTCTTTTTGCGACTTTTGCGACTTTGATTGCGACTTGGTTGCCTTTGGTACTACAGGGATTGAAACTCATTGGTGTTCTACTTCTGGAACATCACCTCCTTAATACTTGATGCTTCGTTATTCCGAATTGCCCTGGCCTACACCCGTGCCGTCGAGGCCATTGCTGCCGGTGGCTACCGGATCGCCCTGGTTCGCAGCGTACAGCCTAGGATAGCAGCTGAAGAAGACGTTCATGTGGGCGTTTTCCAGAACGATCATGCCGCTTTCATCGAGGCCCTTAACGATACCCCGGGCTTCCACGGTATCGGTGACCGCCAGATACTTGAAGAATTCTTCGCCGTTGGACAGTTCGACCTTGATCTTGTTGGCGACTGCAACATAGGGTGCTGCGATCTTATCGGTGATGACCGTCCGGCGCACGAAGACCTCTTTACCGATGTACTGCTGCCAGTTGGCGATGAGTTCGGCATCGGTCACATCGATCCAGGTGATCTCTTCGACAATGGGCGTGTCGTTGCCCGTGAGCTTATCGCCCTTTGGATCCGACCCCAGGTCAAGCGCGAAACCGTCGCAGCCGGCCAGTATAACGATCATGGCCGTAGCGAGGACGCTCGTCGCCAGCATTGCCGGCTTCGAGCGGCGGGGCTTGGCGGCGTCAACGCTCACCTTCTCCGCCCCTAAGTAACTGCACATTTTCCTGTTCTTATCCTCCTTTGTTGGTATTCCCTGCATATTTTCATCCGCCGGGGTTAGCCGACGGGTGTACAGGTCTCTTTGACCGCCAGGCGCGGCGTCGTTTTCCGGATGAACAATCTCTGCAACTTGGCAACCTTCGATGCCTTGCCGTTGGCCGAATCCGTCAGGGTGTTCAGCCAGTTCTTGATCAGGTAGCTTAATGAGCCGAAGAACTGCTTCGGTTCCTTGAAAGCGTTCAGGAAGTAGGCCGGGTTATGGCGCAGCATGAAGCGGAAGCGCCGGCTGGCAAACGAGGCCCGGAAACTGGCCATGGCTTCGTCCATATGTCCCTGCGGTATCCGCGACAGGTTCGCGTGGGTGGCATGGTGCAGCTGAAAGCTGCTCCAGTCGGCCAGCCTCTCCGGTACCGCTACCAGCTTATTGGCGACGCAGTGATCGAACAGCACCGTCTTCGGATAAGGCACGAACTTCATGAACAGGTAAGGCGGTTCATCCAACCTCTTCAAAAAGTTAAGGCTGTCCTTAAAATCAGCCACAGTCTCGGTGGGATAACAGTACATCATGAACAGTGTCGGCATGATGCTGTGTTTGACCAGGATCCGGAAGGTCTCTTCCATCTCGCTTACGGTACCTTTGTCCAGGAAGGTCAGCATCCGCTGGCTGTCCGTTTCTACTTCCAGCAGTACCGAAGTACAACCTGACTTAGCCATCAATATCACTGTCTCTTCGTCTATGCCGCCGCTGACCGGGCAGTTCCACGTAAGTTTCCACTTTTTCTTTATCACCAGCCCGCAGAACTCTTTCAATCGTTCACGATTAAGCACAAAACGCTCACCGGAAAAGTAGATATGCTGTACCCCGTACTCCAGGTGCAGTTTTTCCATCTGCGATACGATCCGCTCCGCCGACAGGTCACACATATTGCCGCCGTAGAAAGACGCATCAGAACAAAAGGTACAGCGGTACGGACAGCCCCGTGAGGTGTTCAGTGTGACGTCAGAATACTTCTTGATATCTATCAGATGCCAGGACGGATCCGGCAGACTATCAAGATCGGGCATGAATTCTCGTGCTTCATTGATTATTACCCGCCCGTCAGCATCTTTGTAGGCCAGACCTTTGATCGATGACAGGTCAATGTCATCCTTCTCCAGATATTCGGCCAGCTCAGCGATAGTGTATTCCCCGGAACCAATAACAACATAATCAACGCATGATTCTGAAAGCGTTTCAGCCGGGTAGGCACTGGGATGACGGAATCCCCAAACTGTCTTGACGCCAGGGATCAACTCCTTGTATCGAGCCGACTGAGTCAGCGCATCGGCAATATTAGGCCCTGTCGCCACGCTGAAGCCTACCAGCTCCGGGGCAAACTCAACGAACTCCTCGGGACTCCGCTGGACAATATTGCAGTCAATGAGCCTGACTTCATGCCCCTGACTCTCCAATACCCCGCCGATCGACAACATCTCGTCCGGGAACTTAGTATATCCCGGCATGTTGCCATAGGATCTGGACGGTATTACT
>CAZGRY010000137.1:0-333 GCA_964528105.1 uncultured Dehalogenimonas sp.
GTAGTGCTGGCGGGGGCCGCCGCCGCGTTCTACTGGCAGCGGCAGGCCGGGGAGTCTGCGGCGCACGAGGCTCACGTGGCAACTGTGGCCGAGGCCGCGCCCGCCGTCGCGGTGAATCGGCTCGCCCTGGGCGAGGCCGCCAATGCGGAGGCGCTAGAGCTCGCGATCAACCCGCCCGCCGAGCTGGACTTCCTGACCCGGGAGGCCGTGCTGCAACTGCGCAGGAACGCGGTCAGGCAGTATCCGATGCTGCTTGCCGCCACTTACAACCCGCGCCCGGCGGTGTTCGGCCAGATCGAAGACCTGGCGCCCTGGTGGGGAATCGAAGGCCAG
>CAZGRY010000137.1:343-3139 GCA_964528105.1 uncultured Dehalogenimonas sp.
AAGCCATTTCTTCAAGGCCGCCGTCATCCGTGCCCTCTCAAGCATGCCAGACGCATCAGCCTTTGAAGGACTGCGCCCACTCCTCAACCATGAGAAAATGGAAGTCCGCGCTCTCGCGGTCGAGGCCATCGGCAAGACGCGCCATCAAAACGCCCTTGAACCGTTGGAGAAGATGCTTGACGAGGAGCAGCCACTGCCCGTCCGATGCAACGCCGTCCGCGCCTTAGGCGACCTTGGCGAGAAGCGCGCCATTGAGGTCCTCATCGGCATCATGGTCACGGAGGAATCCCGCTTCATCCTCAACCGCTACCTGCGGTTGGCGGAGGAGTTCGATGACTGGTGGAGTAAGGATCTTTCCGAATCCCGGCTGCCCGGCTTCCCGCTAATCTGCCCGCCGCAGCAAATGATCTGGAAGCCCCGCGAGGCCTACGCCGAAGTTAGCTACGACGCCGCCTGCATCCGCGGCCGGCAGAAGCCGGAGTTCAGCCTGATCTCCTACAACGCCAGGGATTTCGGCTTCGATTACATCTATGTTTCCTACGCCGATTCACAGAACGTGAGCAAGGCGACTATACCGACCGACGCCTACGCCAACCTCCAGTTCATCCACCGCGGCGGAAGCTGCGGATACCTCGGCGGCCGCAACAACATGAGCCCGGTGACGCCGGATATCGATGATATTCGTCTGGAAGGGTTGCCGGCCAAGGTGATGGTGTGGCTATGGAAGGGGAAGCCAAAGTCGGTGGTGCAGGCGTCGGACATGCGATATGCGATTCATTTGAGGGGATGGAAGAATGCGAACAAACGGAATTTCGCGTTACGAGGAAATCCGAGTGAGGTACGGTGGTTGTATCCGGATCATGCGGTCCTTTGATATCGACGGGTCGGAGATCGACAATGGCGAGGGTAGAGCTATCTCAGGATTGGCAGTGCTGGCAAGCAAGAGTCGGCGCTGGCGGGACGGCGCGCGAAATGAGTTTGGCATGGCGACGAATGATGAATTACTTAAGACAAGGAGAGTGGGATGAAAAGTATGTCGATGTTGGCCCGTTTTGCTTCCTATCTTCCTTCCTTCTGGTTGTCCCTCGGTATGGCCGTGTTGGCTGTTGCTGCATATGGCTTGTATCAAATTGCATGGCATTCTCCGTCTGCTATGCAAAGTTATGAGAGTGGAGAAATTTGTGCAGCCCTAAAACGCCACATATGTGGCGAAATTGGTATGACGAAGTATCCACACGCAGATCCTTGCGGTGATCGAGACGTTAAGTGGAGTGCGGGCGACGAAATAACCGGAATCTATATCTATGGAGTGACAACCATCGATGCCAAAGCTCGACTTATTTCTTTAACCAAAACCGAGCTGGAAAAAACGCGTGAAGTAAAGGTATTGGAAGTTTGGTTTTATGACAACGTTAACAACAAATATTTACTTGAAACCAAGCTAATCAGGAGGCAGATGCAATGAGCGCAACTATCGAGATTCGCGTCGAGCCAGCAGATCCGATAACACATCTCCCGCACACTTTCTTGATCGTGCGAGATGGCACTGGGTTTGAAAAAGGGTATGGCTTTGCTCCTCAAGTAACGGCTCCATGGGGACCGGGTAAGGTTCAATCGGATACCGATCATAGTTTTCAATTTACATCCGGTGCGATACCAATTTCGGACAAACAGTACGAAAGTCTCCGCCAGTACATAACTGACAGTATTGACAATCCACCTGCCTATAGTATTCCCGCGCAAGTTCAATGCACGATGTGGGTCAATAGCGGGCTCCAGAAAGCGGGAATATGGGACCCTTTGATGATTGGCGCCGACCCTTATGCTCAATCGATTATTGCGATCATCCAGAAGAGCCTGAGGATCGGACTTGATGCAGTTGTAAGAACTGCGACGACATCAATCCTCGACCCCACCACCGCCACCGCCTTTGCCGCCGCTCGTTCCATTCCACCCGCCCTCAGCGACCCCCTCACCCTCGACCTCAACAAC
Organism: uncultured Dehalogenimonas sp.; assembly: GCA_964528105.1. GTDB lineage: Bacteria > Chloroflexota > Dehalococcoidia > Dehalococcoidales > Dehalococcoidaceae > Dehalogenimonas. Next base: position 2,336 of record CAZGRY010000137.1, read on the forward strand.
GATGGCCTCGACACCACCGGCATCGACATCGTCAACCCCATCCTCTTCGACCACAACGGCGACGGCATCAAGACCGCGACCGGGTGGATCAGGGCCACCGACGCCTTTCTCGTCCTCGACCGCAACGGCAACGGCACGATAGACACCGGCGCCGAACTGTTCGGCGATTCCACCCCGCTGTATGCCGGTGCGAGTGGACCAACCCTCGCCGCCGACGGCTTTGCCGCACTCGCCCAGGAAGACACCAACGCCGACGGTCGGGTCGATCTGCTCGACGCCCGCTTTGCCAACCTGCGCCTGTGGACCGATCTCAACCAGGACGGCGTCAGCCAAAGCGACGAACTCTTCACCCTCGAACAAAAGGGCGTCGTCGCCCTGATCGTCGCCAAAGCAGAAAACACCCTGCTCCTTGCCAACGGCAACCAAATTGCCGACCTCGGCGGCTACATCCGCACGGACGGGACCGGCGGCACGCTGGGCGCGGCCCAGCAAATGGCCGACATCGACCTTGCCAGCAATCCCTTCTACAGCGAATTCACCGACAGCATTCCGCTCACCGAAGCCGCGCAGTCCCTGCCCGACATGAACGGCGCCGGACAAGTCAGAAGCCTGCAACAGGCGGCCAGCCTGCCCACGGCGGCAGGCGAGCAACTCGCCGCGGAACTTGCCGCCTACGCGCTTGAAGCTACCCGCGACGGCCAACTCGCCCGGCTCGACGGCCTGCTCAAGACCTGGGCCGACACCTCCGCCATGGCCACCACGGCCGGCGGCGCGTTTGCCGGCATCGACCTCACTCTTGGCTTT
>CAZGRY010000138.1:0-2997 GCA_964528105.1 uncultured Dehalogenimonas sp.
AGCACCCTGGCCGGCAGCCGCCTCAACTCCATCCTCGCCGACCTCGCCGCCTCGATCACCGTCGTGACGAAGCAGCAGCTCGAGGACACGGCCGCCTTGGACATCAACGATGTCTTCAAGTTTGAGGCCAGCACCGAGGGTTCCGGCAGCTACACGCCGCTGGTCTATATCTACCTCGATGGCGCCTGGCGCTTTTTCATGATCGTCATCCCGTGGGCGATCGTCCTCCTGGGCATCTTTTACAAAATCTTCTGGCTGCATGCCCCGCGGGTCCTGTCACCGATACTATACCTCGGCATGGGTTGGCTGGCCATAGCGCCTCTGCGGGAATTGTGGCTGTCGATGCCGCATCTGGCTTTCTGGGGAGTTGTCGCCGGGGGCGTTTCCTATAGCATCGGCGCTGTCATCTACGCCCTGAAGCGGCCTAACCCGATACCCGGGGTCTTCGGCTTCCATGACATTTTCCATGTCTTGATCCTTATCGGCGCAGCTCTGCATTTCGCCGTGGTCGCCGCCGCCGTCGCCTGACGATTCAATCGCCACGATTGCAAAACCCCCGGTGTAGCCAAGGCCTGGACGCCTTATGCTATAATCTGTCACTGCGCCGGGATGGCGGAACTGGCAGACGCAGCGGACTTAAAATCCGCCGACTTCGGTCGTGTGGGTTCGATCCCCTCTCCCGGCACCATTCATCTGTTGGAAGCGGTGTACCCGTTCGAAGGAGTATGGACGATGCTCCGAAATATGTGGCTCCTCGCTATCGTCGTGCTAGCCGTCCTGGCGCTGGCCGGCTGCGCCGCCGGACCCAACCCGGCTGAGGATGTACCCATCCCGGACGAGACTTTGGACGGCTTCTGGTCCGGGCTGTGGCACGGATTAATCTCCCCGATAACCTTCATCATCTCCTTATTTTCAGACAATGTGAACATCTACGAGGTCCACAACAACGGGGGGGGTGGTACAATTTCGGCTTCCTGTTCGGCGCCAGCATCATTTTCGGCGGCGGCACGCACGCGTCGACCAGACGATAATGGCCGTAGCGCAGAATAGACCTTGAGAATAGAAGCAGGGGTTACGCGGTTGGTTCGGCGGTGTTCACCGGTTCAGTCGGCGACTCAAAAACCGATATCTTTGTCTCGGTTTGGTGTTTACGCGAGAAGCGAGCCTTGATACCTGTGTACCATTTTTGCCACCACGGGGTTTTAGGCGCTTTGCCGTCGGTCAGTGTCACGACTTTAAGTTGCCCTTCAAGCTGGCGGATGCGCTCGGTGGCGGCGCCGAGTTGGGCGGCCAGGGTCATGTTCTTTTCCTGGAGATCCCGTAACACGGCGATGGTATCAGACGCAGCCCCGGCAAAGGGATCATGTTTTTCCAGGGCGGTAAAATTCTCAGGCGGTTCAAGTTTTTTAAGGTCTTCGGGCAGTTCCCGGATGCGGTACTCCTCGCCGAAAGGCCCGTTGACCAGGTCAGCCCGCAGCTTGCCGGCTTTGATGTAGCGCCGGATGGTGCGGGTGGACACGCCGAGCTTGTCGGCGGCTTGAGCAATAGTAAAGCTGGGAGTACTCATCGGTAGGCCATAGTGTAACTGTCTTTGGCAAGGGGTGTCAAGGGGTCGCCAATCGTGCGATTATCGATTCGCCTTGGGAAATTGAAATAAATGGAACACGGGAGAGAACATGGTTAAGTCACTGGAATCGCGCAGCTTTAAAACCTTCCTCGGCATGCTGCTGGCCGCCGCTTTCGGCGGTTTCCTGATCGCCATCCCTGCAACGCTGATCGGTTCCCAAATTTTCGCAGAGAATAGCCTCGGCGGATTTGAAGACCTCGTCGGGGCATTGATGGGCATGGTCGTCGGTTATCCGCTGGGGGTGGTGCTCGGCATCCTGGTCTACAGCCGGATATTCAAGTACCGGGGTTCGATGTGGCGGGCGGCGCTCGGAGCGGTGGCCGGGGTGTTTCTGATTTTCGGCCTCGCCGAGCCGTTTAACCTAAACGTCAATGCCGACGTGCTATTGAGCAGCTACTTCCTGGTAACGGCGCTGTTGGCAACCTGGGGCTTTCACCTGAAGAAGCTCGAGCGAGGATCCTGAAATGCCACGGCCGATCGAGCGACGCAGCTTCAAGAGTTACCTCGGGATGTGGCTGACCGCCGTTTGTTGTGGCTTAGTTGCCGCCGTAGCGGGGATCATGTTCGGCGGGCGTCTGTTCCGTGAAAACCAGCTCGGTGGATTCGAAGACTTGGCTGGGGCGATATTGGGTTTGTTTGTCTTCTACCCGCTGGGCGTGGCGCTGGGGATTTTTGCCTTCAGCCGATTGTTTGACTACCGGGGTTCGATCTGGCTGGCCTTGTTGGGAGCGGCAGCCGGCACCCTCGGTTTTATCGGCCTGGCTGAAGCTTTCAACATTAATTCGGACTTGGCGCTCTTGTCATCCTACCTGTGTACCGCCCTGCTGGCGACATGGGGCTTCCACCTGAAGAGACCATCCAAAAGCAAAAAATATAGGACCGAACTGTAGGAAATTTGGAGGCGACGACCGGATTCGAACCGGTGAATAGGGGTTTTGCAGACCCCTGCCTTGCCACTTGGCTACGTCGCCCCGATTTCGCACCGGACGCGGGAGCGCCCGCATGGTTTATAAAAATGGAGCGGAAGACGAGGCTCGAACTCGCGACCTCCTCCTTGGCAAGGAGGCGTTCTACCACTGAACTACTTCCGCTCGATAACCGGGCTATTTTAACACAAATGGTGCCGAGAGGGAGATTTGAACTCCCACGAGCTCATCACTCACTAGCCCCTCAAGCTAGCGTGTCTACCATTCCACCATCTCGGCGCTGGCAGGAGTGGAAGGATTCGAACCCTCGGCCAGTGGTTTTGGAGACCACTGCTCTACCAACTGAGCTACACTCCTACAAAGTAGGCGCGGGTAAAAATAATACCTTATGCCGTCGCGCCTTGTCGACGGCGGAAGATTCTATGTTTTGGAAGTCTATTTACC
>CAZGRY010000139.1:0-381 GCA_964528105.1 uncultured Dehalogenimonas sp.
GCGATTGGGAGTAGTCGGGTCATGTGCCTTGAAAAAGATCTCCAGCAGGTCGCGGTAGCCGATAATCGCGGCATCGAATTCGACTTTGATGACCTCGGCATGGCAGGTGCGCCCGGAGCAGACCTGCTCGTACGTAGGGTTGGGCGCGGTACCGCCGGCATAACCCGACGTGACTTTGGAGACGCCTTTCAACCGGCTGAAGATGGCCTGGAGGCACCAGAAGCAACCCCCGCCAAAAACCGCAGTTTCGGTCATTTCTTGGCCTCGGTTTCCGCCTGCGTGAAATCGATCGACAATGAATTGACGCAATGCCGGGTATCTTTGAGGGTCTTGTGCTCGCCGCGAAAGACGTGGCCGAGATGAGCGCCGCAGGCGGCGCAG
>CAZGRY010000139.1:394-2990 GCA_964528105.1 uncultured Dehalogenimonas sp.
CGATCTCGCTGCGCCGGCCGTCGGCATCCGGAATTTCTTTGACCCGGCCGGGGAGGGCTTCATCGAAGCTCGGCCATCCGGAGCCGGAATCAAACTTGGCGTCGGATTTAAAAAGCGGCGTATTGCAGCGGCGGCAGCGGTAGGTACCCTTTTTATAAAATTTATCGTACTTACCGCTGCCGGGCGGCTCAGTATCCTTGTGAGCGATGACCCGTTCCTCTTCCGGCGTGAGCTTATTGAAGGTCATCATGGTGTCTTCTTCTTTCCGCGACAGGTCGAGGGACATGTCCGGCTCGTAGACCATGAGCAGAGTGTCCTTTAGTTCCGACTCGGCGATTTTTAAGGCTTCCAGTTGTTCAGGTGTGATTTTGGCCGGCTTCAAGTTACGGGGAAAGGCTATGACCCGTTTGCCCTGGCCGAGCTGCATTTCCAGCGAGTGCAAGCATTCAGGCTTGGATTCGGTCATGTGGTATTCTCCTGATGATTTTATCGAGATTCAGCCCGTAAGACTAAACGCCGGAGGCGGTGACTTAAGACCGACAACCTCCGGCGAGATTTGATCCCCTGATTGTGCAATGTTACTACAACATGGATCTGAATCCAACCATCAATCGGTTATTTCTCCGGGTACACAACCAGAGTGGCGTTGAGTTCTTGCTCAGCCGACTTGATAGCCTCGAGCTGCTTGGGTGAAATCTCGGCAAATTTCGGTCCGCTCTCGTAGGCGATAATCCGCTTGCCACCAAATTCTTGCTCCAAGGATTGTAGCTTGGAAACCTGCGCTGCGGTCATCTGTTTGAAATGGCCCATATGCTGCTCCTTTCAATTTGTTGATACTATTATGTCCCGGGTTTTAGCTCAGGTCGCAATACGTACCATTACCTATTTCGGACTGCTACCACCACCTATTCCACAACAAGTCGTTGAATTGGTGGTACCGATGAGTCCATAGCTATAAGAAAGGCAAAAAGGTGTAACGCGTGGTATAATGTTAAAATTACTTGTTTTAGCGGAGGTTAACATGCCCAGAATCGGACCCATGGAGATCATCATCGTCCTGGTCATCGTTATTCTCATATTCGGAGTCGGCAAACTGCCGCAGTTGGGGAAATCCTTGGGCGAAGGACTGCGTTCTTTCAAGAAAGCTACGGACGAAGTAGGAACCGAAGTTAAATCGCTCAAGGAGTCCGTCGCCGATAAACCAGCCGCAAAAGCCAAGCCTGCCTCCGAAACCTGCAACGTGCCACCGCCTCCTCCTCCGCCACCCCCCAGCGATGAGGAATAAGCAATCCGGTCCAAAAATACCGATTAAACAAACAGCCCTGTTAAAATCAGGGCTGTTTTTCATTTGTAAACGTTATCTGGTAGCTTCAATTTGTTGTGATAACACCTTGATATCCCTTGAGGAAGAAAGGCTCTTTCCCAAGACCCGCGGACGCCGTTATATCAATAAAGAAGGCAGAAGCCTGCCTGCGGCTTTTAAGAGCGTCTTACCATGCCAGTCGAAGGAGAGTGCGCCATCTTCAGCCAAACGATCGATGAGCCCCGTGTCCCGGGCTCTAACGAGAATCCGGTCGATCCGCCGGTCGCTCAGGCGCTGGAAAACGCTTCGAGCCAACCGGCCGATCCGCATATCGCGGCCAATAGCGCGTTGCCAGGCGCGTTCATAGTTCCGGAGTGATCCGGCGCTGAAATCCCCGGTCGACAGTGCTTTTTCGAGGGTTTTGGCAGCAAGATCGGCACAGACCAAACCGTAATATAAGCCGCCGCCGGTAGTGGCTTTAACCTGTCCGGCGGCGTCCCCAACCACCAGCACCCGCCGGGCAGCGGTCCGCGGCAAGATTGACAGGGGGATAGCTCGACAGCTTATTTCACCAATGGAATCGCCGATTCTACCCTGTGACCGCATCGCAGCAACCAGCCGCTCAAGATTACCGTCAGCGCGGCGTCGGGCGATAAGACCGACTTTGGCCCTTGAGTCCGAGAGTGGGGCCAGCCAAGCAAAGAAACCGGGCGCCAGGTTGTGTCCCAGAAACACCTCGACGTTAACCGGAGCCGGAGTTTCGACCTCGAGTTGGAAGCCCAGAGCGGCGTCCCGAATATGACCCAATCCAAGGCTTTTGGTAAGCTTTGGCGTCAAGCCGGCGGCAACAACCACAGCCTGCGAGCGCAAGGCGCCGGGCTGACCGTCGCGAACGAATTCCACGATCGCGCAGTCCCGGCCGGTTTTCACTCCGGTTACCCTCGTTCCCATATGTAGTCTAGTGCCGGCCGCTACCGCTTTTTCTGCCATTCGACGATCGAAAGCACCACGGTCAATGGCGACGGCCTGGACTTCCCGACGTCGGATATCGATCACCTCGCCTCCGGGGGCATGGATGCTTGCACCGTAGTAACGTCGCAACACCAGGTCGGCATCGACATCGAATTGTTCCAGGCACTGCGTACTGATGATGCCAGTGCAGCACACGGGGTCGCCCAAGCGGCACCGGCGGTCTAGAAGAATAACTTCCCGGCCGGCGGCGGCCAGCTTCTGAGCCACACGGCTGCCGGCTGGACCGGCACCGACAACTACTACTTCGGCATCATATTTCAT
>CAZGRY010000140.1:0-2954 GCA_964528105.1 uncultured Dehalogenimonas sp.
GGGCCATCTTGATCTCGTTGGTCGCCGAATCGCGCACCAGATCGATACTCAGCACCACTCGCCCGCGGAGGGAGATCAGGGCGTCGGGCTTGCCGTCGCCATTGTAATCCGGAGTGAACCCGCCGGCGTTCAATTCGGCAAAGCCCTCGATGATGATTTTGAGAGATGCCGCTTTTTGAACGACCTGGAACTTTTCGGTCTCCGCCAGATTCTGGCTTCCTGCCGTGTCTTCGAAGCTGCCGGCGATGAAGTTGACGTCAACGATGCCCCCATTGGCATCCTTATCAAAGCTGCCGGTGCAGAAGAACTTATAGGTGTTGCCTTCGACCTTTTCGGCGACGCCGGTGAGAACGACATTCCTGCCGGCACCCATGAGGGCGAATTCAGGATCCCTATCAAGGATCGACGCTTCGCTGAGGCCGAGGCCGGTCAAATCGTTGAACGTGATCAGGATGTAGCCGCGGTTTTCCAGCTCCGCCTTGTCAATCACCCCCCGCGGCCCCGGATCACGCAGATCTGCTGTGGGGGCCTGGAGTTTGAAGGTTTCCGTCTCGGCCAGGTTCGTAAACCCTCCGGCATCCAGCCAGGCGCCGGCGGCAAAGGCCACGGTCAGATCGCCGACGACAAATTCGCCGGTGAAGGTATAGCGGAAGACGCCGTTGCCCATATTCTGGGCGGCGCCGGTGATGACCACGTTGTTGAGGGCGCTGCCGCTCAGTGTGAATTCGGGATCGGCGTCGGTGATGGAGGCCGCATCGAGGGCGTTGCTCTGGGTGGATCGGTAGCGGACGTCGATGTAGTGGTTGGCATTGATGCGGCTCAGGCCGAAGGTGCTGCCGGCCAGGACACCGTCGACAACGGCGACGCCGCCGTTCGTATGGGTCTCGACCACATCGGCGATGGGACCTGTGACGGTGAAGCGGAAGGTCTCTTCGATATTCTTGTAGCCTGCACTGTCCGTAAACGAGAGAGCAGTAAAGACAATCGTAACCTCTCCCGGCGTGAACGCAAACGTCGTCGGCAGGGTGTAGCGGTAGACGTTATCCGAGATCTTCGTTGGCGGACCGCGCACCTCCAGAGCCGAACCGCCGCCCGGTGTCAGCGTGAAGACCACATCATTGTCACCCATGATCGAGGATTCCAGAAGTGCGTTGTCCCCTGCCCCGGCATAGCGCAGATCGATGTAGCCCATTCCATTGAGCAGGACGACATCGACTCGGCCATCGGCGACGGGATCCTCGAGACGCACCGTGGCGCCCAGGACGGTAAATTGTGCTGTTGAGGCGATATTGGTCTTCCCGCCGCTGTCAGTCCAGGTGCCGGCGGCAAAGGCAACGGTCACCAAACCCGGCTGGAACTGGAAGTCCGTCGGCAGGGCATACCGGTAGGCATCCCCGACGAGGGTTCCCGGCCCGGAGACAGTCTTCGTGGTGCCGTCGGCGAAGGTCAGGGTGAAGACGACGTCGCTGTCATTCAGTGTCGACTGCGTGACCGATTCGCCCGGCGTCGGGAGGAACCTTACGGTAATATACTTGTTGGCGTTGAGTCCCACGACATCGATACTGCCGCCATTGGCCGGACCGGTCATGACGGCCGTCAGGTCCCAAAGCGTGAAGTTCAGTGTCTCGGCCGCATTGGTTTTCCCGGCGCTGTCCGAGAACTTGTTCGCCGCAATCTCCAGGGAGACGAACCCGACACCGAATTGTCCTGTGAAATGATAACGGAACTTCCCGCTGCCGAGGCTCTCGACGCTGGTGATTTCCACGCCCGCCGCTGCATCGCCCGTAAGACGTATACCTTCCAGCGCCAGGATGGTTCCGTCGGCAAAAGACGCGCCGTCAGAGGCCTTGAAGCTCAGGTCGAAGTAAGCCTGCGTGTTGAGGTCCTGACGGAAGACGCTTTCCCCGTTCACGGGCGAGAAGAGGATCGCGATGGGTTTCACCAGCGGATCGGCGAAATCGTATTCCACGGCAGAATTGTCTCCGAGGCTGAAGATGATCTCAATCTTCCCGCCCACAGTCAGGAGTTCGATTTGTTCGGGCGCGTCGAAGAGGAACAGAACCTTGGCCTTGCCGCTGGCGACCTTCGAAAGATCGGCATACACCTTGGCGCTGATGCTGATCATGTCGGCGGCAAAGTTCAGCTTGCCGACGATGAGCATCTTGCCGTCCGTGGTGATCTTCAGACCCACCTGGCCGTTGAACACATATTTGGAGGTGTAATTCGTATAGACCTTGCAGCTTCCGGTGATCGTCATCGGCGCGGTGAAGGCCGCCAGGAAGCCGCCCATATTGGGGTTGGCCTGGACGGCGATGTACTGGTTGACGACCTGGAGTTTCACCTGGTCCAGCCATGTGCTCGCATCCATCTTCGAGGCGCTGATGGCAAACCGCGGATCCCGGAGCTGCTTGGCTTCCGAAATATCAGGCAGCGTGGTGAAGAACTCGACCCCGCCGACGAAATCGTTGATCGCAATCTGGGTATAGACGGGATCCAGGACGATGCCCGGATCGGGCAAGCTTGCCTCGATCTGCACACCCAGGGGTCCGAGTTCGGAGAGGGCGAAGCGGATCGTGAACCCGCCGGCGCCCACCATCGAGAAGCCGCCCTGGATGCCGATGAAGAAGATCCTCTCCTTGACCGGCGTATTGGCCGGCGCCGTGGAGGCAATGATCTGGTTGTTGGCGTCGATCTTGAGGATGCCGCCGATCAGGGCGCCGGTGATCTTGCCGCCGAAGGCGTCGGCCGTGATGCTCACCCCGATGGAGGCGATGTCGGTGATCGGGAACTCACCGCGGAAGAGCTTCGCGAGGTCGATCTTCACCCCTTCGATGACCCCGGAGAACTGGGCGGCAGCAAGACCTTGGATGCCCGACACGCCGGCCGAAAGGGTCAGGATGAACTCCTCGGGATGGGTGTTGATGTCGGCCCACTCGATGCCGATCTCCTTGATC
>CAZGRY010000141.1:0-2873 GCA_964528105.1 uncultured Dehalogenimonas sp.
GAAAAGTAGAAGGTGGAGCCCTTGCCCAGTGCCGATTCCACCCAGATCTTGCCGCCGTGGGCCTCCGCCAGGATGCGGCAGACGCGCAGGCCCATGCCCGTGCCCTGGATGGCGCCCTTGACCTCGACGCCCAGGCGCTCGAATTGCTGAAACAGCTTTGGCTGGTTCTCCGGGGAGATGCCGATGCCCTGGTCCGAGACGCCGACGCACAGGAAGCCGGCCGTGACCTTGCCGAAGACCCTGACCTCGCCGCCGGCGGGGGAGTACTTGATGGCGTTTTCCACCAGGTTGTAGATGATTCGCTCGATCCTGAGCGGGTCGGCCGGCACCTTCGGCAGCCCTTCCGGGAAGTCGCATATGATTTCGTGAATCGCCGATTTCTTCCGAAGCTGTTCGGCGATGTCGCAGGCGATGCCGCCGATATCGCCGGCTTTCTTGCGCAACTCTAGCCGGTTGGACTGCTGGCGGGACAGCTCCAGCAGGTTGTCGATGATGGAGGCCAGCATATCTGCATGATTGACCGCGTCCTGGAACAGGCCGGCGCGGGTTTTTTCCGGCAGGCCGGGCATGGCGGCGGTGGACAGGGCGCCCATGACCACGGTGATCGGCGTCTTGAGTTCACGGGAGATCATGCCTATGAACTTATCCTTGAGTTTTTCGGCCTTCTTGCGGTCGGTGATGTCGCTGAAAATAGTGGCGAAACGATGGGGTGCCGGAGAGTAAGCCTGTACCTGGTACCACTTCCCGAGTGGAGCGGCGTAATTCTCAAAGTTCACCGGGTTGCCACCCAGGGCAACCTTACCGTAGGTTTCAATCCAGGAAGATTCAATGCTTGGGATTACTTCCCGCACCGTTCGTCCGACGATATTATCTGCCTTCAATCCGGTTATGGCTTCAAATGCCGGATTTATCTCGATGAACCGGTAGTCTGCCGGCCTGCCGGCTTCGTCCAGGATAATCTCATGGAGGGCGAAGCCTTCCACCATGGAGGTAAACAGTTCGCGGTATTTTTTTCGCTTTCCCGCAAGACCTGGTCGGCTGTCCGGACTTCGGTAATATCCTGGATTGCGACGGCGCTGCCGATTATCGTTCCAGTACCATCACGGATGGGGAAAGCGCTGTTGTGGATATATGCTTGTCTTCCGTCGAAACGTTGGATCTTCAGCACTTGACCGAGAACCGGTTTACCTTTAAGTACAGCCTGTGCCGACGCCCATTCGTGAGGCTCCACTTCTTTGCCAGAATCTGCCCACCACGCTTTGTAATGAACGTAATCTTCCGTATTTAGGGTGACAGGACGCGGACCCCATATACGTTCGTCCATTTCGTTCGTAAGCACGATACCGCCCTTGGCATCGGTTACGACAACGCCAACAGGCAATGCTTTTAGAATTGCCTCCAGCTGGCGTTTTTCTGCCTGAGCTTTAAATTTGGATGCTTTAAGTGCTTCCTCCGCGTTCTTGCGCTCGGTGATGTCCATGCCGTAAGCGAAAAGATATTCCTGCCCGCCAAATTCGACGTGGTTGATCAGCACCTCGGCCGGGTACTCGCTGCCGTTTTTGCGGCGGTAAACAACTTCAACGGTTAACGTCTTCCGCTCCCGCACCTCACGCCAAAGGTCGGCATACTGCTCCCGGGTGAAGCCTGGGGTAATGTCCAGGGCAGGCATCTTCAGTAACTCTTCACGAGTGTACCCCAGCATTCGGCAGGTGGCATCATTGACATATTTGACATTGCCGTCGGGGGTGAACCAGGCAATCATCTCACCGGCGGTATCAACGGATTTCTGGGTAATCCGCAGCGACTCCTCCGCCTTCTTGCGCGTCGTGATGTCTCGGGCGTAGAGGTTGACGTAGCCTTCCGCCGCCACCGGGGCAAAGACGAAGTCGAAGATTCTGCCGTCGCAGTCGACTTCAGCCTGCTTGCTGCGGCCGGACTTCAACGCCCCGGTGACCATTGCAGCGACATCGGCCGGCAGCCTGCCGCCGATAGCAAGGCGCCAGGAAGCCAGGATCGGTGCGCTGGTCGGGTTGGCGAAAAGGAGTGTTGCCTCGGCGTCGACCCGCATCACCGGGTTGGGGTTCTCCAACGGGAAGCGGGACAGGCTCGCGATCTCCTTATCAGCTCGTTGATGTTCTTCAAATTCCTGCCGCAGCTTTTCGCTGACCTGCTCCGCCTCACGTTTGGCGTCCATGGCGTCTTCCATCAGGTTCAAAGCGGCGCGGCGGGCGTCCTTCAGGGCTACGGTGGCGGACTCCAGTTCAGCCTCTTTCTTCCGCTGCTGGACGTAACGGGTGACATCCTCCACCCGGTGCATGATGGCGGTCACTTCCCCTTCAGTGCCGAAGATTGGGAAATTAGTCACGTCCCAGAAGCGCGTCTCAAAGCGGCCATCCGGACGGGGGATGTCTTGCTGGGTGATGCCCATTGTGTCCGGGGTGCGCAGGCCGATCACCCGCAGGAAAGAAGCCCGAGTATTGCCCACCGCCTTGACCGCCGGGGCGGCGGGATTGTCCGGGAAGACCTCGAAGATGCCCTTGCCGACGATTTCTTCACGCTTGGTCTTCGTCGCAGAGAGATATTCGTCGGTGGCGGCCAGGATGGTGAATCTGGGGGCGTCGGGAGAGAGCACCAGGAAGCGGCCCGGGGCGATATCGAAGAGTTGTTTGAAGTCGAGGCCGTTGTTCATCAATTCTCCTCGTTCGGGTCGATCATGTAACGGGGCGGCTGGCCCGTGGCGTTGTAATATTTGTTGATCTCTTTTTTAAGCTCGATCATTTTAAGTTCGCGGCTCACGGCGGCGCGGTTGATGCGCTCCAATTCCGCATAGCTCTGCCTCAGGGCTTCAGCGGCCTGTTTGTCCTCAGTAATCT
>CAZGRY010000142.1:0-2852 GCA_964528105.1 uncultured Dehalogenimonas sp.
CGTCGGGGCGGGTCGAGACGGCAAAACCCAGCCGGCCGTCTTTAATGATGCGCAGGGCGACACTGGAACTTTGCCTGGTCTGGAGTCCCTTGAGACGGTTAGCCTCAAATTGGACCGGCGTTTCCTCGCTGTCGACGATGAAGATATCGGCCTGCTGGGCGACTTTGGCCGCTTTCTCGAGGAGTTGTTCGAAGTTTAAGTTCATATATCTCTTCTTTCAAGGTTTTGACGGGCGACGCAGGCGTCGCCCCTACACCCATCCCCAGCCCCGGGCGGGCGAGGCCGTGCCTCGCCCCTACACGCTACACCCAACACCCCTAACGGCCTCCGATAAGGCAATTGAGGATGCGGATGTGGGGCGAGCCGTTGGACACGGGCAGGGGTGACTGGCCGCCCTTGCCGCAGCCGCCGCCCTGGTTCATGTCCAGGTCGTTGCCGATGGCGTCGATGCGTTTCAGGGTGTCGAAGACGTTGCCGGACAGGACTACAGGCCGCAGCAGTTCCTCGACTTTGCCATTCCGGATCATGAAGGCCTCTCCGGCGGAGAAGGTGAACATCTCCATCGAGGTGGTGCCGCCGTACCAGTTGCGGGCGTAGATGCCTTCTTTAATATCGCCGATCATCTGGTCGAAGGTGACGTCCCGCGGCTCGATGAAGGTATTGGCCATGCGCACGATGGGCGGGTGGCGGAAGGAGATGGCCCGGGCGTTGCCGGAAGGCGCTTCGCCCATCTTGGCGGCGGTCTCGCGGGAATGCAGGCGCCCGGTGAGCTTACCCTCCTGGATGAGATGGACCCGCTGCGCCGGCGTGCCCTCATCGTCGTAAGCATAAGAACCGCGTAAATTGTCGATCGTAGCATCGTCGATGATGTTCAAATGCTGGCCGCCGAACTCACGGCCGAGCACCATGACCTCTTTCATCTGGGGATTCTCATATATATGATCGGCCTCGGACAGATGGCCGAAGGCCTCGTGGACGAAGACGCCGGCCAGCACCGGGTCGAGGACGACAGTGTATTCGCCGCCCTTGGCCTGCGGGGCTTTGAGCAGGGCGGCGGCGCGTTCGGCGGTCTCTTTAACCTTTGAATGCAGCCCCTTGATCTCATTGAAATCGCCGCGGGAACCCATGGAGATGCCTGACTGCTGCACCTCGCCGCCGGCGGCGGCCACGGCGTTGACCCGGAGGGTGACATCGGCGCGCTCCTGGCGGATGACCGAGCCGTCCGAATTGATCAAAATGTAGCGGCGGCAGGAATCGCTGTAGCCGATGGTGGTGGTCTGGAGGCCGGAAACCGACCACAGAGTCTGGTTGTACTCGTCGAGCAGAACTTTTTTATCGGCCAGGCTCACCCGCCGCGGGTCATGCTTGGCATCGATGGCGATGTTGGCCGAGGCATGCGGCACGGGTGAAAACTCGCTCTTGCCCTTGCCGGCCAGGCGCGCCTGGGTGACAGCCTGCTCGATGCGCTTTTCGATGCCATCGAGGGAGTTGAAGGTGACGAAACCCCAGCCGCCGTTAACCAGGGCGCGGGCGTTGCCGCCGGCGTCCCGGCTGCGGGTGGCGGTCTCCAGTTCACGGCCGCGGTAGCTGATGGCGGAGGCCTCGGTCTCTTCCAGATGGACCTCGATGTGGTCGGCGCGGTAGCTCTTGAGCTTGCCGGCGAGATGTTCGGCGACGGAGTCAATATTCGGCATCTTCATTCCTTAAGGGGGATACTTAAAGTGTAGGGCGGGAGGGCCGGAGTGTCAATCGGGGAGCGGTCAGCCCTTGGCGTTTCGCATCACGCGTCCCGAGTCCCGCGTCGAAAACGACTGAAACGACGCCCGCCACGGAATAATACCAATAGTCAAATAATACCAATTATCCAATGTGCCGACCTGGATCCTCCGCTTTCGCGTAGGATGACAAATTGAGCGGGTGGGCGCGAAAACAAAGGAAACAATTCTTTTGCTGCGCTGCGGGGCGCGGGGCAGCGACGAATGGAGCCTTCGCCTTCCACGACTAATTTGCGGGGCAATCGCGTGGGGTAACCAGGCTGAACGTGGGCCCTTCGCCTTCGCGTAGGGCAAACTGGCTGAGCCGGTTTGATTTGTTTTTTGTTTTTTCATTTTTAATATTTTTTCCCCAAAACGACTAGGTTTTTACGTTCAGTTTTCGGGAAAATGGGTTTTGGGCCGTTGAAACAAATGCTTTTTTTCATCGTGGGAAGCAATTGTTTGTAAGAGCTGCCATCCGGTTCGCGAGAAAACAATTGTCTCGTTCAACCTGCACTGGGGCATAGGCTAATACTTCCTCGTCTCCCCCACCTGCAACGCCGTTTTTGCGCCTTGGAACATAATGTACGTTTGTGCTAATATCCATGCAAGTATTATAGCACGCTAGTTCCGGTTGTCAAGCGAGTATTGTCGTTTTTATTGTAATTTGCAGGGAATATTTACCAGCATTGGTTTACTATTCGGGGACGATTGCCCTTGATGGCTTCGCCATCGAGGATAAACCACGGACTGCCAACTGGCAGTCCGTGCAAAGACAGATAAACTAAGGCAGTCAGCCACATTTAGTGGAGGATGGGGTTGGGGTACAAGGGAACGAAATCCCTCTCAATCTCTCCTTCGGCTTCGCTCAGGATAGGCCTTTACAAAGGGAGAGAATGAACAAGAGATTGCTTCGTCGCTGCTCTCCCTATCAGGACTGTAATTGGGCGAGAGCCTTCCGAGCTGCAAGCGGTGCCTCTAGTGAAGCTTCCGGACCTTCTAACGACACACTAACTGACTTGAGTGTGGCTTGCTCGTTATCATCAATCGTCAATTTTGAAAGAAAGTGATGGGCGCCATCTCTGAATTCAGATGAAC
>CAZGRY010000143.1:0-2830 GCA_964528105.1 uncultured Dehalogenimonas sp.
TTCGGTGGGATTGCGGAGATGCCTTCGGCACCTCTCGAGTTGGAAACCATGTCGGTTCCCCAGAAAGAGCAACTGACCTGGGAGAAGGAACTCCTCGGCGTTTACGTCTCAGCCCACCCCTTCTGCCAGTTCGCCGGCAGCATTGGGCGAGCTACTACCGCGCTGTGCGGCGAGATATCCGAGGAACTCGATGGCCAACTGGTGACCGTCGCCGGGATGGTGGCCTCGGCTAGGACATCGCAAACCCGCGACGGCAAGACCTTCGCCACCGTCGAACTCGAAGACCTGAACGGCCGCACCGAGGTGGTGGCCTGGCCCCGGCTCTATGATCAGACCAAAGATTTCTGGCAGGAAGGTAAGATCCTCCTCGTCGAAGGCAAGGTGGCCTTCCGCGGCGACCGCGGCTCCATCCATGCCGACGCGGTGCAGGTTTATCAGCCCAACGCCGAGAGTGATGCCGCCGAACCCGGCCAGATGGTCCGGGTCAAGCCGCCGGGCGGCAATGGTTTTGGTGGCCGCCCCCAGTTCCCGCCGAGAAACGCGCCGCCGCCGCGCCCGGTACCAAAAACGGTTCCCGAAAAACCCGCGGTGACTACCGTCGCCGCCCCTCAACAGGATAATGTTAAAGTGAAGGAAATACCACGCGAAATGTCCCGCCGTTTATTGATAAGCCTGACCCAAACCGATAACGCCGAAGCCGATCTGAAGCTGTTCAACCATCTGATGGAGCTGCTGGCGGTCCATCCCGGCCCGGAGAGCCTGGCCATGCATATCACCTGCCCCGACCGGATGTATCACCTGCGGCTGCCCCACGTTAAAGTCACCTGCAACGATGAACTGGTCGACGAAATAGAGACGCTGCTCGGCCCCGGCAGCGCAAAGTGTGAGAACAATGGACACTAAATATGTGGCGGCCGGAATGGCGCCGAACGAATTCACCGCGACGCTGTGGCGAGATATCCTGGCCGACGCCGGCATCGAGGCTTTTTTGAAGCCGACCGAGGCGGCTACCTTTCTGCTAGCCTCGGCTGTGCTGCCGGTGCGGGTGATGGTGGCCAAGGAACGCCTGGAAGAGGCTAAGGCGATCATCGCCGAGGTCGAGGCTTCCCCAGACGAGAACCGCGAATCGGAAGGGTAATACTAACAAGTCCGGGATTCTCCTGCCCTCAAAAGAAACTCAATTTGAAGAATATCTTACTGAAAATAGCGGCCTGGGGGCTGGTGCCGGTGGTGCCGCTGCTCATCACCGGTGGGGTCATCGCCTTTGCTGTCAATTTCCAGCCGCTGTACGAGTACGGCTTCCAGCAGTATGAAGTGGGGCAGACTACCGGTTTGGCGGATGTCGAGCTGTCCAAAGCGGCCAGCGGCCTGATAGGTTACTTCAACTCGGACGAGGAACTCATCGACGTCACCGTGGAGAAAGACGGGCGGCCCTTCCGGCTGTTCAACGACCGGGAGATCATCCACATGAAGGACGTCAAGGCGCTGATCCGGCTGGACTACACCGTCTTCCTGGTCAGCCTGGTTTATGCCACGGCAGTCGCGGGGATCATGCTGTTGCGTAGAGAGCCGCGGCGGCTGGCGGCGCCGCTGTTCTGGGGCGGCGTGCTGGCCCTGGTCATCGTCCTGACCCGGGCAGCCCTGGCAATTTCCGATTTTAGCGCGTTCTGGGTCAATTTTCACCTGATCAGCTTCGTCAACGACTTCTGGCTGCTCGACCCCAGGACAGATTACCTCATCATGCTGTTCCCGGAGGGGTTCTGGCGGGACGCCATGATCTTCGTAGACGCCATCATCCTGACGTTGACCATTACGGTGACGGTTATCGGCTGGAGAAACCTGAGAATTCCCGAGAAGACTCGTTAATCCCGAGGTTAAACTGCTCCAGGCGTCAGCGTGTGCACGTCCACCACCGACTGTCCGGCGGGTACCCTGCCAAATAGTTCGGCATATTCGGTGGGCAATTTAGCCAGGATATCGTTGATCTCGCCCGGGGTCACCGCCTGGACTACCACCGCCATTACCTCTCGCGAGATGACGATGGCCTCGTGGAAGTTCAGGTTGAGGCGCGAGGCCACCCGGTTGTAAAACTCTTCCAGCGGGAACTGCTGCGACGGTTCTTCCTCGGTCACGGCGTGGTGCAAGTCGCCGGGAAGCTGGGCCGCCAGATGCTTGCGGTGGATGCGTGAAAGCCGCTGGCCGAGGATATCCAGAATAGCCTCGGCGATGCGCTTGGCCTCTTTAGTAGAGGTCTCGCCGGTGGCGTCCATAATGCTGTTGATGAAATCATGGTATTTCGCTTGTCCCTCCGAAACGGCACCCTGTCAGGTAATTATCTGCCGCTCAGGGTGGGATGGGACATCCGTAGAGTTACCTAATTTGGGCTGGTCGAGGCACCTAACTTCCGCTAAGCGGAAGCAGCCCAGGCAAGTGTAAACGGCGCCGGTCGGCAGCAGGGTGCTCTGCATCAGGCTGAGCGAATCGACCGGAATGGCGAGACCGGGCTGGTATTTGGTCTCGGAGATCTTGGCGGCCAGCATCTGCCGCGCCGCCGGCGATACGTCGTCGCGCAGGCGCGACAGGGTGAGGTGGGGGGAAAAGGCGCGGTTCTCGGTGGGATAGCCCAAGGGCGAGACGTGTTTTTCGACCGACTGCTGCAGTTCTTCCAACCGGACCAGATCGCCGGTCAAGCCGCACCACACCACGTTTATCCGCCGCAGGTTGGGGAAAGCCCCCAGGCCGGTGATGCCCACCTCGAACGGCGCAAAGCCTTTTACTACTTCGGCGAGGGCGGACTTGATCGAATCCACCCGGTCCGATCATCAGCAAC
>CAZGRY010000144.1:0-2822 GCA_964528105.1 uncultured Dehalogenimonas sp.
GTCGAGTACGAGCAGGTTTACGTTTTTGCCGGAGGCGATCACATGGTCGAGACCGCCATAGCCGATGTCATAGGCCCAGCCGTCGCCGCCGACGATCCAGACAGATTTCTTGACCAGGTAGTCGGCTATGGTCAGGAGCCGTTTGGCATTCTGATCGGGACATTTGGCCAGGGCGTTCTTGAGGGTTTCCACACGCGCCCGCTGCGCCTCGATGCCGGCCTGGGTAGACTGGTCGGCATTGACGATTTCCCCGATCAGTCCCTTCATGGAAGCGCAGGTAGAACTGGGGCATTCCGATGCTTTATCGAGAAGTTCCAGGGCAGCGGTATTGAACTTGTCCACTGCGAGCCGCATGCCGAAGCCGAACTCGGCGTTGTCCTCGAAGAGCGAGTTCGACCATGCCGGCCCCCTGCCGTCGGCCCGCTGCGCCCACGGTGTGGTGGGGAGATTTCCGCCGTAGATGGATGAGCAGCCGGTGGCATTGGCGATCATCGTCCGGTCCCCGAAAAGCTGGGAGAGGAGCTTGAGGTAAGGGGTCTCGCCGCAGCCGGCGCAGGCGCCGGAAAACTCGAAGATCGGCCGGACCAGCTGGGAGCCGCGCACGGTATCAAGCTTGACCTTCGAGGGGTCCACATCGGGGATGGTGAGGAAGAACTTGAAGTTCTCGACTTCCTGGGCACGCAGCGGCGGCTGGAAATGGAGGTTGATCGCCTTGTGACTGGGGTCTTCCTTGCTCTTCGCCGGACAGCTGTGGACGCAGGCACCGCAGCCGGTGCAGTCCTCGGGGGCCACCTGGATAGTGAACTTCTTCCCTTTCATTTCGGTGATCCTGCAATCGACCGACTTGAAGGATGCAGGCGCCCCTTTTAGCGCGGATTCGTCATAGGCCTTCATCCGGATAACGGCGTGGGGACAGATGAAAGAGCAGAGGCCGCACTGGATGCAGAGATCCTCGTCCCATACGGGTATCTCGATGGCGATGTTGCGCTTTTCAAACCGGGAGGTGGCTGTCGGGAATGTGCCGTCGGCCGGCATGCGGGACACCGGCAGGGTGTCGCCGAGCCCTGCGATAATGGGGCCGGTTGTCTTCTTGACAAAATCGGGTGCGTCGGCGCTGACCACGGGGGGCTTGCTTATGGTGCTGGTCACCTTTGCCGGCACCTTTACCTGGGCGAGGTTGTTGAGGCCAGCTTCGACGGCCTGGTAGTTCATCTGGACAACCTTTTCGCCTGACTTGCCGTAGGTTTTCTTGATTGCATCCTTGATGTGCTCCAACGCGGTCTCCAGGGGGATGATGCTGGAAATCTTGAAGAAGGCGGTCTGCATTATGACGTTGATGCGGGGGCCGAGGCCGATATCCTCACCCAGCTTGACGGCGTTGATGACGTAGAATTTGAGCTTCTTTTCGATGATCTGCCGCTGCACATCGGCCGTGAGATTGTCCCATATCTCCGTTTCGCTGAACGGTGAGTTGAGGAGGAATGTGGCCCCATTCTTCGCCTTTGACAGCATGTCGTACTTCTCCACGAATGAGAAGTTGTGGCAGGCGACGAAATCGGCGGAATCCACCAGGTAGGGGGCACGGATATATTTTTTGCCGAAACGGAGGTGCGAGGTGGTCATGGAGCCGGCCTTCTTGGAATCGTATACGAAATAGGCCTGGGCATTGTTTTCGGTCAGTTCGCCGATGATCTTGATGGAGTTCTTGTTGGCGCCGACGGTGCCGTCGGAGCCGAGCCCGTAGAACATGGCCTGGTAGACCCCTTCGGCAGGATTGCGGAAAGAGGGATCGTACTCCAGGCTGCAGCCGGTAACGTCCTCGACTATGCCGACCACGAAATGGTTCTTCGGCTGGTCGGCTTTCAGGTTGTCGAAGACGCTCTTTACCATGGCGGGTGTGAACTCCTTGGAACCGAGGCCGTAGCGGCCGCCGACAATCAGGGGATAGCTCTTGAATTTGGATTTTTTCTCGGCCATGGCTTCGCCGATAGCGGTACGGACATCCAGATAGAGGGGCTCGCCCAGGGCGCCCGGTTCCTTGGTCCGGTCGAGCACGGCGATCCGCTTGACGCTTTTCGGCAGGGCCGCTATGAAGGCGTCCATGGGGAAGGGTCGATAGAGGCGCATCTTGATCACGCCCACTTTCTCCCCCTCGGCCGCCAGGTGCTCAACGGTTTCGTGGACTGTATCGGCGCCGGAACCCATCACTATGACGACACTTTCCGCATCGGGGGCGCCGACGTAATCAATCAGTTTATACTGACGGCCGGTCAACCTGGCGAATTTGTCCATCTCTTCCTGGACAATATTGATGCAGGCGGGATAGAAGGGATTGACCGTCTCACGCCCCTGGAAGTAGACGTCCGGGTTCTGGGCGGTGCCGCGCATGACCGGGTGGTCCGGCGAGAGGGCGCGGGCCCTGTGGGCGGCAATCAGGTCGTCGTCCATCATGGCGCGCATGTCGTCATAGGTCAGCTCCTCAACCTTGAGGACTTCGTGAGAGGTCCTGAAGCCGTCGAAGAAATGGAGGAACGGCACGCGGGAGCGGAGAGTGGCAGCCTGGGCAACCAGGGCAAAGTCCATTACTTCCTGGGAGTTGTTGGAGCTGAGCATGGCCCAGCCTGTTGAGCGGCATGACATGACATCCGAATGATCGCCGAATATGGAGAGGGCCTGGGCTGCAATGGCGCGGGCCGAGACATGGAACACCGTGGGGGTCAGTTCGCCGGCAATCTTGAACATGTTGGGGATCATCAGCAGCAGCCCCTGGCTGGCGGTAAAGGTGGTCGTGAGCGCGCCGGCCTGCAATGCGCCGTGCACAG
>CAZGRY010000145.1:0-2795 GCA_964528105.1 uncultured Dehalogenimonas sp.
CGATCAGCTGCGGGTTGAAATCAACAAAATCAGCCGGCTTACGCCTGTCGACGATGTTGTCATAAACCTTGACCTGGTGCCCGGCGCGTTCCAACACCGCCGCCAAAAACAGAATGCCGTTGGGGAAAACGGCATAAGTCTTGAAGCGGGGATTGACCTCTGAGCCGGGATTTACCAGCAGTACTCTCATTAATAATCACCAATCCGTCGTTGCGAGGAGCGAAGCGACGAAGCAATCTCTTGTTCGGCTATTGTTAGGGACGCAGCGTGCCGCATCCTCATTACCGGAAACCTTCTCATAGCTACAACAGCCGCAGTGGCGGTTCGCCCACCCGCGGCATCTCGCCAGAGAGATAATTCACCGTAGTCAGATGTTTTTTCGCTAATACCGCCGCGGCCTCGACTTCGGCGCCGGTCGGGGCCCTGAAATCAACTCCGGCAAGTTTGATGAAGCCGGTAATCCGCAGCGGGATGTTGCGGTCGATGCCGGCGATGAACTCGGCTACCTTTTCGATCTCCGGGGCATCGATGACACCCGGGATCAAGGTGATCTCAGCCTGTAACTTTTTTCCTGATCCATATACCCGGCGGAAATTAGCCAGGGACTTTCGATTATCGCCAAGGGTGTAATCCTTATAGATCTCCGGTGTTACAGCCTTGAGGCTGAAAATGATCTCATCGATGTCCGTCAGGTCCGGCAGGGTGACGCCGTTGGTGAACAGGATATTGTAGGCGTTGTGTCGTGCCTTGATAGCTTTAGCCAGGTCCGGTAGACCGGGATCGAGCGAGGGTTCAACGCCTATGAAGATTGCCCTGTTGATATCGAGCTTATCGGTCATCGCCAGAGCTTGATCGAGTGACAGCAGCCTTTCCGGCGGCTTTTCGGGCGGATTGGTCGCTACCCGCATCTGCCAATCGGGCAACAGCGCAAAATCGGTCTTTTCCCTCTGGCAATAGCAGCCGCGGCACTTCAGGTTGCATTCTGTCCAGTGGTGGAAAATGATTGATTTGAACGTCGGCTCGTAAACGATGTGGTAGACGCAGAGCGCCCGACCATTCGCCATGGGAGGCTTTTCAGCCCGGGTTTTCGCTGACGTTGTACGGCTCATATGCGTCGATAAACGATTGCAGCGTTGCAACGCGGCAATCATAGTGGAACATCGGCTATTTGTCGAGGGAGAGGGCTTCAAGCCCCCTCTCTCGTTTCAATTTTACCAGTTGAACTTGCCGGTACCGTGGGTGACGTCACCCTTCCATTTGTTGAGATCGCGCATCCACCAAGCATTCAGGTCTTCGCCGCTCTTGGGCTCGGCATAGCCGAAGTTACGGTCCATATCCGCAAAAAATTGATTGAACACCGGTGTGGTGGCAGCGGTGCCGCGAACCACCGGGTGAATCAGACCTTCCGCCGGATGGTTGAAGGGGCACAGGGTATGGCAGACACCGCAGCGGGATGGTGCGCCGACCTCGACGCATTTGAGCCAATCGACACGCCAGCCGCGGTAGCCGGGTCGGTTGCCCGGTCCGGCATCCCAGGTCGGTTCAGCTTGCTTGCCCAAGGCGTCGGACGGACATTTCTCGGCGCAGCGCATGCAGGTTTCGCAGAACTTGGTGCCGCCGAAATCGATGGGATTGGAAGCAGCCAGCGGCAGGTCGGTGATGATGTAGTTGGTGATGCGGGTCATCAGGCCGGCCCGGGGCGTCATCATGTAGGTGGCGCGGCCTTGCTCGCCGGCGCCGGCGAAGATACCCAGGGCGACGTTAGCCGTGACGCCGGCCTTATAGGCGCCATAGCCCAGGTTCTTGACGAAACGCATCGCCTGCCACTCGGTGTAGCGGCCGTCGCCGTAGGCACGGTGGATGGCCGGGCGGCCCAGCGGCATGGGCATGGCCAGCTTGCCGGGATAAGCCTCGTCCTCGCGGAGCTGGAAGGTGCTCTGGAGGTAGTTTTGCTGGACGGAGTAGGTCAACAGGTATTTGGCTTTATTAGGAATATGGTAAACTTTTTTGGCATCCTGGGAGCCCTTATCGATGTCCTCAAAGACGACGGCTCCTTTATCGAATATTTGCAGCATGTGATCGTTGAGTTCCATGGCGCCGACGTGCTGGGCGCCAGCCAGGTGTAGGGCGGCGCGCAACATCTGGAGGTTTTCCTCTCCGGAACCCTGCCAAACACTGTAGCCCTTGGTTTGCGGCGCTACGACATCGGCGGGACCGTCCCACGGCGCGGCAGTTTGCAAGCCTGTGACCATGTCGGCCAGGGCAGCTGCCCGAAGATCGCGGCCGGGGAGTTTCCCATTGATGCCTTCAGCGTCGAACTTCTCGTCCCTGGTCTTGCGGAAGGCAACATTTTCCGCGGAGGCTGTAGGCATCCCCGTCGTTGTTTTATCAAGCATTTTGAACTTGGTCCAGTCAACCTCGGAGGTAATGTTTTCCAGTTCGCGTTCTTTGACCCACCAGGGATGCAGCGGACCGGAGCCCGATGCCGCCAGTTCATCGAGGTCATGGAAAGCAGGGGCAACTGCAGCTGCGGCGCCGATGCCCGCTCCGGCCAACCCGAGACCTTTCATGAAGTCGCGGCGTGAGACAGTGGAATGGAATCCAGTAGTCATAATAGTCCTCCTTAACCTAGGCAGTTATTACCATGTAACATTCTATAATGTATATTAAGAGATGTATATACGCATCTATGCCGAATTTTGGTTAATAATAGGTTAAGAAGTGGTTATAATATTATTATTATGAAGCGGCTGATTTATTTCAGACCAAAAAGAAAAGGCGGGCTTTTCAGCCCG
>CAZGRY010000146.1:0-2695 GCA_964528105.1 uncultured Dehalogenimonas sp.
TAATTTTAGACTAACCGGCGCGTGTTGTAAAAGCGTCGGCTGTTTTTCGAATTTGAGATTTGGAATTTAGACTTTATTTAGGATTTGGTGTTTAGGATTTGGAATTTCCCACGAAGTGGGCTAAGGATTGGCTTTGATGTATTCGCCGACCAGCTTGTGGGCCTTTTCGTCGGCGCAGAGGGATTCAAGCTCGCGGGAGGCGTCCCGGTAGAGGGTGATGCCCTTGACGCCTTCCCTGTAGCCGAAGAGGAAGATATCGGCCTGTTCCTGGGGCGTGGTGGTGTTGGGCACGTTGGTCATCTTGGACACGGCGCCGTCGGTGTGGCGCTGGAAGGCGGCTTGGATCCTCACATGCCATTCCGGCTTGATGCGGTTGGAGGTGACGTAAACGCGCTTGACGGCGTCGGGCACGGACTCCACCTTTTGCAGGTCGGCGCAGGTCACCAGTTGCTGTAACAGGTCGCCGGAGTAGAAACCCTGGTGGCGGGCTGCGGCCTCGAAGTAGGGGTTGATCTCCAAAAGATTCTCGCCGTCGAGGACGTTCCTGACGAAAACCGTGGCGTAGAACGGCTCGATGCCGACGTTGCAGCCGGCGATGAGGCTGATGGTGCCCGTCGGCGCCACGGTGGTGCAGGAGGCGTGGCGCTGCTTGCGGCCGCCCGGGGCGTCCCACTTGCTGCCTTTCCAGGCCGGGAAAACGCCCCGTTTTACGGTCAATTCCTCGGAGGCGTCGTGGGCCTTGTCTGTGATGAAAGCCATGACGTACTCGGCGATTGTCACCGCCTCGGCCGAGTCGTAGGGCACGCCCAAAATAACCAGCATGTCGGCGAAGCCCATGACGCCGAGGCCAATCTTGCGCGTTTTTTTTGTCATGGCCTCGACCTGCGGCAGGGGATAGTGGTTGACGTCGATGACGTTGTCGAGGAGGTTCACGGCTGTTTTAACCGTCGCGCCGAGTTTGTCGAAATCTACGTAGAACTTGTCGCCGTCCTTCCTGACCATTTTAGCCAGGTTGACCGAGCCCAGGTTGCAGGCCTCGTTGGGCAGAAGCGCTTGCTCGGCGCAGCCGGTGACCGTCTCCATGGGGCCGAGGTTGGGAGTGGGATTGTCCCGGTTGATGCGGTCGAGGAAGACGAGGCCGGGGTCGCCGGTCTTCCACGACTGGGCGACGAACTTCTTGAACACCTCGGCGGCGTTCAGATGCCCGGTCACCTTGCCGGTGCGCGGGTTGATCAAATCGTAGTCAGTACCCTTATCGAGGGCGGCCATTAAGGCGTCGGTGATAGCCACCGAGATGCAGAAGTTGGTCAGGGCCATGGGATCGTCTTTGGCGGCGATGAATTTTAGGATGTCCGGGTGATGCACTGAGAGGAGCCCGATGCTGCAGCCGCGCCGCACCCCTCCCTGGCGGATGACGTCGGAAGCGACCGATAAAGCATTCAGGAAGTTCACCGGGCCGCCGGCGATGCCGGCCTCGCCGCCCACCGGGTCGCCGGCCGGCCGCAGCCGGGAGAAGGAGAAGCCAGCGCCGGCGAGAGTGACGCGAATCGTGACAGCTCGACGGAATCCTCCACCGGCAGGGCGAAACAGGCGGCCAACTGGCCGTTCTTCTTGCCGGCGTTCAGGAGGGTGGGGGAGTTGGGCAGGAACTCCAGGCGCGACATCACCTTGTAGAATTCATCTTCCTTGGCGGCGACGTCGGCCTTGGGATCGTAGATAAGCTCGGCGGCGGCTAAAGCTGCCGCCACCCGGCGGAAGAGGCCTTCAGGGGTCTCGATGACCCGGCCGTGGCTGTCTTTGCGTAGATAACGCTTCTCCAGGACGCGGCGTGCGTTGGGGGTCAGGTCGACGCCGGTCTGGCAGGCGGGTTTAGGCTGTTCGGGCTTTTGGGCTTTGACCATTGGGATTTGTTTCGGATTTCGATATTCGCGCTTCGGATTTACTCCACTTTGAGTATGTTGAGGTACCAGAAGCCATCCTGCAGCACCTTCTGGCTCTCGACGATCTCCAGTGTTTTCTTGAAGATTGGGCCGCCCAGGACGGTAGTATGATAGGCGCCGGCCTCGGCGGGGCGGGAGATTTTCTTGTCGCGGCGGACTTCGTCCCAGGCGTTCAGGAAAGCGGCATCGAGCTTCTTGCCCAGCCACTCCTCGCCCATGACGTCGGCCCGGGTGGTGACCACGATGGCCTCGAAGCCGCGGTTGATGAAATCCTTGAGGATGCGGTCCTTGGTCATGCCCTCCAGGGGCAGGTGGGCTTCGATGCCGGCCTCGCGGCAGACGCAGTCGATCCACTGGCGCTCGACGTCGCCGTTGCCGAAAATGCCGCCCTCAACGCCCTTTTTCTTGAGCTCCATGAGGCACTTCTTGAAATCGGCTTCGTAGCGGAAGCCGTTGGTCACCAGTTGCACCAGCGGGATGCCCATGGATTTAGCCTGAGCCTGCATCAGGTCGCCCGACAGGCCGTGGGTGCAGGAGGTGCGGCCGTCCTCGTTCAGGATGTTCAGCAGGTGGGACACCCGCATTCCGGAGTCCTGGGCCATGGCGAGCGACAGGCAACTATCTTTGCCGCCGCTCCATGAAGCGACTACTTGCTTGTTCAAATACGACCTCCGGGTCAATAGGCACTGCGAAAAAACACGCCGGACATTAACAATGTTCACCGGCGAGGCACACCATATTAGCAAGAATGGTTT
>CAZGRY010000147.1:0-2679 GCA_964528105.1 uncultured Dehalogenimonas sp.
GCTCAAGGTCTTCGAAGCCGGCGGGTTAAAGGAACTGGTTGACAAAGCGGCGGCCGCGGCGCTGCGGCGGGCTCAGGAGTTGGGGAGCTAACCGATCGTGCCACCAATGAAAAATTACACCAACGTTGATGAGTATATCGCTGATTTTCCCGCGAATGTCCGGGAAATTCTGGAAAATATCAGGCGGGTAATCAAAGAATCGGCGCCCGAGGCTGAAGAATCGATCAGCTATGGCATGCCCGGATTTAAACTCAATGGACACAGCCTAGTGTACTATTCTGCCTGGAAAAAACATATAGGATTCTACGGGGCGTCATCCGCAGTTGAGACCTTCAAGGACGAGTTAGCGCCTTACAAGGTACTTAAAGGTACAATCCAGTTCCCGTTGGACAAGCCCATGCCGTTAAACCTGATCAAAAAGATCGTGGAATATTTAACAAACCATTTTGGCTGGCTAACAGGGAAAAGACTTGCCATTATCGCCATTGGAGAGGATGACACCGGAAAATCCGAAGCTGCGGTATTCACTGGCATCGCTCGTTTGAATGAAGGGCACCTGTTTTTGGATCGAGAAGATGAAGTAAAGTTTCAACTTCCAGATGATACGATTGAGAGAATCAAGAGAACCCCTTCTGACATCTCTAAGATAGTTCTTGGGGCAGAGTTTTTTGTTACGATGTCCATCGGGCCGATCCCGGAAGGTGAAGACCCGAACGACTACATCAAAACGGGCTTAAAGTGGCCGAAATAGGATAACCATAAGGGCGGATTGAAAACCATGGATAAAAAACCTGCCGCCACCATCGACGAATACATCGCCGGCTTTCCGGCCGACGCACAGGCCATCCTTCAAAAGATCCGCGGACTGATCAAGGTCCTGGTGCCCGGCGCCGTCGAGGCTATGGCCTACGGTATCCCCACCTTCAAATTGAACGGTAAGAACCTGGTTCATTTCGCCTCATTCGAGAGCCATATCGGCTTTTACCCCACGCCGTCAGGCATCGCCGCCTTCAAGGGCGAGTTAAAGCCTTTCAAATCTTCGAAGGGCGCCGTCCAGTTCCCGCTCGATAAGCCGATACCGTACGACCTGATCGAGAAAATGGTACGGTTCCGGGTCGCCGAGGTCGGCGGCAAGTCCAAGTAACTCCCCCGTTTGAAAAACGTAAGGGGCACGCAGAGCGTGCCCCTTTTTATTCACCAATCCATGAGCGGTTAAGCCCGCAGCGTGGCTCCAAGCTTGGTCATCAGCGTGGAGACGATCTCCGCCATGACCTTGTCCACTTCGGCGTCGGTCAGGGTGGCGGCGGGCGTCTGGAAGGTCAGGCGGTAGGCCAGCGACTTTTTGCCCTCCGCGACCTGCTTGCCGGAGTAGACATCGAATAATTTGACTTCCTTGAGCAGCGGGAAGGCGGCCAGCAGCTCGCGGACCTGCCGATGGGTCACCGACTCATCCAGCACCAGGGCGATATCACGCATCACCGCCGGGTATTTGGGCAGTTGCTGGAAGGCGCGGCCGGGGCGGATCTTGGGCATCAGAGCCGTCAGGTTAATCTCGAAGAGAAATACTTTTTCGTTGATATCGAAGTTGCGGGCTACTTTCGGGTGGACCTCGCCCATGACACCGAAAGCCAGGCCGTCAACTACCAGCTTCGCCTGGTGTCCGGCGCGCAGGCCGCTGTCATTGGACGGCTCGAGCGTATATGGCAACTGCATCCGGCCGAGTACGGCCTCCAAAAGACCCTTGGCGTCGTAGAAATCGAAGGGGCGTTTGCACTGCTGCCAGCCAGCCGGCTCGGCCTCGCCGGCAATGACGCCGCAGACCATCTCCGGCTCAAGCGGCAGGGCTCCGGCTCCTCTGGCGTGATAGGCGCGCCCGACTTCGTACATCCGCAGGCCGGCCTCTTCGAAGCGGCGGTTGGCAGCAACGGCGGCCAATAGCGGTGCGCGGAGATTGGTGCGCAGGCACTCCTGCTCGGTAGTCATCGGGTTCAGGAGCTTGACCGGTTCGGCTGTAAGCTGCCCGTCGGCGGCGGTCTTGCGCAGGGCGTCAAGACTCGACAGCGACAGCGCCATCGTTTCCTGGAAACCAAACCCGACCAGGGCTAATCGCCATAGTTTTTTAAAGGCCATGATCGGAGGGCCAACCCTCCTGGGGATAGGCCCGGACAGGGGCGAAGAAGGAATCTGGTCGTAGCCGTAGATGCGGGCGACCTCTTCGATGGCGTCCTCTACGATATTCAGGTCAGTGCGCCACCACGGGGCATAAACACGCAGGAACTGGGTTTCGCCCCCGGCGCCGGAATCGCCTTCATCCGAAGATTCCCAGTAATAGTCCAGGCCAAGTACCTTGAAGGCCTTGAGTATCTGGTCGTAACCCAGATCGGTGCCCAGAACGGCGTTGAACCGGGACGCCGGCACCTGGATGCCGATGCGGGTCTTTTTGCCGGTGTAAACATCGATCAGACCGGTCATAGCCTGGCCGCCGCAGAGCTGCAGGGTCAACTGGGTAGCCCGTTTCAGGGCATGAAGCGGCATCTCCGGATTCAGATTGCGCTCGAAACGCATCGAAGCCTCGGACACCAGTTTCAGTCGGTGCGAGGTGTGGTGGATGCCGGCGGCGTTGAAGGCCGCGGATTCGAAGACGACGTCCTGGGTTGAAGCCGAGACCTCGGAATTGGC
>CAZGRY010000148.1:0-2123 GCA_964528105.1 uncultured Dehalogenimonas sp.
TTTCGTCGGCGTCATCGTCGGCGGCGCCTCTGCCGCCCTGTACTGGGCACTTTACCAGGTCTTTCCCCCAATGGTCGCGGTTCTCGGTGCAATCCTCTTTGTCGTGTTTGCCACGGGCAATCTCCACGGCGACGGGATCATGGACACCGCCGACGGCATTTTCAGCGGCCGGCCGCGGGAGAAAATGCTGGAGATCATGAAGGACAGCCGGGTCGGCTCACACGGGGTCATGGCCGGCGTCCTGGTCATCGCGGCCAAGATTGCGTTACTCTCTTCGCTGGACCTGAGGGCGGCGTTGATCGCCCTCGTCGTCGCCCCGGCGCTGGGGCGGTGGGCGCAGGTCTATGGCGCCTCCCGCTACACCTATATCAGAAGGAACGGCATCGGCGTCTTTACCGACCATGTCGGCTGGCGGGAACTGGCGCTTAACTCCATCGTAGTGCTCATCGCCGGCCTTGCGCTTATGCAAGTTGCCGGGTTGATTGTTCTCGGGGTTACTCTCATCGGGACATACCTGTTCTTCGAGTTCATCAAGGGCAAGCTCGGCGGCATCACCGGCGATACGCTCGGCGCCGCCAATGAAACGATCGAAGTATTAACCATGCTGGTCATCGTGTTCCTGGCCTTTAACTTTTAGGAGAATTTGAATAATGCGAATCTCTCTTGAAGAAACCTTAGCTGGCATCAAGCCGGTTGACCCCGCGTGGCGGGTAAAAGCCCGGACCCGTCTGAACGACCTGGCCATTCCGCTTAACAGCCTCGGCTCACTCCTGGACCTGGCCGAGCAACTGGCCGCCATCAAGGAGTCAATGACTCCGTCGGTCAAAAAGAAAATGGTGGTGACTATGGCCGGCGACCACGGCGTGGTAGCCGAGGGTGTCAGCGCCTTCCCCCAGGAAGTCACGCCCCAGATGGTCCATAACTTTGTTGTCGGCGGGGCGGCCATCAACGTCCTGGCCGAGGCGGCAGGCTCCGGCGTCACTGTCGTGGATATGGGCGTCGCCGCTGACCTGAGCGATTTGGTGAAGCAGGGAAAAATTCTGTCCTACAAAGTCGCCCGCGGCACCCAGAATATGGCCAAGGGCCCGGCGATGACCCGGAAACAGGCAGTTCAAGCCCTGGAAGCCGGCATTGAGATCGCCGATAAGCTGATCATGAATGGCATAGAGTTGTTAGGTACCGGAGACATGGGCATCGGCAATACCACGCCCTCGAGCGCTATCCTGGCGATATTTTCCGGAAAAACGCCGCGGCAGGTCACCGGCCGGGGTACCGGCATCGGCGACAGCGCCTTTGAGAACAAGGTCAGAGTCATCGAAACCGCGATTGCTCTGAACAATCCTGACCCGAAGGATGCCCTCGACGTGCTGGCCAAGGTGGGCGGTTTTGAAATTGCCGGTATTGCCGGTCTGATCCTGGGCGCAGCCTACCACCGCGTACCGGTGATCGTCGACGGGTTAATCTCATCGGCCGGAGCGCTGGTGGCCAAGAACCTTTCGCCGGCCGCCGCCGACTACATGATCGCGGCGCATCAATCGGTGGAGCCGGGACACCGTTACATGCTGGAAGAGTTGGGCCTCAAGCCTATCCTGAATTTGAATCTGCGTCTCGGAGAGGGCACCGGCGCCGCCCTGGCCATGCCCATCGTCGAGACGGCCTCCCGGATTATTTACAAGATGCTGACATTCACCGACGCCGGGGTCACCGGCCCGGGCAAATCAGAGGGTGCTGCGCATGCATGATCCCCAGGATATGAGTCCTCAGTACCTGGAAGACCTGGCGACGGGTTACTGGCACTCCGAGGTGCTGTTCACCGCGGTGGAGAAAAATCTCTTCACCCGGTTGGAACCCAACGGGAAAAAGGTCGTAGAACTTGCCGCTGAACTGGAATTCGACCCCGCGACTCTGAAACGTTTTATCCATGCCTTGTCGGTCATGGGGCTGATGTTCGAGGCCGACGGTCTCTGCGGCAACACAAAGCTGTCCCGGAAATACCTTGTCCAGTGCGCCGAGGCTTATCAAGGTGATTCTATCCTGTGGCGAAAGTTTCTAATCAACAACTGGAAAACCCTCGACCGCGTCACCGCCCCTGCCGCCAGCGGTTGGGACTCCACCCAGGGGTT
>CAZGRY010000148.1:2133-2649 GCA_964528105.1 uncultured Dehalogenimonas sp.
CCTGTTCCATCCGATGGATGAGCCCGAAGCCGCGGTCAAAGAGCGGTTCCGAAAATACTGCCGGGCGATGGACGCCGTGGCCCGTACCAAGATCGAAGAGATGCTTCCGATGTTCTCCGGGTTGGAACTTCAAGGAGAAATCCTAGATGTCGGTTCCGGGCTTGGGGCGTTCTCCGTTGGGTTCTTGAAAGAGTGTCCCGAAACCAAGGCAACCCTCGTCGACATGGAGCAGGTACTTGAATACGCCGCAGAAACCCACGGCATCCGGAGCTATGCCAGCCGGATGGAGTATCGGACGACCAATATCCTTGAGCCCTGGGCTCTGCCCAAGAAATACAATTTGATCATCCTCTCCAATATCGTCCACGCCTTCGCCGAGGCGGAAACCGGGCACGTGCTGGCACAGGCCGTGGCTCATCTCGCGGACGATGGCTTGCTCCTAGTGCATGACTTCTTCATGGAGCATGCCCCGGAGAAGGCAGTACTGTCTGACTTAAACATGCTGGTGAACACCTA
>CAZGRY010000149.1:0-2617 GCA_964528105.1 uncultured Dehalogenimonas sp.
TTCGGCGATAGCCCTGTTAGTTTCAGCAATGACTTCTGTTAAGGTACCGCCGGATTTGGCTTTACGCGCTGCTGCCCGTACGACCAAACCCAGCCCCGCGGAGTTGAACTTGGAGTCTACGACCTCAATAGGGCACCGATTTGCCAACGATTTCTTAGCCAGAGACGCGGAGTTGTAGGTACCGCTGATCTTCGATGATATATGAATAGATACGATGCCGTCAGTGTTAGCGCAATATTCTTTGAAGACAGCAACGAAGTCCTCAGGGTTCGGTTGTGAAGTGGCAGGATACAGATCCGTGCTGGTTAACCGGTTATACAATTCATCTGAGGTGATATCCACTCCGTCACGGTAAGTTTTGTCACCAAAACGAACATAAATCGGGACAATTTTAATGCCTAACTCATCTGCAACTGACCTAGGGATGTCCGAAGTACTATCGGTGATGACATTTACCACCATTAGGGCTCTCCTTTTGGGGTAGGATCCTCTCTCAGTTGTTAGGTCGGCATTAGAACCGGGAAAAAGACCTGCCAGGCCAAAAGCGATTTGGCGGTCAGGCTGAGAATGATATAGGCCTTTTCCCCGAAGAGATAGTCCCGCCACGGGCCGATCTTCTTGTATTGCAGGATCATGTTGACGGCGAAGCAGTTGAAAAAGATGAACAGCGAGACGATGATGCCGTAGACAAACCCGGGCGGAGATACATCCAGCCCCGGCGCCCAGACATAGATCAGGATGGCAATCCAGGGGATGATTCCGGCAAAACTGCCAAACCAGAAAGGCAGGAGGTTGCGGTTCCCGGGTTTTTCATATTTTTCCTGGAGGGCGCCGAAAAGGATCATGGCGGCGTTGATGCCGAAGATGGCGAGCAGGGCGGCGATATCACTGATGCCGGTGATCTGGGCGATAAGGACGATCATGATGGAGGAACTGAAAAAATACTCTATCCAGCGCCCGTAGTTGCGGTTTTGAAGCAGATTGCGCTTGTACCAGGGGAAAACCGCCGGAGAGGCGATCAGGAGCAACGCGGCGGCAGAGATGAACAGGAAGGTAAAAACGCCCCAGCCGGTGGGGATGTCAAACAGGGTCCGGAGTTCAGGCGCAGTACCGGGGGGACCGCTCATGAATGTGGCGGTCACGGGCAGGGAGAAATCATTGGTTAAAAGGGCGATGGCGACGGCTTGAACCGCAAGGATCAACCCAACCGCGATATTCCAGGTGCGCAGGCGGTTGATTTTACGTTCGGCGGCTTGATCTATAACCATGATACGCCTCCTGACTTGTGTGAGAACATAACTAATTGTACTAGCAAGGCGCCGGAACGGCAAGGGAACCCGGTAAGACGTGGCGAGGGCGAGGCGGACACGGTTTTTCGGCTGAAGGATGCCCCTGCCCGAGCGGCCAGGTCGGAGACCTGATCCTACAAATCCCTCTTAGTCTCCCTTTATGAAAGGAAGAAGGAACGGACCGTTGCGGGCGACCGCCGATCGCCCCAACATTTGGACTGGAGCCGGTCGGATGCGATTGCCATTGGTGGTTTCACCACCGAGGATAAACCACGGCACGATAACATCGAGGTCTCGCAAGGACGCAATTCGAATGACAGGCTGGCGCGACGGGCGTATAATTGTAATAATCCCGTTTGCGAGGTCCGGCTTTGCCACAGCCTTCAGAATTCCAGGCCCTGGTTGACGTTGTAGACCGGCTGCGGGCGCCGGACGGCTGCCCCTGGGACCGCGAGCAGACTCACCTGTCCGTCCGCGACAGCCTGCTGGAAGAGTGCTACGAGGTGCTGGAGGCCATTGACTCGGCCGACATGCCGGAGTTAAAGACGGAACTCGGCGACCTGCTGATGCAGGTGGTGTTCCACGCGAGAATAGCCGCGGAAAACGGCGATTTCGGCATAGGCGACGTCATCGAGGGCATTGTCACCAAGCTCATCCGGCGCCATCCCCACATCTTCGGCGACAAAGAGGCGGCTGACTCGGCTGAGGTCTTGCGCCGCTGGGAAGATATCAAAAAGGCCGAGCGGCCGAAAGAAAGCTCGATGCTGGACGGCGTGCCGAAGGCGATGCCGGCGCTGGCCTACAGCCAGGAGATCCAGGGACGGGTGGCGCGGGTGGGCTTCGACTGGAAAGACGACGCCGGGGTGCTCGATAAGCTGGCCGAGGAGGTCGCGGAGCTCGAAAAAGCCTCGTCGCCCGCGGAAAAGGAAGGGGAGTTCGGCGATATCCTGTTCACCCTGGTCAATTACGGGCGGCGGCAGGGTATCGATGCCGAAAGCGCGCTGCGGGGTGCGGGCCGCAAGTTCGCGCGGCGGTTCAAGGCCATGGAAAGTTACTGCTGCGAGCAGGGGCTGGCGTTCAAGGATCTGTCCTTTCAGCAGCAGAACGAGCTGTGGGAAAAAGTGAAGCGGCGGCATGACGGGGCAACGTAATCGTGCTATTATGTAATGAGCTGTTTGAACGTGCGGAAGTCTCAGGCAACAATCGGGATTCTTTGCTACGCTCAGAAAGATACCGGGGAGAAAATGGTCGGGGCGAGAAGATTCGAACTTCCGGCCTCAGCGTCCCGAACGCTGCGCGCTAACCAGGCTGCGCTACGCCCCGCCAGA
>CAZGRY010000150.1:0-2615 GCA_964528105.1 uncultured Dehalogenimonas sp.
CTTCCAGAAACCCTCGCTGCGCACCCGCGTCAGCTTCGATATGGCCATACGCCATCTCGGCGGCGACGCCCTCTACCTCTCCCCCAATGAGATTGGCCTCGGGCAGCGCGAATCCGTCGCCGATGTCGCCCGCGTTCTCGCCGGTTACGTCGACATCCTCATGGCCCGCGTCTTCGCCCACGATCACATCCTCCAACTGGCTCAATGGGCCTCCATCCCCGTCATCAACGGCCTCAGCGACTACGACCACCCCTGCCAGGGTATGGCCGATGCCCTCACCATCATCGAAAAATTCGGCGCGATCAAGGATCTCAACGTCGTCTTCGTCGGCGACGGCAACAATGTCGCCGTCTCACTCCTCCATATCGTCGCCAAACTCGGTGGAAATTTTACCCACACCGGCCCCGCCGGATACGCCATGTCAGCCGCCTCCGTCGAGTTGGGGCGGCAGTTTGCCGCCCAATCCGGCGCGAAAGTTTCCTTTACCCCCGACGTCCATGCCGCCGTCAAGGGCGCCCACGTCATCTACACCGACGTCTGGACCAGCATGGGCCAGGAGGCTGAGACCGCCTTGCGCGAAAAAGTTTTCCCACCCTACCAGGTCAACGCCGCTCTTGTCGCCGAAGCCGACAAAGACGCCATTGTCATGCACTGCCTGCCTGCCCACCGTAATCACGAAATCACAGACGAAGTCGCCGACGGTCCCCACTCCGTCCTCTTCCCCCAGGCTCACAACCGCCTTCATGCTCAAAAAGCCGTCATCGCCCGCATCATGGGAGTAGCCTGAACCGATGAATACCCGTGAGTATATCGACCTCGAAGAGAAGTACGGTGCTCACAATTACCATCCTCTCGATGTGGTCATCGAACGCGGCGAGGGCGTCTGGGTCTATGATGTCGAGGGCCAGCGCTACCTCGACTGTCTCAGCGCTTACTCCGCCCTCAACCAGGGCCACGTCCATCCCCAGATCCTCCAGGCGCTGACCGATCAAGCCGCCCGGGTGACCCTCACCTCGCGGGCCTTCCGCAATGACCAGCTCCCTCTGCTTTACCAGGAACTCTCTGCGATGACCGGCTACGGCATGTCGCTGCCAATGAACAGCGGTGCCGAAGCGGTCGAAACCGCAGTCAAGCTGGCTCGCAAGTGGGCTTATCGCGTCAAAGGAATCAAACGATACGCCGCCGAGATCATCGTCGCCAGCGGTAACTTCCACGGCCGCACCACCACCGCCATCTCCTTTTCCACTGAGCCCGCCTACCGCGAGGACTTTGGTCCATTCACCCCCGGCTTCATCACCGTCCCCTACGGCGACAGCGCTGCGCTGGAGCAGGCCATCACGCCCAACACCGCCGCCGTCCTCCTTGAGCCTATCCAGGGCGAGGCCGGCGTCATCGTTCCCCCAACGGGTTACCTGCGCCAGGCGGCTGACCTCTGCCAGCGGGAGAACGTGCTTTTCATCACCGACGAAATCCAGACCGGCCTCGGCCGCACCGGCAAACTTTTCGCCTCCGAGTATGAGAGTGTCCGCCCGGATGTTATGGTCATCGGCAAAGCCCTTTCCGGCGGCTTCTACCCCATTTCCGCTGTTCTTGCCGATGAACCCATCCTCGGCCTTTTCCAACCTGGCGAACATGGATCCACCTTCGGCGGCAGTCCCCTCGGCGCCGCTGTCGCCCGCGCCGCCCTGCGCGTCATCCGCGATGAACACCTAATCGCAAACGCCCGCGAACAGGGCCAATACCTCATCGAACAGCTCGCTGAAATCCCCAGCCGCCATGTCAAAGAGGTTCGCGGCAAGGGCCTGCTCATCGGCGTTGAGCTTAAGCCTGAAGCCGGCGGCGCCCGCCGCTTCTGTGTAGCCCTTCAGGC
Organism: uncultured Dehalogenimonas sp.; assembly: GCA_964528105.1. Classification (GTDB taxonomy): domain Bacteria; phylum Chloroflexota; class Dehalococcoidia; order Dehalococcoidales; family Dehalococcoidaceae; genus Dehalogenimonas. Next base: position 1,871 of record CAZGRY010000150.1, read on the forward strand.
CCGCGGCATCCTCGCCAAAGAGACTCACACTCATGTCATCCGCTTTGCCCCCCCGCTCATCATCCAGCGCGAGACCATCGATTGGGCTCTGCCCATGATCCGCGAAGTTCTCACCATGGCGTGAAATTTCTTATTGTTTTCGTCGGGGCAAACCTGCGCATCTGCCCTTCTTGGGTATCTTGGCGATCTCTGAAAAATATATCGCCGTTATTCATGGGAATAACCGCCACCTGATTTTTCCGTTCCGACTATCACAGCTTAATGATTATGCTTCAATTGTGATATAGTGTTTCTAGTGGGCTGTTTCCCACATACGTATAATTTGCAAAATGAAAAAAATATACTTCTTGCTCATTGGCGCCTTGCTATGTTTTCTCTGGATCGCCGTAGGGCTGATCCTTTTCCTTTACAATAACACGCTGCAAGCAGTTCAACCGATCCAAAAAGCAAATTCAGACTTGAGTACCGAGGTGGCCAATTTTCTTCACCCCACCCCAACAATCCTACCCGACCCCATCACTATCATCAACGAAGTCCGCTCCCTGTCTCGCCTCGAAACAATCCAATATTCTGTCGAGAAGGTGATCACGGGTGATTCGGGCCAAAACATTCTCACCCCCTTATTTGGCGACCGCTTGTTGTTCGTCGCACATGGAACGGTCATTGGCGGAATAGACCTGAATAAATTGATGCCTTCAGATATCGAATTAGTAAATGGGTTCCTTAATGTCCGCCTGCCTGACGC
>CAZGRY010000151.1:0-2612 GCA_964528105.1 uncultured Dehalogenimonas sp.
TTGGTTGGTCCATCCCAGGGTGCATCCGGACCGTTGAAGCTGGAACCGTTGCTGAAGGCCTGGTCGCGGAGAGACCGCCCTGGGATCTTCTTCGCGTAACCTTCTTGTTTGTCGGGTACGTCACGGGCGGCTAGGGCGGCTACGACGTCGGCCGGCTTGGTGTAGAAGGGGTTTTTGGTTTTGTCATAGGGTTTGAAAGTTGCCCAGTCGATCTCCGCCGTGGGATCGAGGGTGATCGCGTTCCTTTACCCACCAGGGCTGCTGGCTTTTACTGGAGGCTGCCAGCTCATCTAGGTCATGGAATGCCGGTCCGGCAATAGCCGCACCGGCACCGAGGCTAGCCCCTGCTAACCCCATTCCCTTCATGAACTCGCGTCGGGTTACCGTGGAATGGAACCCTTTCATGTAGCCCTCCTAACATTACTATTATTAACTATATAATACTCTCTTTAGATACAATATCATCGTACTAAAATATTAGTCAGCATTGTACTTTATGCTGATTTAGTTCAGACCAAAAAGAAAAGGCGGGCTTTTCAGCCCGCCTTTCGGATGTCGAACGTCCGTTGTTTTATCAGGCCGCCGCCTGCATCTCCCTCTCGATGGCCGCCTTGACCTCGGCGACGATGTTGTCGACGGTGGCAATGGCGAACGCCTTCTCGGAGCGCTTCTTCAGCTCCACCCCGCCCTTGTCGAGCGACCTTGGGCTGACCGTGATCCGCAGCGGCATGCCCAGCAGGTCGGCGTCGTTGAACTTGACGCCGGGAGATTCTATGCGGTCGTCGAAAAGCACTTCGACACCGGCGCTCTTTAAATCGGCATAGATCTTCTCGGCCGCCGTCTTGACCTTCTCCTGATCCAGGGACAGACCGCAGAGCTGCACCTGGTAGGGCGCAATCGGCATCGGCCAGATGATGCCCTTATCGTCGTGGTTCTGCTCGATGGCCGCAGCCAGCAGCCGCCCTACGCCGATGCCATAGCAGCCCATGACGCACGGCTTCTGGTTGCCCTCGGCGTCGGTGAAATTGGCGCCGAAGGTCTCGGCAAGGAAGGTGCCCAGCTTAAAGACGTGGCCGACCTCGATGCCGCGGGTGGCTTCCAGCGTCCCGCCGCAGCGGGCGCACTTGGCGCCGACCCTGGCCGATGCGATATCGGCAGTCTTGTAAGCGTTGAAATCCCGCCCCAGCACGATGTTTTTCGCGTGGCGGCCGGCGACGTTGGCGCCGCCGACGTAGTTTATTGAAGAAACGATGGAATCGTCGGCGACGACCTTGGCCTTGTGCCCGACAGGTGAGGCTGAGCCGGCGATGATGCCTTGTGCCGCAACTTCCTCGGCGGTCGCCAATCTGAGATCCGTCGCCTTGAGCAGGTTCTTCAATTTGATTTCGTTGACGTCGAGGTCGCCGCGGATGACGGCGATGACGAACTCCTTATCGGCGACATAGAAGACGCACTTGAGCATCTGGGACGGCGCCAGGTTCAGGAATTTAGATACATCCTCGATGGATTCTTTGCCCGGGGTCGCCACTTCTTCGGTCGGCAGCGGCAGTTGGGCGGCGACGGCGCCCTTGTCGAACTTGGCCTTCTCGACGTTGGCGGCGTAGCCGCAGCCGGGGCAGAAGGTAACCTCGTCCTCGCCGGATTCGGCCAGCACCATGAACTCATGGCTCGCCTTGCCGCCGATGGCCCCGGAGTCTGCCTCGATGGCCATGGCCTTCAGCCCGCAGCGCCGGTAGATGTTCTTATAGGCCTGCACCATCTTTTGGTACGAAACCTCGAGGCCGGCGTCGTCGGTATCGAAGGAGTACATATCTTTCATGATGAACTCGCGGACGCGGATCAGCCCGCCACGGGGCCGCGGTTCGTCGCGGAGTTTGGTCTGGATCTGGTATAGCCTTTGGGGTAAATCCCGGTACGACTGGATGTAATGAGCCGCCAAGTCGGTGACCACCTCTTCATGGGTCGGGCCGAGGGCCAAAACCCGATCCTTGCGGTCGGTCAGTCTGAACAAATTATCACCGAAGGCGGCGCCGCGGCCGGATTTCTCCCACAGTTCGATGGGTTGCAGCACCGGCATGGTGATCTCCTGCCCGCCGGCGGCGTCCATTTCCTCACGGATGATGTCCATGATCTTCTTCGCCGTGCGCCACGCCAGCGGCATGTAGGAGTACATGCCGGCGGTGAGCTGGTTGATCATGCCCGCCCGTAGCAGAAGCTGGTGGCTTATAGTCTCCGCCTCGACGGGGATTTCACGCTGGGTCTTGCCGAAAAGCTGGGAAACTCTCATCAAATACCTCGCCCACTAATTACGATAGGAAAGCATAGCTAAAACGGCGGCGGTTGGCAAAGAACCTATTCCACCGCCCGCCGCACGGCTGCCTCGGCGTGGATCTTCACCGTATCGAAGATTGGCACCTTAACATCTGACTGTTTGATGAGGAGCGGCAGTTCGGTGCAAGCCAGGACGATGCCCTCAGCCCCCCGCTTGAACAGGTTGTCGATAACCAATTGGCAAGCCCAGTTTGAGGCATCCTGGACGCAGCCCCGGCAAAGCTCGTCGTAAATGATGCTGTTGACCACCTGCTGCTCGTCCTTCTCGGGAACCAGGACTT
>CAZGRY010000152.1:0-2598 GCA_964528105.1 uncultured Dehalogenimonas sp.
GATTGATTACCGCGTCGGCGCTACGGAGGTCAGGGTAATTTTCAATGACGACCAGAAGCCGAGCCAGGGCGCTCTCCATCTGATTAGCAGCCTCGGTCTGTTCTTGTGGGGTCGTGGCCCCGGCGTAGCGAGTGCGGGCCTCGGCGATGCCGAGGAAAACCGCCTGTTCCTGTGCCTGAATGCCTTTGACCGACTCAACCAGGTTGGGGATGAGGTCGAACCGGCGCTGATACTGGGTCTGGACCTGAGCCCATTGGGAGTCGACAGCCTGGTCGTGGTTAACCAGCGAGTTGTAAGTGCCAGCCAACGACAGGCCGAGCACGGCCACAAGTCCGATGACGGCGGCGAGGATGATGATGGGTTTTTTCATAAATACACCTCGAATCGGGCGGTATTGGGTATCATTATAGGGCAGCCAGAGAATGGTTACCACGACGGGGGTCAAGTGAGCGACGCATGCGTCGCCCCTTACAACGACCGCTTAGCCAGGGACGCTTCGCACTCGGCGACGAGGTTTTGCAGACCGCAGGCCAGGCAAGGGGAATCGTGGCAGTCGCCGGTGGCTTCTTCGGCCAGGGCGCGCTTATATTCCCGCCTCAGATAGCCCTCGGTGACTCCAGTCTCGATATGCGACCACGGGAAAACCTCATCCAAAGGCCGCAACCTGCGGGCATAGAAGGCGGGATCGAGACCAGCTTCGGCGAAGGCATCAGCCCAGCGCTGCCAGGCGAAAAACTCCGTCCAGCCGTCGAGCATGCTGCCCCGTTTCCAAGCCGAATGAAGAACCTTCGATAAGCGACGGTCGCCCCGGGAAATGGCGGCCTCGAGGAGGCTGGCTTTAGGCTCCGACCACGACAGGCGGATGCCCTTGCTCTTGACCAGGCCCAGGAGGTGGCGCTGCTTGGCGACGATCGTGTCCTCGTCGTCCTGGGCGGCCCACTGGAAGGGGGTATGGGGCTTGGGGATAAAGGTGGCCAAGCTGACGCGCAGGGCAGGGCGGCGGCCTGGGGCGGTCTTGCCCAGGGCGTAGACCTTGTGCAGGGTGTCGGCCATGGTCGACAGGTCGTCGATGGTCTCGGTCGGCAGGCCAAGCATATAATACAGCTTCATGCCGGTCCAGCCACGATTGAAGGCGGTCTGGGCGGTGGCGAAAAGCTCCTCGTCAGGGATGATTTTGTTGATCACTCGCTGCAGCCGCGGCGAGGCGGCCTCCGGGGCGAAGGTCAGCCCGCTCTTGCGCCCCTCGGGAAGACTCACAACCAGTGCGACGGAGCCAGGGGTGACCCGCAGGCTGGGCAGGGAGATGGCGATATGCCGGGGTGCGAATCGCTCTGCAAGGGTACTCACCAGTGCCTCGATACCGTCGTAATCGGACGTCGAAAGCGACAGGAGAGAAATCTCGTCATAGCCGCAGTTGGCGATGATCTCATCAGCCGCAGCGATGACCTCTTGATGGGGGCGCTGGCGGGCGGGGCGGTAGACGACGCCGGCGTGGCAGAAGCGGCAGCCGCGGACGCAGCCGCGGGAAATCTCTATGACGCCGCGGTCCTGTACCGCCTCGATATAGGGCACGACAGGTTTAGTCACAGGCGGCGGCAGTTTCTGGATGATGCGCCGGGTGATTATTGCCGGGGCGGCTGGAGTATTCGGAGTTAACGAGGCGACGGTACCGTCGTCGTTGTATTTCACGTCATAGAACGAAGGAACATACAGACCCTCGACTGCCGCCAATCGCTGCAGCAGCCCGGCTTTGCCCCCCGGTTTGCCCCCGGATTTCCATCCGCCGTAGGCATCGACGAACTCGGCAATCGAATCCTCGCCGTCGCCGACGAAGAAGACGTCCACGAAATCGGCCACCGGCTCCGGATTGAACATCGAGGTACCGCCGGCGACGACCAGGGGTGAATCCTCGCTGCGGCCGGCAGCCCAAACGGGAATGCCGGCCAGGTCCAGCATCTCGAGCATCGTGGTGAATGAAAGCTCGGCACCGAGGGAGAAACCAACGACATCGAAGTCCCGAACGGGACGGAAATTCTCGAGAGACAACAACGCTAATCCGTTATCACGGATGGCCTTGATCATATCAGGCCAGGGCATGTACGCGCGCTCGGCCAGGGAGTCGGAGCGGCGGTTGATAATGTCGTAGAGGATGGGCAGCGACAGGTTGGACATGGCCACTTCATAAAGATCCGGGAAGCAAAGAGCGATCCTGACCGGAGTGGCATCGAAGTCCTTAACAATGGCGTTGACTTCCGCCCCGGTGTAGCGGGCGGGTTTTTGTACTTTATATAAGATTGAATCGGGATAGCCCAAAGTGGATCTCCTTAAAGACTCCGCAAAATTAGTACGCATGGACTTTGATTGTTGGTGAAAAACCCATTAATAGCTTTTTTATTTCTTCGTAATCTCGTTTGTCTTTTATAATGAAACCACCTTGCCCGGGGATTATTCCGGGTAGACGAAGTATGTAACTGCCAAGTAAGCTTTCAAGTTGGATCGTCTTAATATCAGCTAGTGTAAGCCGTTCGATTTCGTCTGTTTTTTCGTACTTATCGAGGTTGTGGATGATACGCTCCATCCGTTTTTCAAACCCACGTT
>CAZGRY010000153.1:0-2584 GCA_964528105.1 uncultured Dehalogenimonas sp.
AGCAGGGCCGCTTCCGCCAGAACCTGCTCGGCAAGCGCGTCGACTACTCCGGCCGCTCGGTCATCGTCGTCGGCCCCAGCCTGAAGCTGCACCAGTGCGGTCTGCCGCGGCGCATGGCCCTCGAACTCTTTAAGCCCTTCGTTATGCACCGCCTGGTAACTGACGGCCTGGCGCCCAACATCAAGAGCGCCCGCCGTCTCGTTGAGCGCGCCCGTCCCGAGGTTTACGACATCCTGGAGGATGTGGTCAAGGACAGGCCGGTCCTTTTAAACCGCGCCCCGACGCTTCATCGCCTGTCCATCCAGGCCTTTGAGCCGGTGCTGATTGACGGCTCAGCCATCCAGATTCACCCGCTGGTCTGTCCCGCCTTCAACGCCGACTTCGACGGCGACCAGATGGCCGTCCACCTGCCGTTGTCCAAGGCTGCCGTAAAGGAAGCCCGCGAGGCGATGCTCTCAATCCACAACATGCTGCTGCCTTCATCCGGCGACCCGGTGGTCACACCGAGCCTGGATATGGTCTTCGGCGTGTATTATTTGACTACTGTCCGGCCTGGTCTCCAAGGGGAGGGTAAGCGTTTTGGCAATTTCGAGGAGGTCAAACGCTACTTCGAAAATGGTCTGATCAATCTGCGGGCCGAGATTGAAGTCCGTACCCCCGAGGGTGAAAAACTCAAGACCTCGGCCGGGCGCATCATTTTCAACGAAGCCCTACCCAAGGTCCTGCCTTTCTTTAACAAGGCGGTCGATAAATCGACGATCCGCCGTCTCATCGGCGAATGCAAGAAATTGGTCTCTGATGAGGAAATGGCCGAGTCCCTGGACCTGATCAAGCAGCTCGGCTTCCGCTTCGCCACCCGTTCCGGCATCACCATCGCCATGGGCGATATCGCTGTGCCGGCCGCCAAGCCCGCCATCGTCGCCCACGCCGAAGCCGAAACCACGCTCATCGAACAGCAGTATGCCCAGGGCCTCATCACCGACGACGAGCGCTACGCCGGCGTCATCGAGGTCTGGATGAAGGCCACCGAGCAGATCACCGATGCTATCTCCAAGGGTTTGGACACCGCAGGAAACGTCTACATGATGGCCACCTCCGGCGCAAAGGGTAACATTTCTCAGATCCGCCAGATGGCCGGCATGCGCGGACTCATGACCAACCCCTCCGGCCGCATTATCGACTTCCCGATCAAGGCTTCCCTGCGTGAAGGCCTTTCGGCTATTGAGTACTTTATCTCCACCCACGGCGCCCGCAAAGGTCTGGCCGATACCGCCCTTCGGACCTCGGGCTCCGGTTATCTCACCCGCCGCCTGATCGATGTTACCCAGGACCTCATCATCTTCGAGGATGACTGTGGTACCCCCGACGGCCTGTGGATCGAGGAACCCAAGGAAAAAGGCATTCTACCGCCGCTTCACGAGCGTATCGCCGGTAGATTAGCCGCCATGCCGGTGGCCAATCCCCAGACCGGTGAGATCATTGTTGACCGGAACGGCGAAATCGACGATAAAAAATCCAGGGAGATCGCCGCCGCCGGCGTTACCGGCGTCTATGTCCGCTCACCGCTGTCCTGCGGATCACGCCGCGGCGTCTGCCAAAAATGCTACTGGCGCGACCTCGGCCGCGGCCATACCGTGGAGCACTATACCGCCGTCGGCATCGTCGCCGCCCAGAGTATTGGCGAGCCCGGCACCCAGCTGACGCTGCGAACGTTCCACACCGGCGGCGTCGTCGGTACCGACATCACCACCGGTCTGCCCCGCGTCGAAGAACTTTTTGAAGCCCGCCCGCCCAAGGCTCAGGCTATCATCTCCGAGATCGACGGCATCGCCCAGGTCAACGAGTCCGAGGCCGGCCGCAGCCTGCGTATCATGGCCCGGGAGACCTACCAGGATGAGTACGACCTGCCGGAAGGCTGGAAGCTGGAAGTGAACGAAGGCCAGCCCGTGGACATGGGCGCCGTCCTGGCCACCGCGCCGGAAGCCGCGTCTAAAAAGTCAGCTCACCTGACCACCGGCGAAGCGATGCTGTCCGCCCGCGTCGGCGGCCGGGTCAGCATCGAGGGCTCACGCCTGATCATCAAGTACGAAGACATCGACGAGCGGGAATACATGGTACCCGCCGCTTCGCACATCGCGGTCAAAGACGGCGAGGCTATCAAGGCTGGGCAGAAACTGACCGACGGCTCGGTCAACCCGCAGGACATCCTGGCGGTGCTCGGCAAGGAAGCCGTCCAGCGCTACCTGGTGGAAGAAGTGCAGAAAGTGTACTTCTCGCAGGGCGTGCACATCAACGACAAGCACATCGAGGTCATCGTCCGCCAAATGATGAACCGCGTCCGCATCGACTCCTCCGGCGACACCGACCTGGTGCCCGGCGAGCTGGTGGACAAGTTCCGCTACGAGGACATCAACGCCAATATCCTGGCCGAGGGCGGCGAACCCGCCACTGCTCACACCGTGCTCCTGGGTATCACCCGGGCATCTTTGTCCACTGAGTCCTGGCTGGCCGCCGCCTCCTTCCAGGAGACGACTCGCGTCCTCACCGACGCCGCCATCCATGGCAAGAAGGACGTCCTGTCTGG
>CAZGRY010000154.1:0-2552 GCA_964528105.1 uncultured Dehalogenimonas sp.
AGAGCCGGGCGCATGTGCGCTTCGCTTGGGGTGCGGGTATCGTGGTGCAAGGGGAAGTCGTACGTTTCCAGGAACGAGCCGTAGACGGAGTTCTCGATGGCCACCACGCCGTAATCGGTGAGGCCTTTGTGGACATCCTCGAAAACCTGTTTAAAAGTATCGCTTTCGATGATCTCGGAATCGCCGGGGAATTTTTTCCGGGCGACGATGTCGTGAAAAGAGCCGCGAGCGCCCTGGATGGAAATCTTGATCATGACGGCCTCCTGAAGTATAAGAATCAGCCGGAATTCTCCCTTATGATAGCTGTAAAATCACCCGAAGGCAATAGATCACGCCGTGCGATGAAACAATCGAAACGAACCCGTATCCCACATCAAGGCGCGGCTGCGGCGCTGCGAAGGTGCCGCATCACCTTATCGGCCAGTACTAACACGGCATAGGCGCACTCGGCGTTGCTGTGAAGCAATTTCTGACCTTTTTCATTGATCGCCAGCGGCCAGGTGCGGCAGACTGAAGGGCGGATGTTATAGATGGCACAGCGGCCGTTCCGGGAGTTCCACCACTGGCAGGGATGGCCCTGCTTGATCGTATATTCCTTGCCGTCGAATTTGAAAATGTCTTCGGTTTTCTGTTTCAAGGACCGGCTGATGCGTTCGACGTCGGCTTTGGTCACCACGATTTTCGAGGTCTGGGAGCAGCACCAGCCGCAACCGGCGCAGTATTCGCCCAGTTTCTTCATTAAACCGCGGGATTCCTCGCCCATGACGTCCACCGACGCCACCAGGTCATTCAGCTGTTCATCGGACATAGCGGTAAACCCGGGATAATTAGCCCGCAGCACCTCGACTACTTTGGCGGTGAACAGGTTATATTTTACGCCCAGCTTCTGCCGTTTGAGCGCCACCATGCCCTTGATGATCGTCAAGTTTTGCTGCGCCTGCACTTCCGCGTCGATCTGATCCAAGCCGCCCCCGTTGAAGCTACACCGGCGTGTTTACTTTATGTCTAACCCAAGGCCACTGTCAACGTTATTTGCCCAAAGCACCATCATAGCCGTTGTATATCGGTGAAGAAGGTGCTTTAATGGTGTTATGAACTGGCTAGATATCGTCATCATCATCATCCTGGCCATCCAGACCTTCGCCGGCTTCTCCCAGGGGTTCATCAAAGCCCTGGGCGGTCTCATCGGCCTGATCGTGGGCATTGTCCTGGCCGGTCGTTACTATGAGACCCTGGCCAACAGCCTATTCAGTTTCATCGATAACCAGGACGGCGCCAATATCGCCGCCTTCATCGTCATCCTGGTCGTCGTCTGGGCGATCTTTTCCATTGTCGCCGGGCTGCTCACCAAGCTGGTTTCGGTTGTTTTTCTTGGCGGGGTCAACCGCATCGCCGGAGCCGTTTTCGGCCTGCTCATGGGCGCCCTGTTCGTCGGCGCGGCACTGGCGGCCTGGGCCAGTTTCTTCGGTTCAGGTTCCCTGGCCGATTCGAGGATAGCTACATTTCTGTTGGACAAGTTCCCCATCGTGTTAAGCCTGCTGCCATCCCAGTTCGACTCGATCAGGGATTTCTTCCAGTAATCGGCGGGCGATGAACAGCCAGACGACACCGCCCGGATCCAAGATGCAAACGGCTTCGTTCTCCATGCTACTCTCGTCAGTCTCAGGCGCCATGCTGTTGTTCTTGATCTTGTTCGCTGTCACCTCTGATTCCAGCCCCAGCAATTCTGTTTTCACGGTCGGAATAACCGTCGCGTTAGTCATACTTGTTCTCACATTTGCGCTTGGCGTTATGGGAGCGATACAAAACAACCGGCGTAGCCGACAATCGGCATTAATGCTGTTGCTCAACGCCCCGTTACTGCTCGTAAATGTTTTCCTCGCCCATCCCTGACACGTTTTCCTCGAGCCGGCGCAGAGATTCTTCCCTCCCGTTTCATTCTGAGTCAGAGTGACCAATCTGAAAAGCCTATTGACACGACGGGCTGCTGAGCCTAAACTTGAGAGCAAATTATGAACTGTCCCAGGGACCGCAGCCCGATGATCGTCGTCGAGCACGACCAGATCGCCCTCGACTACTGCCCCACCTGCCACGGTGTGTGGTTCGACCGCGGCGAACTGGAACTGGTTACCGAAAAAGCCTGCGGTCCAGAAGCCGACACCTGCCTGGCCGACATCATGACCCGACCGGACACTGCCCCCGACGAGGAGAAGCGTCGCTGCCCCATCTGCAACCGACACATGCACAAGAAGAATGTCGGTGACGCCCCTTCGGTAACCATCGACGCCTGTGACCGCGGTGACGGGCTTTGGTTCGACGGTGGCGAATTGCACCATGTGCTGTCCCAGGTCAAGGCCGCCGACGGCGCTGCTGTGGACGCCGGGTTGCTGGCTTTTCTCAAAGAAACGCTTAAAGCGGATCTAGGCAAATAAGGAGGTAACGACTTGATACCCTTACTCATCATCCTCGGCGTCATCGTCATCCTGTTCCTGATCTTCATCGGCACCTACAATGCCCTGGTCGCCCTTCGCAACCAGGTGAAAAATGCTTGT
>CAZGRY010000155.1:0-2543 GCA_964528105.1 uncultured Dehalogenimonas sp.
TCCGGGGCCAGGGGCTTCTTGGTGCCGCCGGTGGGGAATATCTCCCAGCGTAGTTTGGCCAACTCGTTGGCGAAACCTTCCAGCCCGGTCTTATCGGAGACGCTGAGGATAGCCCGCATGGTGACCTCCCTGTAGCGGCACGGCATGCCGTGCCCGATTATTCTGATCCCGCCGTATCGAGGTCGATGTGACACTCGACATAAAGTTATTCGATGATGACCCGGCCTTTGCCCGTATCCGCGATAACCTCGCCGATGACTTTCGCTTCTGGCATCGCCGCGAGGAGTGACGCTACTTTCGCCGGGTCAGCAAAGATTGTCATGCCGATGCCCATGTTGAACACGCGGTACATTTCGGCGTCGGCCACGTTGCCCAACTCCTGAATGAGTTCGAAGATCGGCAGGACATTCCAGGAACTCTTATTTATGTGTACGGCCGTACCCGGCGGCAGGGTGCGGGGAATGTTCTCGGTGAAACCCCCGCCAGTGATATGGGCTAAGCCCTTGATCTCGGTCAGCACCGGCTTGAGGTCTTTGAGGTACGACCGGTGCGGCGCCAACAGCGCCTCGCCCACAGACTTGTCCATGGTAGGGTAGCGGATGGCCATGGCCGAGGCCGACTCCCCAAGAACTCTGCGTGCCAAAGAATAGCCGTTGGTATGCAAGCCGGTCGACGGCAATCCTAGAACGGCATCGCCGGGCTTGATCGACTGTCCGTTCAGGATGCCATCTTTCTCCACGATGCCGACGATGAAGCCCGCCAGGTCATAGTCGTTGCCGTGGTACAGACCGGGCATCTCGGCCGTCTCACCGCCGATGAGGGCGCAGCCCACCTCTTGACACGCCATGGACAAGCCTTTGACAACGTCGGCTACCAGGGCAGGGTCGAGCTTGCCCATGGCGATATAGTCCAGGAAGAAAAACGGTATCGCGCCGCAGGTCAGGATGTCGTTGACGCTGTGGTTGACGATGTCCATACCCACGGTATCGTGCTTGCCCACGGCCGTGGCGATCTTGAGTTTGGTGCCGACGCCGTCGCAACTAGATACGAGGACCGGCTTTTTGTAACCTCCGGGCATTTCGAACATGCCGCCGAAGAAGCCCGGGCCAGCTAAGACATTGGCATTGAAGGTGGCCTTGGCCAGTTGTTTGATCTGTTCCTTGGCCGCTGCAGCGGCATCGATGGAAACACCGGCGGCGGCATATGAGTCCTGTCTGATGGGAGTCTCCTTGGAAGTGATGCCGAAATGATAGCATCTGCCGCAGGTTGGCGCAATCGGTCGGGGGTCAGAGAACCCTTCGACGGCTACACACCGCAGAAACAAAGCGCTCTTTGAACTCGGACATAAGCGGGTTACAATGGAAAAGTGAAAATTGCTGAGACGGGCACACTTAACAAACATAAGTTAAGAATACTGAAACTAAATAGACAGAAAAGCTGAGCGGCTGATATAATGAAACATCTTGTCAAAACAAGAGGACTATATGGCCGCTAAAGACTACTATGCCACTCTCGGCGTTACCCGCGCCGCCACCGAAGACGATATCAAGAAAGCCTTCCGCAAGCTGGCGCGGAAGTATCACCCGGACGTGAATCCCGGTGACAAAGCTGCCGAGGCCAAGTTTAAAGAGATCAACGAAGCTCACGAGGTATTGTCTGACAAGGAAAAACGCATCAAATACGACAAATACGGCGAAAACTGGCAGCATGCCGAAGCCTTTGAAAAAGCCGGCGCCGGTTACCGCCAGCATCCCGGCGGCTCCCCCTTCGAAAATTATGATTTCAGTCAAACCGGCGGTGCTTACGCGGGGGGGGATGTCTGCGATATTTTCGACCAGATACTCCGCGGCGGTGGGCGGCGCCGCTCCCATCGCGGCGCAGATGTCGACTATGAAGTTGAAGTAACTCTCGAAGAGGCCTATCACGGCACTCATCGAAAATTAACCATGCAGGCCGCCAAGCCAGAGACCCTGGAGGTTAAAATCCCGGCCGGGGTGACCACCGGCTCCCGGGTGCGCCTGGCCGGCAAAGGCGGCGAAGGCTCGGGCGGGGGCGCGCGGGGTGATCTGTACCTGTTAGTAAAAGTCCTGCCACATCCCCGCTTCGAGCGTAAGGATGACGATCTTTATACCACCACCGACGTGCCGCTGACCGTTGCCGTGCTCGGCGGCGAGGTTATGGTGCCCACCATCAAGGGTACCAAGCTGGCGCTCAAGATCCCGCCGGAGAGCCAGAACGGCAAGACCTTCAAACTTGCCGGGCAGGGCGTACCGCACTTGGGCAAGACCGGCCATGGTGACCTAATCGCCAAAGTAAACGTGATATTACCGACCGTTCTAAGCGAAAAAGAGAAGGAGTTGTTTGCTGAACTGGCCAAACTGCGGCCGGATAGCAAGGCTCCGGAGGTACCGTGAACGAAGAAATGCACCGGCCTCGTTACGTTATCCATGTCGCCGCCGAGCTTATCGGCGTCAAGACCCACACCCTGCGCTATTATGAGCGTTCCGGATTGGTCAAGCCGCAGCGGTCGCCGGGCAACATCC
>CAZGRY010000156.1:0-2508 GCA_964528105.1 uncultured Dehalogenimonas sp.
GGGGCAGCACCGGCAGGACTGTCAACACCATCCACTCCGGCTTATTGCCGCTGCGGCGGAAGGCCTCGACCAGCTGCAGTTGCTTAGAAGCCTTCTTGCGGCGCTGACCGGAGCTCGAGCGGGTCTCCTGGATCAGGTGGTTGCGCATTTCGCCCAGGTCAATGCCTTTAAGGAGGTCGAGGATGGCCTCGGCGCCCATCTTGGCATCGAAAACCTCGGGGTAGCGGGTTTTCAAATCATAATACTGGCTTTCGGTCAACAGGTTGCCGCGGCGCAAGGCGGAGAGCTGCTCAACGATACCGACCGTCTCTTCTTCGCGCTCGTCACGCTCGGCTTCAAAATCGCGGCGCAGGTTGTTGATCTCCTGGATATCGGCGCCGGCGGCGGCCATCTCGGTGGCACGGGCTTCGATTTCGCTCTGGCGCTCGTCCATCTCGGTTCGGCGGCCTTTTTCAAGGTCACCGATGGCCGACTGGCGGGCAGTTTCATTGACCGAGGTGATGACGTAGTGGGAGAAATAGACGATGCGCTCCAGGCTGCGGGTGGACAGATCCAGAAGCAGTCCAACACGGCTGGGGATGCCGCGGGTGAACCAGATGTGGCCCACCGGGCAGGCCAACTCGATATGGCCCATGCGCTCGCGCCGAACCTTGGCCCGGGCTACCTCGACGCCGCACTTGTCGCAGATAATACCCTTATAGCGGATACGCTTGTACTTGCCGCAGGAGCACTCGAAGTCCTTGGTAGGACCGAAGATGCGCTCGCAGAACAGGCCGTCGCGCTCCGGTTTCAGGGTGCGGTAGTTAATCGTCTCCGGCTTGGTGACTTCGCCGTAGGACCAGCTCCGAATCTGCTCCGGAGAGGCCAAAGAGATGCGAATGGCGTCAAAATCGATGACTTCATTCATATTATTTTTCGGTATCCTCTTTTTCTTCTTCGGCGCCGTCTTCGACATCTTCGGTGACATCCACAAGCTGCGAGGTCAGTTCCCCCGCCAGGGTGGCCAGCTCGGATTCATCTTCGGCGGCGGCCACTTCTCTAAGGTGTTCGGCCGGCAGGACCTTTTCTTCTTCGTTGATGACCTCGACCGACAGGCCGAGACTCTGGAGTTCTTTAACCAGTACCTTAAACGACTCCGGCACGCCGGGCTGGGACACATCCTCGCCTTTCACGATCGACTCGTAGGCTTTAGCGCGGCCAGTCACATCGTCGGACTTGATCGTCAGCATTTCCTGGAGATTGTAGGCAGCGCCGTAAGCCTCAAGCGTCCAGACTTCCATTTCGCCGAAGCGCTGGCCGCCGAATTGGGCCTTGCCGCCCAGCGGCTGCTGGCTGATCAGGGAGTAAGGGCCGGTGGCGCGAGCGTGCACCTTGTCTTCCACCAAGTGTATTAGCTTCAGAATATACATATTACCCACGGTGATCGGTTGGTCGAAGAGCTCGCCGGTTTTACCGTCGCGCAGGACCATCTTGCCGGAGACTGGTGACGGAATGTTGAGCTCCCGCGACAGTTTGAATACCCGCTCATCGAGTTCAGAGGTGGGGATGGCGCGGGTGCCTCCAACACCCTGTTCCTCAAGCCACAGCCTGAGGCAGGTCTCGCGGCCGAAGCCAGGATGGTTGTCGTCGAAGGTGCGAGCGCCGTCATAGCCGCGCTTGTTGAGCCAGGCGATGGCGGCGGAGGCGACAGTTTTGGCGTCTTTTTCTTCATAATCCAGCTTGATCAGTCCGGCCACCTGGGCGATATACGCCCGGGCCAGGTCGTCCTCAATGGCCGTGTCGGTAGCGCCGTCGAAAACGGGGGTGCGCACCCGGAAGCCGAGCAGGTGACCCGCCCAGCCCAGGTGAAGTTCCAGGATCTGGCCCAGGTTCATGCGGGAGGGGACGCCGATGGGGTTCAACACCACATCGACCGGCGTGCCGTCGGGCAGGAAGGGCATGTCTTCGGACGGGGCAACGATGGATATAACGCCTTTGTTGCCGTGGCGGCCGGCCAGCTTGTCGCCGACCGAAATCTTGCGTTTCTGGGCGACCCACACCTGGACCCACTTGTTGACCCGGGCGGGTAAATCATCGCCGGCTTCGCGGGTGAAAACCTTGACGGCGATGACCTTGCCCCACTCGCCGTGGGGCATGCGGAGCGAGGTGTCTTTCACCTCACGGGCTTTTTCACCGAAGATGGCCCGCAGCAGTTTTTCTTCTGCGGACAGTTCGGTCTCGCCCTTAGGAGTGATATTGCCCACCAGGATATCGTCTGGTCCGACCTCGGCGCCGACGCGGATGATGCCCTCTTCATCCAATTCACGCAGCGATTCCTCGCCGACGTTGGGAATGTCTCGGGTAATTTCTTCCAGGCCCAGCTTGGTATCACGGGCCTCAACCTCGTGCTTGGAAATATGGATCGAGGTAAAGCGGTCGGCTTTCACCAAGCGGTCGCTGATGATGATGGCGTCTTCGTAGTTGTAGCCGTGCCAGCTCATGAAGGCGCAGATGACATTCTGGCCCAGG
>CAZGRY010000157.1:0-2457 GCA_964528105.1 uncultured Dehalogenimonas sp.
CCCGCGTCGACAAAGAAGTCCTGGCCAAGTACCGCGACGGGCTCATTGCCCTGTCGGCCTGCCCCTCCGGCGAGGTGCCGCGACTGATCATGGAGAGCCGCCTGGACGACGCCAAAAAAGCGGCGGCGTGGTACCGCGACAACTTCAACGGCGAGTTCTACTTCGAGATCCAGCGCCACCCGATGCCGGAATTCGACCGGATCAATGCCGCCCTGATCAAACTTTCAAAAGAACTGAACATCCCCCTGGTGGCCACCGGCGACGTCCACTACCCCCGCAAGGAGGACGCCACCATCCACGACCTGCTCCTCTGCATCGGCACCGGCACCACGGTGCAGGACACCTCCCGGATGAAGATGCAGGCGGAGTCGTTCTACCTGAAGACCGAAGCCGAGATGGCCGAGCTTTATCGCGACCTGCCGGAGGCCCTGGCCAACACCAATAAGATCGCCGACGCCTGCGATTTGACGCTGGAGTTCGGGCGGCTGCACCTGCCACAGATCGACCGGCCGGCGGGCATGACGTCGCAGCAATATGTCGCCGACCTGTGCCATAAGGCTTTCCCGCTGTATTATCCGAATGCATCGGCGGCGGTCAAAGAGCGCCTGGCTTACGAACTCGACGTCATCGAGAAAACCCAGTTCGCTGACTACTTCCTGGTGGTGTGGGACATCATCCGCTTCGTCAAGGAACGGAACATCTACTACGGCGTCCGCGGCTCGGCGGCGGCGTCCATCGTGCTGCGGTGCCTCGGCATCACCGAGGTCGACCCGCTGGAATACTCCCTGGTCTTCGAGCGCTTCCTTAACATCGAGCGCAAGGAAATGCCCGATATCGACATGGATTTCCAGGACGACCGCCGGGACGAGGTCATCGAGTACGTCTACCGGAAGTACGGCACCGACCATGTCGCCCAGATCATCACCTTCGGCACACTGGGCGCCCGGGCGGCAATCCGCGACGTCGGGCGCGCCCTGGGTATGAACATTCCGGATGTGGACCGGGTGGCGCGCCTGGTTCCCTTCGGTCCGCACATGACCCTGGATACCGCCCTCGAGGAAAACGCCGAGCTCCGGGAAGCGGTGGCCAACGACGGCACGGTGCAGAAACTGATATCGACGGCCCAGCAGGTTTCCGGCCTGTCGCGGCACGCCAGTACCCACGCCGCAGGCGTGGTTATATCGAAAGAACCCCTCGCTTTACACGCTCCGCTGCAGCGCCTGAACCGGGAAAGCTCGGGCGGCGGCAAGGTCGACCTGGTGATGACCCAGTACACCATGGAGGACATCGCCCTCATCGGCCTCTTGAAAATGGACTTCCTGGGCCTGGCCAACCTGAACATCCTTTCGCGGGCGCAGGACATCATCCGGGAGCGGCGCGGCATCCCGCTCGACGTTCACAAAATTTCGCTCGATGACAAGAAGACCTTCAGCCTGCTGGCCGCCGGCGAGACGATGGGCGTGTTCCAGCTTGAAGGCATGGGGATGCGGCGCTACATCCGGGACCTGAAGCCGACTCACTTCACCGACATTGCGGCCATGGTGGCCCTCTACCGCCCCGGCCCGATGGAACAGATCCCCCGCTTTATCCGGAGCAAGCACGGCGTCGAGCCGATCACCTACCCTCACCAGGACCTAGAGCCGATCCTCCGCGAAACCTACGGCGTCATCGTCTACCAGGAGCAGGTGCTGTTCATCGCCCAAAAATTCTCCGGCTACTCGCTGGGCCAGGCCGACATTCTGCGCAAGGCCATGGGCAAGAAGAACGCCGAGGTGATGCAGAAGCAGAAGAAGAACTTCATCGCCGGGGCGCTTAAAAACGGCTACACGGAGGAATTGGCCGACCAAATTTTCGCTCTGATCGAACCTTTCGCCGGCTACGCCTTCAACAAAGCCCATGCCGTATCCTACGCTTTGATCGCCTACCAGACGGCCTATCTCAAAGCCAATTACGCGGTCGAGTATATGACCGCCTTCATGGCCACCCAGCGGGACGACGCTGAGAAGGTAGCGATAGCCGCCGCCGAAAGCCGCCGCCTGGATATCGAACTCCTCAGCCCGGATATCAACGCCTCCGAGGTTAATTTTACCATCGAGCCGACGCAAAAGGGCGAGGGCATCCGCTTCGGATTGGCGACGGTCAAGAATGTCGGCGAGCAGGCGGTAACCCCGCTGGTCGAAGAACGGCAAAACAATGGGCCTTACCGTTCGATCGAGGACTTCTGCCGGCGCGCCGATCCCTCGGCGATGAATCGCAGAGTACTCGAGAGTTTAATCAAAGCCGGCGCCTTCGACTCCCTGGGCGAGCGGGGCACACTGCTCCACAACGTCGGGCGGCTGCTTGATTTCGCGGCGCGGGAACTCAAAATCCGCCAATCCGGACAGGGCACCATGTTCGATCTTTTCGGTGGGATTGCGGAGATGCCTTCGGCACCTCTCGAGTTGGAAACCATGTCGG
>CAZGRY010000158.1:0-2347 GCA_964528105.1 uncultured Dehalogenimonas sp.
CCGCGGTAGGCCCCCCATCGATGAGAATGTCAAAACCGTGTGGATCCTGCAGCAGGATCGCGTCCCCTTGCCCCACGTCGATAAAAGATATCTGGCTGGTCTCGCTGCTTTCGGACCGCGCCGGGAGGGAGGATAAACTGAACAACAGCCCGAAAAAGACCAGGGCGATCGGTAAACTGATTTTATGTTTCACTGGCACTCATCATTCGGATGGAATTACCTCATTATACAATCAGTATTTCCAATAAGCCTCTTGTCCTTCAATCCCCACTCATTTCTCATTACCCATTACACTTTACCCATTTCTCATCACCCTCTTCCTTCATGTTATCATTGCGCCATACCTTCTACCAGGACGCGCCTTATGAAACCTGAACGCAGCGCCAAAATCGTCGCCACCATCGGCCCCGCCTCGCAGGATCGGGAGATCCTCAAACGGCTCATCCTAGCCGGTCTGGATGTTGCCCGGCTCAACTTCTCCCACGGCACGCACGATGAGCACGCCGCGCGGATTCGCCTGATCCGCGAGCTCTCCATCGAGCTCAATAAGCCCATCACCATCCTGCAGGATCTTCAGGGCCCCAAGCTGCGCGTCGGCAATATCCCCGGCGGAATGATCACCATACAGCCTGGCGAGACGGTGGTCCTCTCCTCCAGCCCCGATCTGGACGGTCCCGGCGGGAAAACATTCATCCCCATGGATGTCCCCGATCTCGAAGCCGCGGTTTCACCCGGGGGACGCATCCTGATGGATGATGGCAACCTCGAGTTATGCGTCCTTGCCGTCACCCCCAACTCCGTCGAAGCGCGGGTCGTCATTGGAGGCCCGCTCAGTTCGCACAAGGGTGTCAACCTGCCCGGCGCACACCTCACCTTCCCTGGTTTCACCGATAAAGACCAGGCCGACCTCGCGTTTGGCATCTCTCAAGGCGTTGATGCCGTCGCCATCTCCTTTGTGCGCACCGCTGAGGATGTCAATAAAGTCCACCGCGCCGTCGCCGCCCTCTCGGCCCAGCAGGCCGCCACGCCTATCATCGCCAAACTCGAACTCCCCGAGGCCATCCAGAACCTGCACGAAATCATCCATGCCGCCGACGGTGTAATGGTCGCCCGCGGCGACTTGGGCGTCGAAACCTCCCCGGCCTCCGTGCCAACCATGCAGAAAGAGATCATACGCGTCGCCAACCGCCACGCCAAGATCGTCATCACCGCCACCCAGATGCTCGAGTCGATGATCCACAACCCGCGACCCACCCGCGCCGAGGCTTCCGACGTCGCCAATGCCGTCTTTGACGGCACCGACGCCGTCATGCTGTCCGGCGAAACCGCCAGCGGTTCCTATCCGGTCGAGAGTGTGGCCATGATGCACGCCATCATCTGCGAAGCCGAGGCCCATTTCGACGATTGGGGCCACTATCGCGACCTGCCCGAGGAAGCCGCCCAAAACGACGCCCTTTCCATCACCCGCGCCGCCCGCGAGCTGGCGCACGACCGCGACGTCACCGCCATCGCCGTCTTCACTGAGACCGGGCGCACCGCGCTCTATGCATCCAAGTCCAGGCCGCGCGTCCCTGTTCTCGCCTTCACCCCTGTCCAGCAGACCTTTCAGCGCCTCGGCCTGCTTTGGGGGGTCACCCCCTTCCTCATCCCTTACGCATCCACTGTCGAGTCGATGCTCGCCCATGTTGAAGCAGCCGCCGTCGCCAGCTTTGTTCTCACTCCCGGCCAGCAGATCGTTCTCATCTCCGGCTTCCCCGTCGGCGCCATGCGCCAGCCCAACTTTGCCCTTCTCCACACCCTTGGAGATATTGCCTAGCATTCAGCATTCAGCGTTCTTCACTCATTACTCATCACTCATCACCCTTTACCCATTCCATTCCCCCATTCCCATGATCTACTCCGACTTCGTCTCCACCTCCCAACTCGCCGATCACGCCAATGATCCGCTGTGGGTTGTCGTCGACTGCTCCTTCGACCTCGCCGCACCCTCCTGGGGCCGCGAGAACTACAGCGAAGGACACATCCCCGGCGCGCTCTATGCCCACATGGATGATGATCTCTCCGCCCCGCGCACCCCACAGACAGGGCGCCATCCTCTCCCGGATCCTCAAGTCATGGCCGAACGGCTCTCCGCCTGGGGCATCGGTCCCGGCAGGCAGGTCGTTGTTTACGACACCGCCGGCGGCGCATTCGCCTCGCGCTTGTGGTGGATGCTGCGCTATTACGGTCATGATGCTGCCGCCATCCTCGAAGGCGGTTACGCCAAATGGATCGAGGAGGACCGCCCTCTCGTCCCCGGTCTCGAACCCGCCCGCCCTCGTGTCGATTTTGTCCTCAACCTGCGCCC
>CAZGRY010000159.1:0-2276 GCA_964528105.1 uncultured Dehalogenimonas sp.
CTTGCTCGGTAGCGAAGGCTGTCGAGATGGTGAGAAGGAAAGTGATGAGTGTGAGGGTAGTTTTCATGGTTATTTGTTTCCGTTTCGGGAAAGCTCGGTTCATGAGGGGCAGTGCTTTAGGTTTCAGGGTGAGATGGGAAGGAACTGGATGGCGTCGGTGACGACGATGCCGGTCGTGCCTGCGTTGCTGACGACGACGGTGGCTTCCTGTGTGGCGAAATCAAAGTGGCCGAGGCTGACCCAGAGTCCTTCGATGGGTGGGGGCTGGGTGAGGTCGATGCGGATGACCTTGGGGCCTTGGCTGGTGTAGAGGGTAACGGGGGCGCCTTTTTCGGCTCCGCGAACGTTGGTGTAGGCGTAGCGGACTTCGTATTGGCCGGGTTTGGGGAGGATGGCGCGGTAGCGGAAGGTTTTGTCTGCCTTGCCGTGGCTTACGTCGCTGCGGAAGGACTGGCCGACGAAGCGTCCGTCGTGCCGGCAAACCCAATCGTCCGTGAAGGTGACGTCGATGTCGTCCACGACGATGCCAGGGAGGTTTGTGGGTGCGATGGGCTGGGGCTTGGGACGGTCGGGTTTGAAGTCGAGAACCTGGTTTTGTTTGGCGAGTTGGTCGCGTAGCTGGTCGTAGGCGATGTCTTGCACGGGGCAATGGTTCTGAAGGGCGAGGCTGGCAGCGGAGGCGGCGGACTGGGAGAGGATCATGAAGACGGGCTCCATGCGGATGGAAAGGAAGGCGACGTGCGAGGCGGAGAGCGACCAGGGGGCGAGGAGGTTCTCGCACTCGGCCCGGCGGGGGACGATGGAGCGATAGCTGATGGGATAAGGGCTGTGCATCGAGGCGAAGATGCCGCCTTCAACGAGGGCGTAACCTTCGGCGCTGACGAAGCGCTGGACGTTGTGGCAGTCGAGCGGGTAGCAGCCGAGGCCGATGGAGTCAGGAGCGATCTGGGGGCCGAGGATGTGGTGCTCGGTCATGACGTAATCGCTGATCATGCGGCGGGCTTCACGGACGTAAATCTGCCAAGGCCAGTGGCCGGTGTCGGCGAACTCGTCTTTGGCATAACCCCATTGGGCGAGCTGCTGGCGAATCTCGGTGGGCACTCGTTCGTCCGTGAGGAAGAAGTAGAGGAGGCCTTTCTGATAGCGGATATGCTCGGCGACGATGCGGTCGCGGGTGGCGTAGTCGCCCTCGACGTAACCGTCATTGCCACGCAGGTAGTCGACGCTGAAAGGGCCGAAGTTGTTGAGGTCGGTCTTACGATTGGGCATCGCATCATGGAGGCCGAAGGGATGGGCGAAGCCCGCCTTGAAGTAGCGTCCGAGGAGTTCATAGCGGGCGGAGTCGTAACCGTCAGGGCGCTGGATCGGGATGCGGTTCTCGGGGACGTCGGTGAGGCAAAGGCGGAAGTTGTAGGCTTGGATGAGTTTGTCGGCGCTGCCTTCGGAACCCATGGCAGCAGGGGTGGCGGCATGAATCTCCGGGAGGAGGCCGCTGGAGGCGTCGCCGGGCTTGAGGTAGGGGTCCGCGGGATGGCGGAACTGGTGCTCGACGCCGGCGCGGGGCTGGACCCCGGCGAAGCGCTCTTGGTAAGTCTGTTGGCTCTCGCGCCCGAAGGTATAGGCGACGCCGGCGCCGGGGAGAAGATCGCCTTCATAGCTGGCGTCGATAAAGATTTTGCCAGGGAAAGTGCGCCCGGACTCCATGCGGAGAGCGGTGATGCGGGCACCTTCTTTGACGACACCCTGGCGAAGGTCGAGCCGCTCACCCCGCACGATGGTGATATTGCTATCGGACGCCCATTCCTCGAAGACCTTCTCGGCAATGTGAGGTTCGAAGTAATGCATCATGCCGTCGCGGACCAAGCCGGGCGCGACTTTTTTCATGTAGGCTTCGCGGTCCCCCCAGTGCCAGTTGCTCGGGTCGCTGTAGTGCTTGCCGATGCGCTGGTAGAACTCTCGGGCGAGGCCGCCGATGATCTGCCGGTAGCCTGCGGTGTCTGTCATGCCCAAGCCAGAGGCTGTGAGGCCCCCGAGCTTTTTCGTGGGAGAAATCAGGACGACGCTGTGCCCGGAGCGCGCGGCCTGCACCGCCGCCACGACTCCCCCTGAGGTGCCGCCATAGACGACGATGTCGTGCGGGTCTTCAGCGGCGGAGACGAACGTGGCCCCATAGGTCAGCGCGAGGAATGGGAGTGCGAGTAGTTTAAAGTATTGTTTCATGGTTGTTTGCGAGAATCTTGGTTGAATTTTTGGATTTCCGAGAGCATCCAGGCGCG
>CAZGRY010000160.1:0-2246 GCA_964528105.1 uncultured Dehalogenimonas sp.
TCGCCGTGGTGCTGGCCACCGTCGGCCTGGGGCTGCTCAGCCTGCACGGCTGGGCGGTAGGTGTCGGTGAGCTGCTGACGCTGGGCTGTGCCCTCTTTTTCGCGCTGCACATCGTGGGGCTGGGCGAGTGGTCGGCCAAGTACGACCCCTACAGTTTCGCGCTGGTGCAGATAGCCGTGGTGGCTGTGATAACGCTGGTTGCTTCTGTCCCCGGTGGGCTCACCCTCCCCCCCGACGGCGGCGTATGGGCGGCCGTCGCCGTTACCGCCATACTGGCCACCGCCGCCGGCTTCCTGGTGCAGACCTGGGCGCAGTCTCTGGTGCCCCCCACCCGCGCCGCGGTCGTGATGACAATGGAGCCGGTTTTCGCCGGGATTTTCGGCGTCTTCCTGGGCGGCAACATCCTCACGCCGCGCATCCTTGGAGGCGCCGCCTGCGTTCTGGCCGCCATGTTCATCTCCGAAATCAAGACCAAGCCACCACCCCCGCGCCTCGAAACTTGAGTTGAACCCGGCATCCTCTCCCTTTGGCAGGAGGGAGACTGTCCCGATTGCATCGGGGCAAAGAGTGCTTTTCTTCGCTGTCGTTCCGTAGGGGCGAGTCATGACTCGCCCCCCCTTCCTTAATCCCTCGACTTCACAAATGTATCAGACGACATATTACAATCCCATCCATGGAGAAATTACTCGGCAAACTCGTATTTATTGTTATTACCATTTTATTGGCTGTATTAGCTTATGGAAATTGGTTTAAAAACTGGGGAGCCAAGTATTATGATTTATTAAATGGAAATGTCATCCCGCCTAATAAAGCGCTATTTATTTTGGGCTATAAATTTTTAACGACTATTTTGCTTATTTTATTAGTATTGGCGGATATAATAGGGTTAATAACCTAATACCACCCAAGGGGGGCTACTGAAGAGCAGCCCCCCTTCTTGCATGGATGAGCAATCTGTGTATCAGTCTGAAAAATCGTTCTTCAGGATGCGTCTGGTAACGGTCGGTTCCACCACGCGCACCGGTACAGGCTCCAGTACCATGCCGCCGGGAACCTTGAACCCGGCTTTTGGCTGAATGGGAGCGGTAGAACTCTCCTCCTCGCCGAAGCCGACCTTGGGGATCCAGTTAAGCCATTTAGGCAGATACCAGTTAGCTTTGCCGATGATCTCCATGGTAGCCGGGACTAGTACCGAGCGGATGAGTGTAGCGTCCACCAGGACAGCCACGGCCAGACCGAAACCCATCTGCTGGAACATCACCATGTCGCCCAGGGCGAACCCGCCAAAGACGGCCACCATTATGAGGGCGGCGCCGGTGATGAGCTTGCCGGTCGAGCGCAGCCCGTAGGCTACCGACCTGGCGTTGTCGCCCGTCTGGTTATAGTGCTCGCGGATGCGGCTCAGCAGGAAGACATGATAGTCCATGGACAGGCCGAACAGGATGGCGAACAGGAAGAGGGGCAACCAGCTTTCGATCACATCGACGGTCTGGAAGCCCAGCAGGTCGGCGCCGACGCCTTTCTGGAAAACGAGCACCATCAGGCCGTAGGCCGCGCCCACGGAAAGCAGGTTCATGATGATGGCGGTCAGCGGGATGACGATTGAGCGGAAGGCCAGCATCAGCACCACGAAGCTGAGCGACAGCACGAAAGCGAAGATGATGGGGGTGTAGGTGCTAGTGGTGGCGTTGAAGTCCAGCACTCCGGCGGTCTGCCCGGTCACCAGGGCGGTTACGGGAGCGCCGCTCATGGTGGCGGGGATATAGTCGGAGCGCAGGCGGGCGACCGCGTCCATGGCGTCCTTGGCCAGCGGGTCTCCGGCGATGCGGGCATAAACCACGATGAGGTTCTTTTCTACGTGCGGCACAGCCATCGAGCCGGCGAAGGCGGGATCTGATTTGAGTTTGGCCTGCAGGGCGGCGATGGCAGTCAACGAGTTCTCTGAGGCGACGTCGCCGTCGAGCACGATAACCGCCGGGGTGTCGGTGCCGAAACCGAATTCCTTCTCCAGCACCATGTAGCCCTGTTTGGCAGGCAGGTAATCGGGCAGGCCGGAGAGGCCGGACATGCCAGTGTTCTTGTCGAAGTAAGGCACGATGGTCAAGACCAGGACGCCGACGGTGGCGATGACGCTGACCCACGGGCGACGGGTTACCAGGCGGGTGGTCCATGACCAGAAGCCCTTGTTCTCTTCAACCTGACCCGGGTTCTTCTTCATGATGAAGGGAATGCGCAGCGAATTGACC
>CAZGRY010000161.1:0-2233 GCA_964528105.1 uncultured Dehalogenimonas sp.
CTGCGAAAGGTCGGATGGCTCTCACCCAGCCGGGCGCGCTCAGCCTCGGCAAAGGACCTGTAATCGGGATTACAGGCGGCAACTTCTTCCCAATCGTATCTGAAATGGCGCTTGATGCCGTCGAGCCGTTCGAGGTCAAGGTTCTGCTTTTTGACAGCGTCGAGCAGGTTGCCTTCACGCCACGGCGTGCCGTAGAGAATGGTAGTGGCGTTGCGGGTGGCGGCCATCGGGCGGAAGTCGCGGTCGAATTTCTCGACACTCACGTCCTGGGCTTCGTCGACCTCTAAAAGCAGGTCGGCGGTGTTGCCGACGACGTTGGCCGAAGCCTCAGCGGACAGGAAGATGGCCCGCGCCAGGCCGAACCTGACGATGTGCCCGGCCTCAACAGCGTAGTGCCCGCTAAAGCCGACCATGTCCAGCCGGTCGCATAGACGGCGCAGCGATATCATGGCCTGCGGCTCAAACGTGGGAGCGCACTTGATAATGTTCGCAGGCATCTTACGGAATGCCATCAGCAGGCCGATTTCCAGCCAGGCCGAAAGTTCGTTCTTGCCGCCCTGCCGGGCGATCTCGACGCTGAAGGTCAGACCCCGGCCGTTGCGGATCGAGTCGGTGACAGCTTCGACGATCTGCTGCTGGTACGGGTGAAGAGCGGGAGCTGCGGCAGACGTCTCCATCAGTCCCTGAACACCCCCATTTTATCGAGGGCGTCTTTAAGGATGCCGGCTGGCATGATCACGTTCTGCAGCATCTTCTTGGCCGTTTCGGTGATAGCCGGCAGAGGGCCGCTGCCGGCATAGCGGCGGCGCGACATGACCAGAGACAGAGTACGGATGAGCCCGGCGATGAGCACGGCGTCGTCAGGTTTGGTTTCCTCAATGAAACGGATCTTCCGCCGGAGCAACTCGATCTCCTCGTCAAGGCCTTTGACCTCGCGGGCTTCAGCGGCTTCCTCCGCCTGCTCCGGACTGGCTCTGCGCGAGTAGAAGCCATGGACGCGGGCGTTATGGTTACCAGGTTGGCCGCCGACGCGGCGGGACGCGCCGCCGGTCGCGAGTCCCGAGTCGCGAGTCGCGGGTTGGACATAGGGCGGCACTGCCCCGGCGTCAAGGGGATTGCTTGGTACAGGTTCTTCGGCTACGCTCAGAATAAACGTGCTGTTTTCTTTATTCATGGCAGGAATTATAGCACACGCGTTCCTCGTGGCCGTCAAGCGTCTCGTGTCGTTTTTGGTGCCATTTCCAAGAAATATATTTACGATAAAACGAAGGGAGGCCGGGTTTTCACCCGGCCTCCCCGACCTCCCTATTCTATGGTCTAGTGGCAGGTCTTACAGTTGCTGTAGGCGGCCAGGGTCATGTGGGTGGTGAGCAGGCCGTTAGTCTTCGAAGGGATGGTCAACGACGCCGGAGAAGGGGCGGGCGGCGGCGGCGGAGCTATCGTAGTCGGGATAGGCACGGGAGCCGGGGGCGGGGCCACGGTGGTCGGGACAGGAGCAGGGGTCGTCACAGGCGTCGGATCAGGGGTGGGGACGGGAGCCGGGACAATGATGACCGGTTCAGGGGTTACCACGACCGGGACCGGGGCTGGAGCCGGCTGCGGGGCAACGACCACGGGTTCCGGAGCGGTCGCGGCCAGCGCCGGATTAGTAACCGGTTCCTGGGCGGCGATGAGCGAACCACTGGCGTCGCCGCCGGCGACCTGCGGCAGGGTCTGTGCGTAGGAGTTTACCGGAAACGGCAGGACGGCAGTGGCGACGGTGTTGCCCTCGAGGACGAGGGATGCGGCACTGCCTGCCCAGAAGATACATACAGCCACAATTACCGTGATCAGAGTTTGGCGTTTCAATTTTGTTTTCCTCCGTTACTACACTCGCTTCAGGAGTGTTATGTTAAGCTTATAGCAATAACCGGAGAAATACTATTCCCCAAAGTGGGTAATTTGGGGCTAAAAAAAGGGGGTCTCACTAACTCTAAATGGTTAGAGCCGCCCAAATTCCGGCTAAAACGCGTTTGCGACCGCGAATCCGGGGCTTAAGGAAGGCAATTCTGCCCCGAAAGTCTTGAAAACCGGCCCGGACCGAGAATCAGCCCAGAACCGCGGCATCGATGAACGTCTGGCCGAGGAACTGGCCGTTGACCCAGATCTGGAAGTCGTAGCGGCCTTCGCCGGGGATGGGGAGGGGGGGATACTGGAGCTGAAGCTCGACGGTACCGAGCTTCTCGCGGGCGGT
>CAZGRY010000162.1:0-2217 GCA_964528105.1 uncultured Dehalogenimonas sp.
CAGGCCCGCGGCGATCGGTTCGGCGGCGTAACCAAAAAGCTTCACCATAAAGGTCAGTACGCTGGATTTCACTTCCTGGACATCCGCGCGCGTGTCAAACGCCGCCACCTTAACCCCATCCAGCCAATGTGGCGGGATGCTCTGCAGCAGTTTCCGCACCGGCTCCGTGGCCTTAAATGCCCGCGTCGGTGAGCCGACGATGAGGTAATCCAGGCCTTTGAACTGTTCCAGGCGCACTTCCCCCACCCGTACAACTTCGACCTCCCCCGCCTGGCTCAGTGCGGCGCCGATCTCGCGCGCCACTTTCTCCGTGTTGCCAAAAACCGAATCATACACCACCAGTGCTTTCATCTCGATTCACTCCAACTGAATAATTCTTCTGTTCATATTTGACCGGCGCAAGGTTTGTATTTACGACCCGGACAAATGAAACTGGTTTAGTTTTTTTCCCGCGGTTACAATTCTTTGTAATAATGGACCGCGGGCAGCCCGGTGTACCCGGCCTTCTCATAGGATCGCCGGGCGGGGGCATGGCCCTCATCTCCACCGGTGCCAACATACGCCAGTTTCATTCCACCTTCCTTAAGCATTTGCAGGGCGAAGAGGTTTAACTCCGTGCCGATACCGCCGTTCTGGAAATCAGGGTGCACGGCCAGAAGCTCGACCTCTCCGATTTCGGTCTCGGCATTTAACTTATAGGCGATAAAACCAACCACCTTTCCATCTACATCGGCCACCCAGATGGTGGTGTTGGAATCGGTACACACCTTCTCGACAACCTCTTTTTGGCTTTTACGCCAATCCGGATTGATCGCGAGGGGATACAGGCTTGGGCCCAGGATCTGCTGCCAGGCAGTAAAAACTGGCTCCCAGGCAAGCAGGGAAAATTCAACAATATCGGTGAGATCGCTGGATACGAAAGGGCGGATTTTCATGAAATTAGCACCATTCTATCATTCGTATGGATCTGATTTTCGGGGATATTGTAATCTACCCTGACCCCTACTACCTCTAATGGTACCATGACAGAAATTCTAGCACTTCTACAAGCGATTGCGAAGACGACCTTCTTTGTGGTAGAAACCTTTGATCGACTTCAAAACGCATATTGACTTTTGCCTTCAAATCCGATATTATTTCAATATCAAATTATTTGATGTTAAATCAAATGGAGTATGAGAGATGTCTATTACCGGTTTGCACCATATCACCATCGTTTCGACGCATGCGCAGCGCACCGTCGATTTCTACACCCGCGTCCTGGGGCTGCGCCTGGTCAAGCAGACGGTCAACTTCGACGACCCCGGCGCCTACCACCTCTACTTCGGCAACCGCACCGGTTCCCCCGGCACGGCCATCACCTTTTTCGAGTGGAAGCACGCCGCCAAGGGCGCCCCGGGCATCGGCGGAACCCACCACCTCGCCCTGCGCGTTGCCGACCGCGGCGGGCTGCGCATGTGGAAGCGCCGCCTGAGCGATCTCGGTCTGCGCGTCACCGGCCCCTACGACCGCCAGTACTTCGAATCGATCTACTTCACCGACCCCGACGGCATGATCCTTGAAATCGCCACCGATGGTCCCGGCTGGACGGCCGACGAGCCCGCCACCGCCATCGGGCAGCTGCACATACCTCCCCCGGCGGAGATGCTGCTGCGCAACCGCGACGAAGCGCGCATCCGCGCAGACACCTGGCCCCAGCCGGTCACCTCTATTATCCCTGCCATGAGCCTGACCAAGGGCATGCACCACATCACCGCCATCGCCAGCGACATCCAGCGCACCCAGGCCTTCTTTGGCGATCTGCTCGGGCTGCGCCGCGTCAAGATGACCGACAATTTCGACGACCCCAATTCCGCCCACTGGTATTGGGGCGCCGGCGAGGGCCGGCCCGGGACCCTCATCACCTATTTCGAACGCGACCCGCGCAAAGAGCCGCGCGTGCGCATGGGCGCCGGGCAGACCCACCACTACGCCTTCGCCGTTCCGGATGAGGCCAGCCAGATCGAATGGCGCGAGAAATTAATCCGCTCCGGGCTGCGCGTCTCGCCTGTCATGGACCGGGTATACTTCAAGAGCATCTACACCAATGACCCCGACGGGCACATCGTCGAATTGGCGACTGCCGGGCCGGGGTTCACCGCCGACGAGGAGGAAGCCGCCCTGGGAACCACACTCAAACTCCCCGCCTGGCTGGAGACCCAGTGCGCCCAAATCGCA
>CAZGRY010000163.1:0-2200 GCA_964528105.1 uncultured Dehalogenimonas sp.
ACCGCAGATCGGCGGCATGTACAACGGCGACCGGGCGCGCAAGGAAGTCCTGGTGGATTACGGCTTCCGGCTGCCATCGGCCATGGACAACCGCCCGCTGAACTTCTCCGAGTTCCGGCAGCGCTTCGAGCAGGTGGTCTACGTCTCGGCGACGCCGGGGCCCTATGAGAAGGAACACTCGCAGCAAACCGTCGAACAGGTGGTGCGGCCGACCGGCCTCCTGGAACCGGTCATCGAGATCAAACCGACCGAGGGCCAGGTCGACGACCTGATGTACCAGATCAAGCTCCGCGTGGACAAAGGCGAGCGCTGCCTGGTGACCACGCTGACCAAGAAGCTGGCTGAGAAACTGTCCGAGTACTTCGGCGAGTCCGGCATCAAGACCCAGTACCTCCACTCCGAGGTGGAAACCTTCGAGCGCGTCGAGATTCTTCGCGACCTGCGCCTCGGCGTTTATGACGTCGTCGTCGGTATCAACCTGCTGCGCGAAGGCCTCGACCTGCCGGAGGTGTCTTTAGTCGCCATCCTCGACGCCGATAAAGAAGGCTTCCTCCGCTCGGAGTGGGCGCTCATCCAGACCATGGGCCGGGCGGCGCGCCACGTCGACGGCAAGGTCATCATGTACGCCGATACCATCACCGGCTCCATGGAGCGGGCTATTGCCGAGGTCAAGCGGCGGCGGGCCATCCAGGAGGCCTACAACATCGAACACGGCATCACGCCGCAGGGCATCCGCAAAGCCATCAAGGACATCACCGAGCGGGTCCGGGTGGCCGCGGCAGGGGTTGCGGAGCAACCGGCCGATTCCTACAAGGTTATGCCTTTGACCAAGGAAGATTTAGCGCGCCTTGTCCGCGAGCTGGAGACCCAGATGAAGCGAGCCGCCAAGATCATGGACTTCGAGCGCGCCGCCCTCCTCCGCGACCGCATTATCGAACTCAAACGGGAACTCATCGAACCGGAGGCGAAACCCAATGCCAAAAGATAACGGCATGTCCTTTGACACCCGCCAGGAACGCCTCGAAAAGAAGCGCCAGGCGCAGAAAAACCGGATGACCCACCATGGCAAGTCAATCGCGTTGATTTACAAGCAAAGCATCGAGAAGCGGGCTGCGGAAAAGAAGCCGGGCTGAAATCGCTCTTGTCTGATAGGTGATGTGGGTCAACAATCGAGGACGAGGAATGGAAAACGAGCCGAAAAAAAGGGAATATGACATTGAAGATTGGGAGCGGGTAATAAAGCCAGCGAAAGCGGGCGCTCGCGACAACTGCCCTTGTTGTGGTTACCCCACACTTTATGGTAGAGGCGGATGGGGAATCTGCGAATTGTGCGATTGGGAAGACGATGGTCAGGATGATTCCCACGCGAATGAGGTATGGGGTGGACCAAACGGAAAATATTCGCTAGCTGAGGCCCGTTCCAACTTCAGGAAATACTATACCATGTACTCTCCCGATAAAACCCCCACTCGATTCCGGAATTCGAACAACGAGACAGAGAAGCGTTACAAACGAGAAATCATGAAGATATTTGATACCATCAAGAGTGAGACTGATCCAAAGAAGCTATCAACACTTTGGCGCAAAGTGGATCATAATGAGAAACTTCTTCATCAGGAAGTATTCAGTATTGTAAGCGCCTGGGACAAGCAGGCGCGGGAAAAGAAAGTGGAATAGATGACCGACACCCATTTTGACACCAGCAAAGCCGGGCGCCTCGACAACGAAGCCCGCATCAAGGAACTCCGTATCCCTGAACTCCTGCGTGAGGTCGGCAAGATCAAGGGCGGCACCGTCGCCGTAGACCTGGGCGCCGGCACCGGCGCCTTTTCCCTTCGGCTGGCGCCTTTACTCGGAACGAAGGGTAAGGTTTACGCCGTGGATGACAGCGCCGACATGCTGGGCATCCTCAAATCCCGCAACCCGCCGCCTAATCTAAACTGGGTTAAAGCTGATTTCACCAATACCGGACTCGAGAGCGGAATAGCCAGTTTCTGCCTGGCGGCTTTCATCCTGCACGAGACGAAGGAAAAACAGAAACTGCTCGATGAGGCGTACCGGCTGCTGAAACCGGGCGGGCGATTACTAGCGTTGGAGTGGCGGGCGGAGTTCGATTCACCCGGTCCGCCGCAGAAGGGCCGGGGGACGGCGGAAGAGATGAAAGCCATGTTCGTCGCCGCCGGGTTCAAGGATTTCACCG
>CAZGRY010000164.1:0-2189 GCA_964528105.1 uncultured Dehalogenimonas sp.
CGGGACCCCCAGTTCAACCGACCACACAACCGAAAGCGCCAAAACTCAGAGAGGCACCCTTAAAACGGGCTGTCATCAGAAGCGGCTTGAACCTGGTCGTCATCGCTGGCATCATAGAAAAGTTAACTGTCGCACCCCGGTGACGACAAGGATCCAGCCCGGGGTGTGCTATCATGCCGAGATTGTTTGAGCGGAAAGGATGTCACGGTCATGAAGAAGGATTTCACGTTCAAGGCGGCGGACTGGGTTCCCTACAAGGATTTCGACCCCGCCCTGCTGGAGCGGCTGCGCAAAATGGGGCCGGACGATTACGAAAAGCATGCCAACCCCGACTTCAAGATCAAGGTGCTGGACAACTCCGGCGTCGTGACCGGAGCCGATCGCTTCGTCCACATCAAGGAGTCCGACGAGCAGAACAAAAAGTTCGTCATGATCTGCGGCAATCCCAATCCGACCACCTACCTCCCGCTGGCCGAGCTCATCAACGTCTTCAAGATCAACTGCCGCAACCTCTACGTCTTCACCATGGACGAGTGGGCCGACGAGGCCGGCCACATCGCGCCTGTCACCTACAAAGCCGGCTTCACCTATTCTTTCCTGAAATATTTCTACGACAAGATCGACCCCAAGCTGCGGATGCCGCGCAAAAACATCTATCACCCGACCGACGCCAACATCAAGGACTACTCCAAGCTCCTGTTCGACGTCAGCGACGGCGGCAACTACACCCTGTATAGCGGGCCGGGCTGGACCGGCCACATCGCCTTCATCGACCCCTGCCCCGAGCTGTGCCAATGCGAGACGATCGAGGAATATCTCGAACAGCCGGCTCAGGTCGTCTCCCTGCACCCGCTCACCATCGCCCAGAACTCCCTGCACGGCGTCTTCGGCTGCAGCGGGGACGTGGGCAACGTTCCGCCCAAGGCCGCCACGCTGGGTCCGCTGGACGTCAAGCGCGCCGCGCGCCGCATCGAGGCGCATGGCCTGACCACCATGGGCACCTTCTCCTCCTGGCAGCGCATGGTCAGCCGCCTGATCTGCCACGGCCCCGTCTCGCCCCTGGTGCCGGGCTCCATCCTCCAGCTGTTTCCGACATCCGTCTACGTGTCCTCCCAGATCGCCAAGCCAATCGAATGCCTGGAGACGGTCGGGTACTGAGCAGGCGCTTGTGCCCGGCCTACTAATCACCTGTGCCAGTGCCAGCGGGAAGACGGGATGAAAATAAACTGGCGATTTTTCCCGCAGTCGAATAGCCTACCGGTCAATCAATCGATCCGTGCAATGCCTTTTAACCTGCAAGCCGGGGATGTCTATGAAAGTCGGCCTGACTTACGATCTGCGTGACGAGTATCTGGCCCTGGGTTACGGCGAGGAAGAAACCGCCGAACTCGACAAGCCCGACACGATCGAGGGCATCGAAAACGCCCTGCTCGCGCTGGGCTTCCAGGTCGACCGCATCGGCCACGTCAAAAACCTCATGACGCGCGTGCTGGCCGGCGACCGCTGGGACATCGTCTTCAACATCGCCGAGGGCATCCGCGGCGTCACCCGCGAGTCCCAGGTTCCCGCCATCCTCGAAGTCTACGACATCCCCTACACCTTCTCCGACTCCCTCATCCTCGCCCTCGCGCTGAACAAAACCCTCACCAAGCGCGTCCTGCGCTCCGCCGGCGTGGCCACCCCCGATTTCGCCGAGGTGCGCACCCCCGCCGATATCGCCGCCATCCGCCTCCCCTACCCGCTCTTCGCCAAACCGGTCGCCGAGGGCACGGGGAAGGGCATCACCGAGGCCTCTCGCATCGCCAACGCCGACCAGCTCAACAAGGTCTGCCGCCGGCTCCTGCGCACCTTCCGCCAGCCCGTGCTCGTGGAAACCTACCTGCCCGGCGACGAGTATACCGTCGGCATCATCGGCACCGGCAAAGGCGCGCGCGTGGCTGGCGTCATGGCCGTCGTTTACCGCGGCAACACGGACGCCATCTACTCCTACAAGACCAAGAAGAATTACGAGGACCTGGTGGACTACACGCTCGCCAAGCCCGGCGTGGCCAAAGCCTGCGGCGATCTCGCCCTGCATGCCTGGAATGCCCTGGGCTGCGCGGACGGCGGACGGGTCGATATCCGCTACGACGCAAAGGGCAAGCCCTCCTTCATCGAGGTCAACCCACTCGCGGGGCTCAACCCCGTCC
>CAZGRY010000165.1:0-2185 GCA_964528105.1 uncultured Dehalogenimonas sp.
GATCTACGAGATTCATAACTTCAAGACCGAGGTCATCGCCGCCTCCGTCCGCCATCCGCTGCACTGCATCGAGGCCGCCCGGGCCGGCGCCCACATCGCCACTATCCCGTTCAAGGTGCTGGAACTGATGCTGAAGCACCCCCTGACCGATATCGGCATCGATAAATTCCTCGCCGACTGGAAAGCCAGTGGAGCTACAAATCTATGAAAATCCGAAGGGCACGGCATACCGTACCCGCGTACCCGAGAGGTAGGAGCCATTATGTCCGAAATTGACCCCATCAATAGTATCGAGCCGGTCCAGATCAAACCCGAACCCCCCGCCCCGCCTCCCCCTCCTCCTCCCCTCGCCCTGTCGGTGCTGGAGACGATGAGCCGGGAAGACTTGCTCGACCTGGCTAAGCGCATGAAGCTGACCGGGGTGACTGGCGCAAAGAAGCAGGAGATCGTTCTACGGCTGCTCCAGGCCTTCACTGAGCAGCAGGGCAACATCTTCTGCTCCGGCATCCTGGAGATCATGCCGGACGGCTACGGCTTCATGCGTCAGGCGTCGCTGCTGCCGTCGAACTCGGACATCTATATTTCCCAATCGCAGATCCGGCGCTTCGGCCTGCGCACCGGCGATATGATCATCGGCCAGTCGCGCCACGCCAAGCCCGGTGAAAAATACTACTCGCTGCTCCGGGTCGAAGCCATCAACGACCAGAGCCCCGAGGCCGCCAAGCAGCGGCCGTACTTCGGTTCCCTGACGCCCACCTTCCCGGACCGCATCATCAACCTGGAAACCGAACCCAACATGCTGTCCACCCGCCTCATCAACCTCATCGCCCCCATCGGCCGCGGTCAGCGCGGCATGATCGTGTCTCCTCCTAAAGCCGGCAAGACGATGCTGCTTAAAAACATCGCCAACTCCGCCACCGCCAATTACAATGACATCCACCTCATGGTCGTCCTCATCGGCGAGCGCCCTGAAGAGGTCACCGACATGCGCCGCTCGGTCAAGGGCGAGGTCATGGCCGCCACCTTCGACGAGGCGGTAGAGAACCAGACCCGCGTCGCCGAGCTGGCTCTGGAGCGCGCCAAGCGCATGGTCGAGTCCGGTAAGGACGTCCTGATCCTGCTCGATGGCATCACCCGTTTAACCCGCGCCTACAACCTGGCGATGCCGCCGTCCGGCCGCACCCTGTCCGGCGGCCTCGACCCCGTCGCTTTACACCCGGCCAAGAAGTTCTTCGGCGCCGCCCGCAACACCGAGGAGGGCGGTTCGCTGACCATCATCGCCACCTGCCTCGTCGACACCGGCTCGCGCATGGACGATCTCATCTATGAAGAGTTCAAGGGTACCGGCAACATGGAACTGCACCTCGACCGCCGCCTGGCCGAGCGCCGCATTTTCCCCGCCTTCGACATCCCCCGGTCCGGCACCCGCCGCGAGGAACTGCTCATGTCGGAGACCGTCTTCAAGCAGGTTCAATTGCTGCGGCGCATGGTCGCCCTTATCGCCGACGATGCCTCCCACTTTGCAGAGGTCACAGAACGCGTCCTGGACAAGCTCAAGAAGAGCCGCAACAACGTGGAGTTCCTGGAAAACCTCCAGCGCGGCAAAGACTAAGGGTTCGAAGGAAGGGCGCTGTACGGCGCCCTTCCTTTATTATAACAATCGGTGCGAGGCCTCGACTGCAGTCGAGGCGAGCAATCTCCTGTTCGCATTGAGCCGCCCGCTTCCTGAGTTGGAACGAGCCTTCCAGGTCTCACTTCAACAATCCCACCCTGAGGCCGTGACCTAAATCATTCGCCATCGATTCAGTATCGTTTCAACTGACGATGAAATACATTACATAACTAATTTATATTCCAATAGCCCTAACATTCTTGTCGCCGCCGCGTTGTAGTAATCAAAGGTTCCAGCAAGAGATTCGACGTCCCGTAGGTATGGGGTATTGTACATTGGCATTATTGGTATTATTTGACTATTGGATAATTGAAATTCCGGTACCATATGCCCCATTATTTAGGTACTTTTAGCCGGCAGAAAGTAGGGCTTATACCTATTGACACGCGTGGTATCATTGATACAAGTGCAGGAATAAGCAGCTGCACAATGTTGTTTTGTTGTATATTGTTAAAATCATTAAGAAAGGAAGTGATGGGATTAGAAAATGAGCCGTAAGGCGAAACATGAACA
>CAZGRY010000166.1:0-1814 GCA_964528105.1 uncultured Dehalogenimonas sp.
CAGCTCGTGGGTGAAGGCCCTCGACCCTTTGATATAGAAGGTCACCGAAGCATGTTCCAGAAGGCTCTCGTGACCCTGTTTTATCCTGGTCTGCAGCCAGCGCTCGTTCGTCCCAAGCTTATCACCGCTGGCATAGCAAAGCCGGCCCGCTTGTTCCGTTAACGCTTCGCTATCCGGTGTAATTGCAATTAGTTTTACTTCAACATCGTATTCCATTTGGTCTCCTGTAACCGTGGCATTATAGCATCGAAGGGGATGGTTGGTTAAGCCGCGCCGGGCGGGAATCAACTGCACTTTGGCCTGTTTCAGGCATATTGACAGAAAGTAGCGGCATTGTTATAATTGCTAACAATTGAATATCGCGTGAGTGGTGTCGGCGCTTCGGAAGAAGCTTAATTGGGAAACCCTGCGAGAATCAGGTGCGGTCCCGCCGCTGTAACCGGGGACGAAACTTGGGATATGCCACTCTCCTGTTGAAACAGGAGGGGAAGGCCTCAAGAAGTAGGATGATCCGGGAGCCAGAAGACCTGCCGGCAAACAAAAACCCTCGAGGATAAGGGCTTCATGGGAAATGGTAAATCCCTGAGCCGTGGCGCTACGGTTTGGGGATTTTTTATTTTCCGAACAAATCCCTGGACTTAGGTGTCTAAGTTTGGGGATTTTTTATTGTTTCGATGAAGACAAAAACGTGATGAAAACCGAATTTCTGCTGGCGCTGCAGTTCCTGACCAAGGCGCCCTTCGCCACGGCCCAGACCGTCGACGATAGGACGATGGCCAGGTCGATGTCTTATTTCGCGTTCGTCGGCGGCGCCTCAGCCGCCCTTTACTGGGCCCTTTACCAGATCTTTCCTCCGGCCGTCGCGGTTCTCGGCGCGATCTTTTTTGTGGTGGTCGCCACCGGCAACCTTCACGGCGATGGGACCATGGACACCGCCGACGGCGTTTTCAGCGGCAAACCGCGAGAGAAAATGCTGGAAATCATGAAGGACAGCCGGGTCGGCTCGCACGGGGTCATGGCCGGCGTCCTGGTGATCGCGGCTAAGATTGCGTTGCTGTCTTCCCTGGACCTGAGGGCGGTATTGATCGCCCTCGTCCTCGCCCCGGCGCTGGGGCGGTGGGCGCAGGTCTACGGTGCCTCCCGCTACACGTATATCAGGCGCAACGGCATCGGCGTTTTTACCGATTACGTCGGCGGCCGGGAATTGGCGCTTAACTCCATCGTAGTTATCATCGCCGGCCTTGCGCTTATGCAAGTTGCCGGGCTGATTGTGCTTGGGGTTGCTCTCATCTGGACATACCTGTTCTTCGAGTTCATCAAGGGCAAACTCGGCGGCATCACCGGCGACACGCTCGGCGCCGCCAATGAAACGATCGAAGTGTTGACCATGCTGGTCATCGTGTTCCTAGCCTTTAACTTTTAGGAGGATTTGAATAATGCGAATCTCTCTTGAAAAAACGCTATCCGGCATCAAGCCGGTTGACCCCGCGTGGCGGGTTAAAGCCCGGACCCGCCTGAACGACCTTGCTATTCCGCTTAACAGCCTCGGCTCACTCCTGGACCTGGCCGAGCAACTGGCTGCGATCAAGGAGTCGATGACTCCTTCCGTCAAAAAGAAAATGGTGGTTACCATGGCCGGCGATCACGGCGTGGTCGCCGAGGGCGTCAGCGCCTTTCCCCAGGAAGTCACTCCCCAGATGGTCCACAACTTCGTCATCGGCGGGGCGGCAATCAACGTGCTGGCTGAGGTGGCGGGCGCCGGCGTCACCGTGGTGGATATGGGCGTTGCCGCCGACCTGAGCGCTTTGGCGAAT
>CAZGRY010000166.1:1824-2130 GCA_964528105.1 uncultured Dehalogenimonas sp.
AGGCAAAATCCTGTCGTATAAAGTCGCCCGCGGTACCCAAAACATGGCCAAAGGTCCAGCAATGACCCGGGCTCAGGCGGTGCAGGCGCTTGAGGCCGGCATCGAGATTGCCGATGGGTTGATCATGAACGGCATCGAACTGCTGGGCACCGGAGACATGGGCATCGGCAATACCACGCCCTCCAGTGCCATCCTGGCGGTGTTCTCCGGAAAATCGCCGCGGCAGGTCACCGGCCGCGGCACCGGCATCGGCGACAGCGCCCTCGAAAACAAGATCAGAGTCATCGAAGCCGCGATTGCCGTGAA
>CAZGRY010000167.1:0-2074 GCA_964528105.1 uncultured Dehalogenimonas sp.
CATACTGGGTTCGGTCAAATACTCGTAGTCGTTCATCGTAAACTGGTCCAGGCAGTTGCGGCTCTGTATTCCAAAATAGAAATCCAGCCCAGTAGACACGCTCACGCCCTACGAAGACGCGCGTCCAAACACCGCCACATCCGGTCTCGCCACACTCACAGGTAGCTACTGGCGCAAGATTCCTATAGCCTGAAATGCGGCGCTTCGAATACCCGGTCCTGAACACATCGATGTATCCAGCTAATACGCACCTGAAAATTCCTTTGAAGTGCGGCAGCGACGAATTGAGTTGAAGTCTTCCTCGCGATTCTTCCTGTTGCATGAGTATTCCCCATAACGATAGTCCTCCGATAGAAAAGTCGATCAAGTCGTCTTCTCGCCGATCTGCGGCTGTGCAGATGGCCCCCAGTGACGATATTGGATTGGAGTTCATTCTTGCGAACGTCTAAATGTGCGCCCACCGGCGCGTTGGAACGGATTCTGGAGTGAGATTGTAGGGCTTATGCCGGTTGGTGCGCCACGGCTTGTTCTGCGTTTACTTCTCTTGGTGCTTTGGCTATCTACTTCATCTTTGTACTTTGGCTTCTGCCCATTGCACCAAAGAGACTCCAGGAACGGGTGAGCCTGAACATAATCGCTATCTTTTCGAGCGACCTTCCGGATTTGGCCTTTGGAACGCGGGCATGATAACTCTCGCCGCCTTCATGACACTCTGAAATTCCTTGACGGCGTCGAGAACCTCCGGATCGCGCGACTCGATGAGCCGCACTACAAAGGGAGCGGCCAGTTCTCCGCAGCCCACAAGACGCTTCCGGGCTGCCATGCGGACCTTGAATTCATCGGTGGTCAGTTCCCGGAACAGTTTGTCGAACACGGCCTGCAGCCCCGGCAACCAAGCAAGCCGCGTCGCCTCGCCTGGCAGGGTGTCGAAGATCACCCCGGCCCGGACTATCTGGTCTGGTTCGGGCTTGATCTCCAGAGGGAAGATGCCGTCATAGACTTTGGCCGGAATGCGCGAGATGACCAGAAACCCCGTCCGGTCGAGCAGGTCAGGCTTCCATGTCTCGACGATGGCCTTTGCCTCATCTTTCGTCATGCCAAAGGCTTCCCACTGCACACGGCAGGCTGCCAACAACTTGGCGGCATCCCCCTCTGCCGCGAGGACATCCTTCCGGGCAAGCTTCACCGTGGCCTTCGGCCCTACGCCGGGGACCGACACGAAATGCCGCGCTTGGCCGTCATTGACGATGACCAATACAGGGCCGCTGTCGGCTGCGTCCGTGTTCTCCAGCGTCAGGTCCTCGGCGCCGACTTTGCCGAGCAGCAGTGGTTCCTGGAGAGCGGTGGCCTCATAGAAGATGAAACGTTCGGAGGTAGGCCCGGCATCAAACCATAGCGACGGGACTTCACGGACTGTCTGCCACCAATGGCCTTCCTTCACTGCTGCCGGATGGACCGCGGGTTTGGCCGAGAGCCGGCCTTTCCACGCGATCCCCAGAAGTTCCGGCCCGGCCAAGCCCATCGAATGGAGGTCTTGACGGTAGCCCTTCGTCTCAACCATGGCAGGCTTGGGCCAGTAAGCCAGCGGCCGGCCCTGTGGCGTGAGCACCTGGAGCGAGATCTCGGCGCCCTCCCGGCCATAGAAATGGATGATAGGTTTGTCCCAACTGCCCGTGCTGAAGCGCGGATTGTACTCGGTGGCGTGCCGCAGGACAAAATCCGGGAGGCCCGTGATCAATGGTTCGGGAGGTGCCAGAACATTGCGCGGCTTGGCCGTTGGGTCGTCGACAACCTTCATCTCGAGCCCTCCCATGGATCCGGGTATCAGCACGGGCGCTTCATATATAACCGGGACCGACGCACGGATATGCACTCCCCACTCGTGGACCACAAACTTCTCCGCAGGTGACGGATTTGAAGCCTGACCAGAATTGCCGCACACCAATGATCCGGCGACGGTTGTCATTGACAGCATCCTCTTGACGAGGGAACGCATCGATGTCTTCATAATCTTTCTTCTAACGTAAAGCACATCCGCCGCTAGTAGCTGGGGCGGAAGTCTAAAACAGGGTTG
>CAZGRY010000168.1:0-2055 GCA_964528105.1 uncultured Dehalogenimonas sp.
GGCCTTGCGCTCGTCGCCCGCTATGTCCCATCCCAGGCTTTGCACGCGCACTATCGCCTTTCTGATGTCCTGTAACTGGCGGCGGGCAGTGTCCGCTGAACCTGTCTTGCCGAAAACATATTCGGACAACTTCGTGGCTTGGACCATACGCGTCTTGCCGGGATCGATGAATCCGCACAGGCGCATATGCAGAACACGGGCTCGCGCCACGTCCGCGCCACTTTGACCTAGCCCGTTGATGTCGGCCTGATCTATTCGCGCGTGTTTCCCCCGACTGGTGGTCAGCAACGTCGTTGAAAGTGATGGCGCCAGGGCTATGGCGATGGTGTCGCCTGGCTCTCCCAACGCTTCGTCGCCGGGTGAGATGGCCGCGATAGAAAGCAGATGCGCGCGGGAGACCTCCTGGGTTTTGCGCCGGCAGATCACAAGGATTTTCGAGAGCCTGCCCAGCGCATCGGTCACGCCTCTTCTGCTGCCCCCGGCTGTTTCGGCGTAGCCCCCGGCCGCGGCGAGCCCGGCAATCGTCCCGGTCGTCATTTTCGCAATCGTGGGCTCTCCC
Organism: uncultured Dehalogenimonas sp.; assembly: GCA_964528105.1. Taxonomy (GTDB): domain Bacteria; phylum Chloroflexota; class Dehalococcoidia; order Dehalococcoidales; family Dehalococcoidaceae; genus Dehalogenimonas. The sequence goes on from CAZGRY010000168.1 coordinate 560, forward strand.
GGGGAGATCGTCAGCCCAAGTCCGGTCAACAGCGCCATGCCGGTGGCACTGTTAACTTGGGCTGTATTGATTTCGATCCGATTGGAGGGACGGCTGGCCAGCATGAAGACGGCTTGCAGGATACGCAGGTCATCAGTCCCCAGCGAGGCGACGCCTTCAAATCTGAACACGATGTCGTCTGATTCCTGCTCGGCCAACACCTTGTTCGCGGCCGACGTAGGCCTGGGCGCTTTGGCTTTCGAAACAAACAAACCCGGCGCAAGACAAATGGCCGAATGGACGCGAGCAAAGGGCCGGCGGGTCCTTTTAGGCGTAGGTTGCGCCACCGGAGCCCTTCCTTACTGGCTGGGAGGACGATGAGCCACTCTGTGGTCGGATGTCGGCGCACGCCAACACACCATGACTTTCTCGTCTCAGCCAAACATCCGGCCACGGCGCCGCGTAGTTCGTCTTTGAAACACCGAAGCTGACATATCGACCACGCATCGGTCGACCCTCCAGGTCATTGCCGTGCAGGGGAGTCGCCCGAAGCGCCGGGTGTGCACCGAAATCGACCAGAGATCCACCGGATGACGAGTCATCTTCGCTCATGGGTGCTAGGAAAAACTGCCCTCGCGCGTTGTCGGTGATGACACTGGATCCCCGAGCGGCCTGCTGGCTTGAACCCTGGACCGAACTGGCGGCACCCTTCGATATATGGTGAAGAAACAAGATGGCGGTGCCGGTCTGCATTGCGGCGCCCTGCATGACAGCCATTAGCCGCTCCATAGAACCGGAATCATTCTCGTCACCCAGATGGGCCATCCGCAGCGTGTCAATGAGCACCAGGCGCTTATTTTCGCAGGCGTGGAGAAGCCAGTCTGCCCATTCGCCGGAATCGAGCAGATCAGGCGGGCGAATGCCGGTAAGCGTCTCAACGGAAAGATTTGTCGCGGCCGTTTTCAGGGAGTTCGCGTCGGCGGCGGGACCAAGGCGGCTCCACACCGAATGCAAACGGGCGCCGGCATCCTCCTCGCCATCTTCGAACGAAGCGTAATGCACCCGGCCGATCTTGACCGTCTCCCAGCCAGGTTTTCCGAGCAGACCTGGAACGGCATCCAGGCCGGTGGCAACCATCACTGCGAGTTGCGCGGCAAGCATGGATTTACCCGCACCGCCGGGGGAGACCAGGCCGCCGACGGTACCAGCGCGCAAGCAAGGCAAAGAAAAGTCTCGTGGCGGCGGCGGGACGGTTAGCGCACGATTGATGTCGAGCAGACGGGTTGCCGGAGGCAGCGTCGGTTTCGCGTGCTCGACATTACCTCCCTGTGATTGCTTTTTGGGGTTGGAGCCGACGACGGCCGGTCCGCCCAGGAAACGGGTCACACCGAAGTCGATCTCTTCTTCGGGCGGCAGGGGCGTCGGGCTGACTGCCGGGGCCGCCTGCGGTTCGGCTAACGCGGATCGGGAGGCAGGTTCAGCTGGCGCCAGAGGCGGGTGCTCCATGTCGCCGTAGA
>CAZGRY010000169.1:0-2034 GCA_964528105.1 uncultured Dehalogenimonas sp.
GGACCAGGAAGACGATGGTGGAGGTGTAGGGCGCGCTGTTGTTGGGAAGCCGGGATTGCCAGTTTTTTGGGATCAGCTTGGCCTTTTCATACAGGGCGTCCACGTCATAGGCGAGGGCGAGCGTGACGACATCCGCCTCGAGCCCGTCGATGACGCCGCGGGCCTGTTTGCCCGAGCCGCCGTGGGACTGGCTGACGGTAATCTCCTCGCCGGTCGTTTCTTTCCAGTGTGCGATGAAAGCGGCGTTGAACTTCTCGTAGAGTTCGCGGGTGGGATCGTACGAGACGTTGAGGAGCTTGACCGGTTTCGCTTCGGCCGGGGTCTGGACGAAGGCCAGGCCGGCGAGGAGTGCGGTAATCAGTTTGATTTTCATGAAAGGGGATGCCTTGTCTTTAGAAGGAGAATTTGGCACGGGCCAGGACGGCCTGTTCGTCGTCGCGATCGCCGGTGGCGGCGCCGCCGTCGAAGGTGGTCTGCTCGTAGTTCAGGGAGAATTTCGTATTCCGGGTCAGGTACCAGTTGACGCCGACGCCGATGGCGTCCGCGGAAGAGGCGGATTTCTTGATGTCGGCCAGTCCGTTGTCGAAGGCGGCGTCATCGATGTCCAGCGAGCTGATGCGGGCGGCGAGTTCCACGGCGCCCCACTGGCCGCTGGCGGGATTGTAGGATTTGAGCGGCTTGACGCCCTTGTAGGAGGGGGTTTCTCCGGTGAGGACAAAAGCACCGGCCAGTTGCCAGCCGGTGTTTTCCAGGGACTCGGTCCCCTTGCCGTTCGCGGCGTCCTGTTCGGAAATGATGTATTCACCGAGGAGGCTGAAGGGTCCGGCGGCATAAAAGAATTGCGGGGCGAAGCGGGCTCGGTCGCCGTCGGCGAAAGCCGTGCTGCCTTTGTTGGTCGAGGTTGCATAGGAGAAAAAGCTTTGCTGGCCGGCGGAGCGGAAGGAGGGGAGGTTGGGCGATGTTTCAGACCCGGCCTGTTTGCCCCAGGTGCCGGCGATGCCGAGGCCCAATCCGTTGAGAGGGCCTTCGGTGTTCTTGAAGGGCGACACGAACACGCGGGCGACGAGATCTTTTTCGTCGTTATTGTCGGAGTCGATGCTGGCTCCATCCGGCCCGCCGTTGAAAGCGCCGACGGAGTAGTCCAGAACCCCCACGGTTCCGTAGAGATAGGCGCCCTCATCGTAATTGGGGGTCAGGGCGGTGGGCAGGCCGGTTTCGATGAAGAGGGTTTCCGAGGAGGACTGCAGGCGTTCGAGGCCGAATGGCACCTTGGTCCGGCCCACCCGGAGGATGGCGGCGCTGGCGGGTTTGAAGTCGAGATAGCCGTCCTGGAGTTCGGACTTGCCGCCGCCGAAATCGGGCGCGATGCGGAAATCGAACTGCTGGCCGATCGAGCCGTCGAAGATCAGGCGGGCGCGGCGGAGGACGAAGGTATCGGCGAGGGCTTCGGCGTCATCGTCGACGAAGAAGCGCGCATCGGTTTGGGCATAGCCGCGCAGTTTGAGGACATAATTCTTATCCGCGGAGCGGAGCGCGAAGCCTTCGGCCCCAGCCGACAGGACCGGGGTCTCCTTGGCCTTGGCCGCGGCGTTTTCGTCGGCCAGTTCGAGTTTGCGCTCCAGGATTTTGACTTTCTGGTCCAGTTGTTCCAGGGTCGGGATATTGGTCTGCGCGTGCAGGATGCCCACGGCAGAGAGACCCGCCAGCAGGCTGGCAGCCAGAAATCGAGTTTTGGATAGACGCATCATCGTGGGATACCTTTCCTGATAGCGAATGTTTTTAGTGCTGATTACAAACTTGATAGATTTAGTCATATTTAATTCCTTGTAAAAATCAGGCGACATCGGCCAAGGTTGTTTTTTCCATACGTTCGGCTACATAGTCCCTGATTTCCTGGAAGACGTTCAGGATTTTTTCCTCTTTTTCGATGGGGGTGGATTCGTAAAAATATTTACTGACCGACTCGGTTGGCGCCAGGGCGCCGTCGAACAGGCGGATAATCTGGGCGAGTGTGATGGACGAGGCCGGCGGTCC
>CAZGRY010000170.1:0-1974 GCA_964528105.1 uncultured Dehalogenimonas sp.
TCAGTACGTTTGAGATACCTTTATGGGTAGTATTAAGCGCCCAGGCGGCCATCGCGCTCGGCACCCTGAGCGGCGGCTGGCGCATCGTTAAGACGATGGGCCAGAAGATCACCAAGCTGGCGCCGATCGACGGTTTCTGCGCCGAAACCGCCAGCGCCGGCAGTATCTTCCTGGCAACTCACCTGGGTGTCCCGGTGAGTACCACGCATGTTATCACCGGGGCCATATCCGGCGTCGGATCGGTCAAGCGCCTCAGTGCGGTCAGGTGGGGGGTGACCCTCCGCATCGTCTGGGCCTGGGTGATGACCATCCCCGCCGCGGCCATCATAGCAAGTCTTTTGTTCTTCGGCATCAGCCTGGTTACTTGACGATACCGCGACGAATCAGTCCGTCTTGCGAAAAAGGCTCCCGGTTCCAGGGAGCCTTTCGTGTTTGGATTGGGTTATTCTAAAGATCGACGGGCCGGGGTTTGACCCGCGACTTTTCGGCGGCAATGATGGCGGCGATTTCGGCTACCGCCTGGTCGATCTTACCTTCGTGATTGACCACGAAGTAATCGAACATCGGCAGTTGTTTCAATTCCTCGGGCGCCGTTTCCAGGCGGCGTTTCAGGGTCTCCGGGGACTCGGTCAGGCGCCGTGACAGGCGTTCCTTCAGATCTTCCAGAGACGGCGGCAGCATGAAGACGAAGACCGCTTCCGGGGCGATTTTCTTGATCGAGGCCGCGCCCTGGACGTCCACCTTGACCACGACGTCCTGGCCGTTCTTCAAAGCCTCCCGCACCGCTGCCTTGGGCACGCCGTAGAAATTGCCGTAGACCTCGGCCCATTCCAACAGTTCGTTCTGGGCCATCAGCTTTTTGAAATCGGCCTGAGTGGTGAAATGGTAGTCCTTGCCGTCGATCTCGCGGGGACGCTGGGCCCGCGTCGTTACCGTGGTGACGAATTTGAATCCGGGCAGGCGGCGCTCTTTCATCCGCTCCAAGACAGCATCTTTGCCGACGCCCGACGGCCCGGAGAGGATGATAAGAACCGGAGCGGGCTGCGGCGGCTTAAAGGTCAAGCGGTACCTCGGCGACGTCGGTCTTCATGGCGCCGCGGCCGATGCTGACGCGGCCGGTGATGGTCTCCGGGGCCAGCGCAGCCAGCACCACATGCCCGGAATCGGTGAAGATGACCGCCTTGGTCTTGCGGCCGTTGGTCATATCGATCAGGGTGCCCTTATTACGACTTTCCTGGATGATGCGCTTGATGGGGGCGGAGCCGGGCGGCGCGATGGCGATCAGGCGGTTCATTGCCAGAATGTTGCCGAAGCCGACGTGGACCAGTTCAACAGCCATATCTACCTCTTAGAGTGCGGGAAGTGTTTACCATTTTATACCCTCGGCCGCGGCGGTGGCAAGGCGCTGAACCTAACGGCGCGGTTCTGCCGACCCCGGTCGACTATCGGCACGGATTGCCAGGGTCAGACGGTCTGAGTGAACAGGTAGCCCTCTCCCGGCCTGGTGGCGATGAGGACGGGATTGTTGGGATCGTCCTCGATCTTCTCCCGCAGGTGCCGGATGTACACCCGGATGATCTTGACGGCGTCGGGCACCGCACGGCCCCAGATCTGCTGGGCGATGTCCTTATGGCTGACCACCGTGCCGGCGTTTTCCAGCAGGCAGCGCAGGGTGACGCTCTCGCTGGTGGTCAGTTCGATGGTCTTGTTGCGGTAGTCGAGTTTTCTGAGCGACGAATCGAAATGGAAATCACCGTAGGTCGCCCGCAGTTCGGCGGAGTCAGCCGTTGACGGCACAAATCGCGACACCGCCGAACGTACCCTGGCCAGGAATTCGAATTGACGGAAGGGCTTGGCGATATAATCATCGGCACCGAGCTCGAACGACTTGACGACGTCGACTTCCTCGTTGCGGACGGTGAGGACGATCACCGGCACTTTCGAGAAGCCGCGGATAGTCTTCAGCACATCGTA
>CAZGRY010000171.1:0-1631 GCA_964528105.1 uncultured Dehalogenimonas sp.
TCGCCAGCGTCCTGGGCGCCGAAGCGGGCAATCTCGCCTTGAAAACCATGGCCAAGTTCCATGTCGATCTGGCGTTCATCGGGGCTGACGGGTTCACCGTCGAGCATGGCATCACCGCCGACCTGGTGGAAAGCGAGGAGATCGCCGAACTGATGGTCGAACATGCAAAGAAATCGGTGGTGGTGGCGGATTCCTCGAAATACGGGAAGGCCGGCTTTGCCCACATCCTCCCGCTGGAACGCCTGGATGTCCTGATCACCGATGACGGGCTGGATGAGAAAATCCAGGCCCGGTTGCGTAAATCCGGATTGGATCTGATGATCGTGTAAGCCCGGATCGTCTTTTGTTCTTGAACCGTTTGACAATCCATCAACAGCATAGGAGAGAAACCAATGGAATTCAGCAACATGAATGTCGTCGTGACCGGAGCCGTCGGGGCTATCGGCAAGGGTGTCGCCCGTGATTTCTGCCGCAAGGGCGCGCAGGTGTTCATCACCGATCTGAAGGCGGATGGCGTCGCCGCCGCCGTTGCCGAGCTGAAGGCCGACGGAGTCTGCTTCGGCGGAGCCGCCGATGTCACCAATGAGGAACAGGTGGCCGCCTGCATCGCCGCCGCCAAAACCGCGTTTGGCAGCGACCGCATCGATATCCTGGTCAATGTCGCCGGCATCGTCGGACAGGGACTGGTCGAGGATATCACCGTCGAACAGTGGGACAAGATGTTCGCCGTCAACTGCCGGGGCACCTTCCTCTTCTGCAAGTACTGCGTCCCCAGCATGAAGAAATACAAATACGGCAAGATCGTCAATTATTCTTCCAAGTCCGGCAAGACCGGTTCGGCACTGATGACCCATTATTCCGCTGCCAAGGCCGCCATCATGGGCTTCACTCAGGCATTGGCCTACGAGCTGGCCGACTACCGGATCAATGTCAACTGCGTGTGCCCCGGCATCACCGATAACACCGGAGTCTGGAGCCATGTCTCCGCTGGCTACATCGAGAACATGAAGCTGCCCCGCGAGGAGGTGATCGCCAAGTTCACCGCCAAGATCCCCCTGAAGCGGCTGACATCCATCGACGATGTGGTTGCGGTCACCGCTTTCCTCTGCGGCAAGGGTTCCGACTACATGACCGGCCAGTCGATCAACATCACCGGCGGCCGGGAGATGCATTAAAATTAAGAATTAAGAATTACGAATTAAGAATTGGGAGGAGGCGATGGTGGGGGAGTGGTGATTGGATTCGGAATTCCCTGATCCCCAATCGGCCAGGATCCCTAAGGTCCCTGGTGTCCCTTAGGTCCCTTTCGGGGGAGTCCGCCCCGGCCTGGAGCAGGATGACCCGCCAGGGTTCAAAAAGTCAGAATGCAGATTAGCCGTCCCGACGGCACGATAATTCACAAGGAGTACAGATCATGAAGAAGTATACGGTCAAAGAGGTTGCGGCGACGATCGACCATGCGGTTCTGAAACCCGAATTCACCACGGCGGATATCCGCAAGCATGCCGACATGTGCCGGAAACGGCAGGTGAAAAGCATGTGCGTCCGGCCTTGCGATGTCGCACTGGCGGCGGAACTGCTGGCGGGCAGCGGAGTCGACGTCTCGGTGGTGGTCGGTTTCCCGCACGGCC
>CAZGRY010000171.1:1641-1969 GCA_964528105.1 uncultured Dehalogenimonas sp.
TCGACATGGTGATGAACATCGGCCGGTTTCTCTCCGGAGATTATGCCGCCGTGCAGAAGGATATCGAGGCGGTCGTGGCCGAAGCCAAGCCGCACAAGGTGATCGTCAAGGTCATCCAGGAAAGCTGTTTCCTGACCCTCGAACAGGTGGCGAAGGCCTGCCAGATCAGCGAGGCTGCCGGCGCCGATTTCGTCAAGACCAGCACCGGTTTCGCCTCGGGCTCGGCCACTCCGGAGATCATCGATGTGATGATCAAGACCGTCGGCGGCCGGATGGGGATCAAACCCTCGGGCGGTATTCGTGACTGGAACAAGGCGGTTGCCTATCT
>CAZGRY010000172.1:0-1957 GCA_964528105.1 uncultured Dehalogenimonas sp.
CGGCGTGCAGCCGTCAAGCTGTAGTTTGCCGAGGGCGTACTTCAGCGAAATTTCCCAGAAGGTGATCGACGAGAGATGGATCGTGTTCCCGGTGTTGGTAATGGCGGTGCGCGCCTTGAGGCCGAGTTTTTCGGGCATGAATACCGCCCACAGAAAGCTGTGGGTATCGAGCAGGTAGTTCATGCGCCGAGAAATACCTCGTCGTCAAGCGCGAAATCATCCGCCAAGCTGAAACTGGCGTGCCCTTTGAGCAGACCCAGCGGCCGTTTGCTTCCGGGTATCGAGAACTGGCTGTAGGGAACCAGCGCCGCCACGCGCTCTTTTTTGCGGCCATAGCACACCACCACCGATTCACCGGCTTGCACGGCGGTCAGCACTTCTGAAAACCGGGCCTTGAATTCGCCAATGGTCAGGGTACGCATGCACCTCTCCTTGTGTGATGGGATGATTCTCCCACTACGTGACAAGTTGTCAACTATGAGCCTTGTCCACCGAGGTATGCGAGTAAACAGGGGACAGACCACGGTTTAGCGCCTAGTAAAAGGGGCCAGGCTCAATTATTTTCTACTTCGCCATCGCTACCGGCAGATAAGGGCTTTCCGGATTTACGCTCAGACGCTGTGTTGCTGGGTGGAGTACCAGGTCCATCATTTCCATGGGAACCGCGCCAAGCAGGGGTTCATCACCGAAAACCAGTGCTGAAAGATCGCAGTAGCGATCGCCGAAATGGACGCGGAGCGGTCCAACCATCGGCACGGCACGGCGAGAGCCGTCGGCGAGTACGACCTCCCGTTGGCTGACCTCGGAGAGGTCGAACCCCAATTGCAAGGCCATATGTTCCGGCACGATCATAAACACAGCGCCAGAGTCCACTAACGCCCGCGCCGGAATGCGGCGCTTGTCCCAAACGCTTTCCAGTTCAATGTCTGCGTAGGTGAGTCCCATCGTTGGTTTCCTTTTCTCTGACTTGGTGCTGTCCTCGACGCGGGCCGATGCCTCAAAGTCGGCGCTGACGCAACGGCGCTTCTTTTTATCTTACTCTGACGAAGAATGTCAGGCAGATGTTTGCATGATCTTAAAGGGGCCAGGCTCAATTTCCCTTAAAAGTCGGCGCTGGCGGGACGGCGATTTACCGACTGATTGCCGGCGAAACCGGTTTTAGCGAGCGATCTGCGCAGCCAGGCCGCGAAGCGACTGGCGGCCGCTGAATATATGAGCGTTATGGCAAGTTCGCGATTCATGTTAATAACTACAGAATTCCGTTTATTTGATGCTTGGCTATACTGACAACCGTTAACGTAAGTACAGGAGTCCGCATCATGGCTAATAGCCCCCTCACCATCGACCACAACACACTCGCCCACCTGGTCGACGCCGGTGCCGTCAACGGTGCCGACATCGTTGGCCAGCCGGGCGGCTGGAATGTTGTCATCAAATACGGCATGACCGAACGCGCCCTCGCCGCCAAACGTGGCGCGGTGCGGATATTCAAACGCTTCGAAACCCTCGTCACTTACCTCAAAAGCCTTGGCATCACCGAATATCGGGTGAACGCCGCCAACTACGACCAGGACTCCGCCAAAACCCATAAAGCCCGACCCGACTCTGCCGAACGTCTGAAACGCGCCCACGAAGCGGCCGCCTACGAGACCTGGCTCAAAGCCAAAGTCACTGCCTCCCTTGCCGGCATCGACGACGGCAGCAACCCGATCATCGACGATGACACCTGGGCCGCCGAACGCGCCCACTGGCAACGCGAGGCACACAGCGCGTGAAACGCGTCATCCGCCGCAAAACCTACCGCGACGACCTAATTGCCCTCGCGGACTACATCGCCCAGGACAGCCCCGGTGCTGCCGCCAAGTTGCGCCTGGCTATTGACGCCCGGCCCTCACCTTGAAAGCTACCGTATGCACACAAGTCGACCTCGAAAACTCCTCCCCTTTTATGTCCCGAA
>CAZGRY010000173.1:0-1949 GCA_964528105.1 uncultured Dehalogenimonas sp.
GGGTATAGCGCCATCGGGGCTGGCGGGGTCGAAGGCGCGGCCTTCAGCATGTACCTGCCGGCCGGCATCACCGCGCCCGAGGTGAAGGCCGCCGATACCCGCCCCAAGCGTCACTACAGGGTCCTGGTCATGGATGACGAGGAATGTGTGCGCAAGGTTGCCGGCAAAATACTCGTCAAGCTGGGTTATGACGTTGAAACCGCGGTCGACGGCCGTGAGGCGATCGAGTTGTATCGTGAAGCGATGAGATCCGGCGCCCGCTTCGAAGTAATCATCCTGGACCTGACCGTGCCGGACGGCATGGGTGGCCGGGAGGCTATCGAGGGATTGCGTGCCATCGATCCGTCGGTGAACGCGCTTATCTCCAGTGGCTATTCCGATGATGCAGTGATGTCGAACTTCCAAGAACTGGGGTTCAACGGCGTGGTGCGCAAGCCATACACTATGGACCAGTTAGGCGTAGCCTTGGCGCAAGCGTTGGGTAATCCCGGGAATAATACCAAAAATATCGTTAGCAAATAGTACCCATTATCCCAGCCGCTGTTGCTGGCAGATCGCCGCGACCCTCCGTTACTTTCCCCTGTGTCTTTCGATTTGTTCGAAGATCAGATACAACGGGCTTCCGTAAGTAGAGGCGATATTCACCCCATAAACCGCTAGAGTGCGCTTTATGATTGCGGTTCTTTTTTGATTGGCGCCAGCCTCATCCAGCGGTTCAAAATCAGCCAAACGGCTTCCGTCGGTGCATAAGGTTTGACGATAATCCATATCAAGGATTCTTTTAAAATAATCGACCGCGATTTTTTCGTACCGGCTGATCATCGTGGTCGAAGCGAACTGTACCGGGACACTGGAACCCGGTTCAGGCAGCTCCTTGTTATTCTCTGCGTACAAGGTGAACATTTTTTTAAGTTCCGCTATTGCCTGCTCCTCAGTTTCTCCGTATCCGAGCATTAGCGCCCAATTGAAAATCCGGGCGCCCCAACGGAACCGGGGATCTGTTGCGTCGGGGTTTCTCCAGGTATCAACCGGATAATCCTTAAAATCATATCTTGATTTCCTGGCGGAAAATAGCTTTCTAATAGAAGAACCCAGATTCATACCGCCGGCCTCCAATTCGCAATTATAACGCTTGGATTCGGGAATTATTTTTAATCTTTCTTCGGCTTGTTTAGCCCGGACATGAAACCCTGGAACCGCTTGACATAATCTCCGGCAAGTTTTGACAGGTCGCCCGCCGCCGCCGTGTTCTGCTCAGTGGTTGGCTCCGCCTCCAGCAACTGCCTGACTTTTTCCCGTTCCGACCATTTGATCCCGGCCGGCACCATCGCGGTGGGAAAGTAGACGCCGCCTTCAACCCCGACGAAGCCGTTTTGGACCAGGCGTAACAGCCCGCCGCGAAGGTCTAACTCGGTCATGGGGGTCTTGCTCATAAGGTCCGCCGCGGTCAGGATGCGTTTCACCGTGCCGCTACCGTCGAGGTTGGCCAGCATGACCGCCTGCAGCAGCCAGGTGTCAAACGAGAGGTATTTTTCAGGGTAAGTCACGGGCTGATTATAGAGGGTTAGGCATAAAAAGGCGAAAATACCCCTTGTTTATGATGATTCTGCGGAGTAATATTGGCCCATGGACCTTCGTACCGGCCCGATGCAGGCAATCACCATTGCGTTTTTTCTATGGCTGGCCTTTGGGGCTTGGTGGTGGCGCTATTCTATCGAAGGTTACGCCAAAGCTTCTGCAGCAGGCCAAGTACCTCAAAAACCCAGGTACATTTTAGGCAGGCTGGCGGTGTGGCTGGCGGCGGGAGTGATCACCCTACTTGTGGCGGTTTATATCTCCAACACGATGAACGCTGGGATGCGGTAGGCGTTCTATCCGTTTTTGGGCAATTTCGCCACTAGATCGTCCCATTCCGAATCGTCGGGCCCGGATTTCTTACCGCCCGACGC
>CAZGRY010000174.1:0-1939 GCA_964528105.1 uncultured Dehalogenimonas sp.
TTAGCCGGTCCGTGACCGGTGGAACGTTCCGCCGGTCACGGACCGGCTAAGAGCAGGGCTTAGTGGAATGAAAAAATGTGCTACTCTTCCAGCCCGATGGAGAACATGCTCTCCAAGTCATGTTTGGAGAAGGCGCGGAAGGCGATGAGTGTTTCGCTGTTCTCAATACCAGAAAGGCTCAACATCTGGTTGGTGATCAGGTCGGCCATCTTTTCATTGCTGTTGACGCGAATAATCGCCACCAGATCATACCGACCACCCACGGAATAGACCTCGGCCACACCCTTCATTTCGACCAGTTTTTGGGCCACATCATTAATTCGCTGACGCGCCACTTTGATTAAGACCACGGCTGTTACCATCTTTGCCCTCCTGACTCGTCTGTTAGCGTTACAATAATATGGCAGAAGCATATCATTAGCCGCTTGATTGTACAACTTCAACAGCAGAGTTCAAACCCGCGATTGACAGTGCGAAGCCCGGGAACACATTAGGCGGAGCGGCTGGTCTTAATACTTGTGTCTGCGGCTTGTGTCTGCTGTATGCCTGCCCCTGTATCTTGCTCTATTTCCCTTGTTGATAGTTTCCTTCAAAGTGAATTCCGGTAGAAAAATAGGGATCAATTGGAACTCAGCGGCTTGACGACCATCTTCCGGGAAGAGCTAACCGCACGATGCGCGCCCAGTGGGCACCTGAGCGAACCGATCTTCCGGGAAGATTCGCTGGTTGCTCCCTGAGTTCCTGTTGACCCAAGTTCAGTAGGATCATTTACCTGCTTACTGGAATTTCAGAGAAAGGATAATCGCATGAAAGCAACCTGTTGGATGGGCAAGACCTATATTCAAGTAAAAGAGGTGCCTGATCCCAAGATCCTCAATAAACGCGACGCCATTGTGCGCATTACCGCGACGGCCATCTGCGGCTCGGATCTACATCTCTATAATGGCTTTGTCCCATCGATGATGAAGGGGGACATTATGGGCCACGAATTTATGGGCGAGGTAGTGGAAGTGGGGTCGGACGTGCGGAATCTGCGGGCGGGCGACCGGGTGGTGGTGCCATTCCCGATTGCCTGCGGCGGCTGTTTGTCCTGTCAACAACAGATGTTCTCGCTCTGTGAAAACTCCAACCCCAACGCCGGGATGGCAGAGCAGTTGTGGGGCCACTCCCCGGCTGGCATCTTTGGTTATTCCCACCTGACTGGTGGGTATGCTGGCGGACAAGCCGAGTATGCCCGCGTCCCCTTTGCCGATGTCGGCCCGATCAAGGTGCCGGACGAGTTGGAAGATGAGCAAGTTCTCTTTCTTTCGGACATCTTCCCCACCGGCTACATGGCGGCGGAAGCTTGCAATATTCAACCAGGCGACACGGTTGCGGTCTGGGGCTGTGGGCCGGTTGGGCAATTTGCCATCAAGAGCGCGTACCTGTTGGGCGCCGAACGGGTGATTGCCATTGACCGTTTCGAGTATCGCCTGCGCATGGCGCGCGAAAAGGCCGGTGCCGAAACGCTCAATTATGAAGAGGTCAATGTGCTGGAAGCGATCAAAGAGATGACCGGCGGGCGCGGCCCCGACGCCTGTATCGAAGCCGTTGGTCTGGAAGCCCACAGCTCCGGCATGGAATATCTCTACGATCGTGCCAAACAGGCGATGATGCTAGAAACCGATCGCCCGATTGCCTTGCGCGAGGCGATTCAAGCCTGTCGCAATGGCGGCACGGTTTCGGTCTCCGGCGTCTTTGGCGGCTTTATCGACAAATTCCCCATGGGTTCGTTCATGAATCGTTCGTTGACCATGAAGACGGGCCAGACCCATGTCCAGCGCTACCTACAACCACTCATGGAACGAATCCAAAAGGGCGAGATCGACCCCCGCTTTATCATCACCCACCGTATGAAGCTGAGCGATGCGCCGCAAGGCTACGAAATCTTCAAACACAA
>CAZGRY010000175.1:0-1928 GCA_964528105.1 uncultured Dehalogenimonas sp.
CGCCTGCCCAAGAGTGGGTATTTTAACCAGTATATCGGGCGTAGTTTCACCGAGCCGTTCTCCCTGGATGAGGATATCGACGCCGCCAGTGGCGCCACCAGGTCATCCGAGGCGGTGGCCCAGGGCGTCTACAAAGGACGGCTGCTTTTAGCCGACCACCTTGGCCAACCATTCCCGGAGCCCAAGCAACAGATCAAGCTCGGCGCGCCAGAAATCTTCCTAATCCTCGGTCTGGCTCTAGTGGTGATTCTCCGGATGGTGCCGGGTTTCAGGCAGAAACGCTGGCCGCGCTACGTCATGCTGATATACGGCCTGGGCGTTTTCGGTATCTGGTTGTCGGCTATGCTGTCGCTGGTCAACTTTGTTGTTTTCCCGATAAGTTTCGCTCCCTCGGTATTCACCAATCCCTTGCTGTACATCCTGGTGTTCGGCGTCATTGGATTGGCTCTGGTCTTTGGTAAGAACTTCTGGTGTTTCTGGATCTGCCCTTATGCCGCGCTCCAGGAGGGCGCTCATTTCCTGGGCGGCTCCCAGGTCAGGGCGGTTACCAAAAGGCAATTGTTCCTCAGGAACGCCCGCTACGTCATTCTGTGGGCGGTGGTTATGCTGGCCTTTATTTTCCGCCAGCCACAATTGGCGGTTTTCGAGCCGTGGAATACTGTATTCAGCCTGGAAGGCAACCTGTCGCAATGGCTCCTGGTGATCGGCACCCTGGGCATCGGTTTGTTCATCTATGACTTTTGGTGCCATTACCTGTGCCCGGTGGGCGCCACTATGGACCTCGTACTCAAGCTGCGGACCTGGGTGAGCAACACCATTGGACGGCTCACTTCCCGTTAGCCGCGGAGGAGTTATAAAATTGGCGAAAAACGATAAACAACCGATCGCGGTAATACCGGCCGAGTCTGTGGGGCGGACCCGGAAATGTTTCGGCGAAGGCCAGGAGTTCAACTGGGCCGAGGTCAAGTGCACCGCCTGCGCTCGCTGCAGCAAGGCATGCCCGGTCGAGGCCATTACCCTCAACCGCAAGACAGAGGTTACAAAACGGATGCGCGCCGCCCCCTGTTCCCAGGCTTGCCCCGCCGGTCTCGATGTCTCCCGCTACGTCCGGTTTATCGCCGAGGGCAAGTATCCGGAGGCGGTGGCGGTGATGCGTGAGCGGGTGCCTTTCCCGTTGGTATTGGGTTACATCTGCAAGCGGCCGTGCGAGTCCAAGTGCCAGCGTGGTGAGTATGAAGGCTCGCTGCTTATCCGCGCCCTGAAGCGCTTCGCCGCTGAAAATGATGACGGCTCCTGGCGCCAGAGAGTAACGGTTGCCCCGGCCAGCGGTAAGAAGGTGGCCGTCGTCGGCTCTGGGCCTGCCGGATTATCCACTGCTTACTACCTGGCCTTGGCGGGCCATAAAGTCACCGTTTTCGAAGCTTTGCCCGATAAAGGCGGCAAGATGCTGTCAAGCATCCCGGAATATCAGTTGCCCAAGACTATGGTCAATCGCGAGATCGAGACCATCGAAAGCTTCGGCGTCGACATTCGAACCAACTCCCGGATCGAATCGGTCGAGGCACTACTTCACCAGGGCTACGATTCAGCGGTGCTGGCTACCGGCGTATTAGGCTGGGGCAAGTCCCTGAAACTGCCCATCCCGGGCTCCCGTGACCCCGGGGTAGTTGACGGTGAGATAGTCATGGCCGACATCGACGCCGGCAAACCGTTCGAATTCGGGCTCAAGGTCATCATCCTTGGAGGCGGCAGCCTGGCCTTCCGCCTGGCGGTGGCCGCCGCCCGCGGCGGCGCCAAAGAAGTGCATATTTTCGGCCAGGAACACACCGGCGACCGCGAGGCGGATGCCATGGAAGTCGACGAAGCCTTGGCCGAGGGCGTAGTAATCCACTCATCGTCGCTGTTCTACCGGGTCTTTTCAGAAAAAG
>CAZGRY010000176.1:0-906 GCA_964528105.1 uncultured Dehalogenimonas sp.
CGCCCATGCTGCCTCCAGCGACACTCAGAAGTCGTTCGATACCAAGGTGCTCAATAAGTTTTTCCTGGGCTGCCACCATGTCGCCAATCGTAATGATTGGGAAATCCAGGCCATACGGCTCGCCGGTAGCCGGGTTAGGAGATAACGGGCCAGTGGAGCCCTGGCAACCGCCGATGACATTGGAGCAGATAACGAAGTATTGATCGGTATCGAATGCTTTACCCGGTCCGACCATGGAATCCCACCAGCCAGTCCTCCCGGTTTCAGCGTTCACACCCGCGACATGGGCGTCGCCGGTAAGCGCGTGGCATATGAGTAAAGCGTTGGACCTATCGGAATTTAGTTTGCCGTAGGTCTCGTAAGCCAGCGTGACCGATGCGATCACCTCGCCCGACTCAAGTTCGAGCCGGGCGAGGTCTAAATGTTCAATCCGGGTTATTCCCAGTCCTTTTATTGCTATATCCATCATAGGGTCTCGTTAGGTTGTCGCCTGTTTAAGCGCCTGGCCGATGTCTTCCAAAATGTCATCAATGTGTTCGATACCTACCGACAGCCGTATATAGTCCGGGCTGACGCCGGTGGCAGCCTGCTCTTCGGCAGTGAGTTGCTGGTGAGTGGTGGATGCCAGATGGATGACCAAGCTCTTTGCATCGCCAATGTTGGCCAGATGGGAGAACAGCTTCACCGAATTGATGAACTTCCGTCCGGATTCCAACCCGCCTTTTATACCGAAGCCGACCAGCCCGCCGAATTTGTTCCCGAGGTATCTTTGAGCCAGCAGGTAGTTTGGATTGGTCGGCAGGCCAGGATAATTTACCCATGCCACCGATGGGTGAGACGAAAGATACCTAGCCACCTTAAGGGCATTCTCACAATGCCTTTCCTGCCGCAGCGTCAGGGTTTCCA
>CAZGRY010000176.1:916-1928 GCA_964528105.1 uncultured Dehalogenimonas sp.
GGAAGGCATTGAAAGGGGAGAGTGACGCGCCGATATCCCTTAAAAGTTGAACTCGGGCTTTGATGATGAAGGCTATGTTACCCAAGCCAGGGAAATTGCCGAAAACATCCCAGAACTTAAGTCCATGATATGTGGGATCCGGTTCGGTGAAATCAGGGAATTTGCCGTTGCCCCAATTGAATTTACCTCCATCGACAATGACTCCGCCGATAGAAGTGCCATGACCGCCGATGTATTTTGTAGCCGAGGCGACAACGATATCCGCCCCTAATTCTAATGGGCGAACGATGCCGACGCCCACTGTATTGTCTACCACAAGGGGGATGCCAGCTTCATGGGCAATCTTGGCGATAGCTTCGAAATCCGGCACGTCAAGCTTTGGGTTGCCGATGGTTTCGGCATAAATAGCGCGAGTTTTTGGAGTAATTGCTTTTCTGATCGCCTCGGAGTCGCCAGAAGGCACGAATTTGACCTCTCGCCCCAGTTTGGGGAAAGTGCAATGGAGAAGTTCGTAGGTTCCGCCGTAAAGATTATTGAGCGACACGATCTCGTCACCGGGGCGGGTGATGTTTAGAAGGGCCAGCGTTTCGGCGGCTTGACCAGAAGCTACGGCCAACGCGCCAACCCCGTTCTCGATGGCGGCAATCCGCCGTTCGAAGACATCGGAAGTCGGGTTCATGATGCGGGTATAGATATTGCCGAATTCTTTCAACGCAAAGAGGTTGGCGGCGTGATCCGAATCCTTAAAGACATATGAAGTTGTTTGGTAGATGGGCACGGCACGGGCACCGGTTGCGGGATCTGGAGTTTCCTGACCTGCATGGACGACAATGGTGTCCAGTTTAAAGGCGCTCAATGTTATGTCTCCTGTCTTTTTTTCACGAAGTATTGATTAGATGTAATACATGTCAGTTGAAGGAGACATCTTCGCCTGCTGGCGGCTCACCAAATCGGCCAATGTTGTCTGATCCAGCACCGAGGTTATCGCCTTGCCCACGTCGTTCCACACATC
>CAZGRY010000177.1:0-1895 GCA_964528105.1 uncultured Dehalogenimonas sp.
ACTCTTCATCAACTCGGGGAGTTCTTCTATAAAATTTCAGCTCCTCGATATGGCGCACGAATCGGTCTTGGCATCGGGATTGGTCGAGAGAATCGGCGAGCCCCAGGGCCTTGTCAAATGTACCCTCAGGCCGGGAACAGATCAGGAATGGGTGGTTAAGAAAACAGAGAGTATCAACGACCATACCGGAGGCATGCGTCTAGCGGTTGAAATCCTCAGCGACAAAGACCACGGGGTTATTGCCGAAAAATCGGACGTCGGCGCTGTCGGCCACCGGGTGGTGCATGGCGGCGAGGATTTTCATGAACCGACGGTCATCACTGCCGAAGTGCTGGCGGCGATTGAAAAAAACATCCCCCTGGCTCCTTTGCACAATCCGGCCAATATGGATGGCATTCGCGTGGCACAGGAGCTCTTCGCCGGGGTGGTGCAGGTAGCGGTTTTTGATACCGCTTTCCACCAGACCATCCCGCCGCACGCCTATCATTATGCCCTACCTTATGAGCTCTATGAGAAGGAAAGGATTCGCCGCTATGGATTCCATGGCACCTCGCATAAATTCGTTGCCGGCGAATGTGCAAAGGCGATGGGGCGGTCGCTTGCAGAACTGAATCTCATTACCATCCACCTGGGTAACGGTTGCTCCATGACTGCTGTTGAGAACGGAAAAAGCGTCGACACTAACCTTGGCCTGACTCCCCTTGAGGGGCTGGTTATGGGCACGCGCAGTGGCGATGTCGATCCGGCTATTCATGCCTTTCTCGCTCGCAATTGCCATATGGATATCGAGGCTATCGACAGGCTGCTCAATAAGGATTCCGGTTTGAAAGGACTTTGCGGCATGAATGATATGCGCGATATCCATGCGGCTATCGCTGCCGGCAATGAGCGGGCGAAACTGGCCCTTGCCGTGCAGACCTACCGCAATAAAAAATACGTCGGCGCCTTTATGGCGGTGCTCGGCCGGGTAGATGCCATCATATTTACCGCCGGTATCGGTGAAAATGATGCGGTTGTGCGAGCCATGAGTCTCCAGGGGCTGGAGCCGTTCGGTATTGCCCTTGACGGGGAGGCCAACAAGCAGCGTATGCTAAAGCCAACCCTGATCAGCCAATCGGCGAGTCGGACCCAGGTCTGGGTCATTCCTACCAACGAGGAATTGGCGATTGCCAGGGAGACCAAGGCGGTCCTTTCGCCTTGAAAAGGCATCGATGGGAACCGGTAGGTCAACGGCCGGTTTTCCACCATCCAGACTTGATGTTACTCAGTTTTGCATAAATTTCCAGCAGTTGTTCGTATCGGCTTGTTATCCTTTTCCATGATGTTCCAAAACTAAGACCTGGAAAGTTGATATTTCCATCAAGTACGGCTTGTCCGGCCCGTAGTTCCTCCTCGTTGTACAAAAGCTCCAGGCTAGCGCTGTAGTCACCGGCCGCTAGCCCGGAAAGGCTGAAGCCAAGCAAGCTGTGCAGCAGTCGATGCAAGCGGCGGCGGTCCACCGGGAGATCGGCGTCATCCAAGGACCAAAGACACCAGTTCTGCGCCTCTGCGTGGTTGTGCAAGGCCAGGAAGAGGAGCGCTTTCAGCTCTCCGATACGTAATGTGGACCAGCCTGAGTCATCATCAAAGACGATACCGATGATATGGGAAAGGAGTTGGTGGTCGTTCAGACTGAGTACTTACAGTCGATCGAGAAAGTCGGCGAGCTGCGTCTGGTCCATGAGGGGCAGGCGCAGGAGGTCGGAGCGGAGGGCGGCGCCGGCGGAGCGGTTGTTATACACCAGGTCGTCGAGTGGATAGATTTCCGAGAATCCCGGAGCAAGGATTCGGCAGCTGTACATGCCGCAGTGCTGGTATTCGGCGCGATAAAGACGTGTTCCGAGGCCGCTTATGAG
>CAZGRY010000178.1:0-1841 GCA_964528105.1 uncultured Dehalogenimonas sp.
CGCTTACTGGCTATACAAGGTGGCGGCGATAGAGGCGGACCGGGACTTCAGCGACGAGGATAAGAATACGCTTATCAACGCCGCCTTTACCGAATGGGTAAAGGGCGTCACGGAAGACCCGAGCAACGATATTGTTGTTATCGAATTAACCGAAGAGCAGCGGACCCTGATCGCCACCCAGTCACTCGAAGCTTAAGGAAAATCGATGAATAAAGCCAGCATAGGTGTAGGACTCATAGGCGTAGGCGTCATCGGCGGCGCGGTAGCAAGAGTGCTGCGCGACCGTGCTGATAGACTGTCGCAACAGGTCGGCGTTCCCGTCGTCCTGCGGCGGATCAAGATCGCCGATGTCGATCTGACCCGCCCGATCATCGCCGAGTTCCCAAAAGAAGTCTTCACCACCGACGAAGCCGATTTCTGGGCTACCCCGGGCATGGATATCGTCGTCGAGGCCATCGGAGGCGAGTATCCAGCTTTCAATTATCTCGAACGCGCCCTTAGAAACGGCAAGCACGTCGTTTCCTCCAACAAGGAGGTCATCTCCAAGCATGCCTCCGAACTCCTGGCACTCGCACGTAAGAACAACGTCGGATTGCGCTTCGAAGCCTCGGTCGGCGGCGGCATACCATTATTGCAGCCGTTCCAGTACGACCTGTCGGCCAACGAAATCAAGGGTATCTACGCCATCATCAACGGCACAACCAACTACATCCTGACGCGCATGGCCCAGGAAGGCATCGAATTTGCCGACGCCCTGCAGCAAGCGCAGGCGCTGGGCTACGCCGAGCGCAACCCGGCTAACGATATCGAGGGATATGACTCGGTGTACAAACTGGCGATTCTTTCAATGCTGGCCTTTCAGACGGAGGTGAAACCCGAAGACATCTACCGCGAGGGTATCACCAGGCTGGAAAGCCGCGATTTCCAGTACGCGTCGGAACTCGGTTTCGTCATCAAACTGCTGGCCATCGCCAAGGAGTCCAACGGCGACATTGAACTCCGGGTCCATCCCGTATTTCTGCCCGAAGAGAACTTCCTGGCCAATGTCGACGGCGTGTTCAACGCTGTGCTGACCACCGGCGACCTGGTGGGCGACGTCATCTTCTCCGGACAGGGGGCAGGACCGGCCCCGACCTCATCCGCCGTCGTCGCCGACATATTGGCGGCATCCCAGGACGTGGCCTCCGGCCTAGGCAACCGCATGCGATGGCGGTTGGGCGGGGGCAAGCGGCTTCTCCCGATGTCCGACATAGTCACCCGCTATTATTTCCGGCTCAATGTGGCCGATAAGCCGGGCGTTTTGGCCGACATAGCCGGTATCTTCGGCGACAACGCGATCAGCATCGCCTCGGTGTTACAGAAGGAAGTTGACGAGAAGACCGAAAGCGCTGAGGTAGTTATCATGACACACCCAGCCAAAGAATCGGCAGTGCAGCGGGCGGTCGAAGCTTTCCGCAACCTGGATTCCATCAAGGCGGTTCACAACTTTATCAGGGTGGGGATTTAGGGAATAATACCAATAATACCAATAGTCAAATAATACCAATAATCCAATCACCTCAATCAAGCGGGCGAAACCGGGTCTCGCCCCTACGCGAAACCGATGGATTCCCGCCGGAGCGGGAGTGACACAATGGAGTGATATGAAAAACGGCGTTCTCGCCCACTACCGAAAATACCTTCCGGTAACCGATAAAACGCCGATGATAACCCTGGGCGAGGGCGGCACCCCTCTCGTCAGGTCACCGCGGCTGGAGAGAGAATTCGGCGTCGGTGAACTCTATTTCAAGCTGGAGAGCTGCAACCCATCCGGTTCGTTTAAAGACCGGGGCATGGTCATG
>CAZGRY010000179.1:0-1828 GCA_964528105.1 uncultured Dehalogenimonas sp.
GCCGGCGAGGGTCGTGTGGATGCCGTGGAAGGTGAAGGGAATCCGGCGGAGCGTCCAGGCCTGGGCGTCGATGACCAGGCCTTCGCCGGGGGCGAGGGGGTACGGCTCCCAGCTATTAGTCACCCCCAACGCCCGGTCGAGGATCTGCGTCTCAGATGCGTAGTACAGCACGCGGGCATGGCGATGCAGGCGAATCTCCAGCGGCATGTTGCCCTTGAGCAGGATGATCTCGTCCGGCCGGCAGGTGGTCGCTAACGCGAGGCTCATGCGACCCTCGAGCGGGGCGAGATCGGCGAGGACAGCGTCCAGGTCAATCCCCATGGTACTCGTATGGCGCTGGGCAATCCGGGCCAGCAATTCGCTGTCGACTTGCGCCGTGCGGGCAAGGCCGAGCCGGGAAAAATGCCGAGCCACCTCGACGAGCGTCCCGTTGTGGGTCAAGGCCAGGCACCCCACGCCTGTCCCCCAGTCGGGGTGATCCTCGGGGGTGACTGGGAGGCAAATTGGATGGTTGTTGGCTGGGTTGTGCACGCTGCCGCGCGACGGCCAGCGCGTATGGCCCATCAGATAGGTGACTTGACGGTCGAGGCCGAGGAGCCAATCGAGGTAGGCGCGCGTCTGCACGAAGTCTCGGGCGGGGAGCGGCGCCTTGGTGACCTGCATGGCGCCATCCCGTTTGAACCAGGCGACGCCGGTGGCATGGGGGCCGCGGTGCTCAGAGAGCAGCAGTTGCCGGGTGAAGATGTCGGCGAGTGCCTCGATGTCTTTCAGACGGCGTTTGGAAAAACGACCGCTCACGATACCGGTCAAACCGCACAAGATGGATCCTCCTCATCGAGCACCTCGAAGCCCTGGAAGATGCCTCGCGCATAACTCGTCTTGTGTTCACGCAGCCACTGGGCGGTGGTGTCGAACCCCCAGCATTCCGCCAGCTCGATCACCATGGGGCGGTCCAGCATATTGGTCAGGCCGCTTTCGCGCACGGCTTCCAGGCCGGCGAAGACATCGGCGGGAATCGGGATCGGGTGTTTCTCCATGATGGCCTCCTCTTAGCACGAGGGCCGGAGCATTTCGGCTCCGGCCCCGGGGGTCTCTTCGGTGGTCTTTTTCGGGTTGCGCTTAGGCCGCTGGCTGGCGCCATATTTAAAAGCCGAATCGCCCGGCATCAGCGCTAACAAGTGCTGTCGGGTCGTCTTGAAGGTCGGCCCATTGAGCTTCAGCGCGCTGATCAGGAAGACGCGGAAGTCGAACTTGGCGGTCGCTGGGTTGTAGATTCGCTTTTTTGCCGACGCGCCGTGGGCGTTCAACGCGCGGGCGAAGAGCGCCAGGCTGAAGAAAATCACGGCTTTAATCCGCCCGGCGTGGAGGCTGCCGGAGAAGGCACGCAACTCGACTGCACCTCTGAGGAAATACGCATTGAAATTCAGAACGTGATAACGTGACTTATCATATCGTTGTGGTGATGGATTAAATTTTCCATACCACTGCGTGTTCAATTTTTCAAAAGAGCGAGGCGGGGTTTTGGTGATGCGCTTGATAAATTCCGGATTGATCGGCTTGCAGAAGCGCGCCATCCGGTCAGGAGAGACACCGAGCGCCGCGTAGATGATGGGTTCCTGTTTGTAGACCAGCTTGGCCAGGTTGCCCAGCGCCTTCGGGGTCACGCTCGGATGAGACAAGTGCACGTGGATGCCGGCGTCCGGTCCGGCGATGGCGCCGGTGCGGCGGACGGCGCGCACGACCGCCTGCAGCGTGGGGAGGTCGGCGGCGGTCAGGATGGGGGAGACGATCTCCGCCCGGCGCTCCGGCGGCGCGCTTTGCAAGGAGC
>CAZGRY010000180.1:0-1770 GCA_964528105.1 uncultured Dehalogenimonas sp.
CAACACATCCACAGCCAGTATCAAATGTCCCAGCACCGCAGCCAACGTTTTCAGGAACGTGGATTGATCCTGGAGTTGCGTTTCGAAAAACGGACCGCGCGGCCTAGTTATTTTTTGCCAGAGGCTCTCTTTCGTTTTCGAATCCCGGGTGTTATTCATCAGTTCTCGCAGTGCAGTATATTGGGTTCACATTCAAGGATAATCTGCGCTTGACTCCCCGTGTCCTACCTAGCAGGTCTTATTCATGACCTATTCGGGCACTATTATTGACCCAGGATGGTACTATCGTTCAAGTCCATCGGTTGTCGGGTACTATAGTTCATTTTTAGCTCCCTCAGCCTCCGTTTGACACCCCTCTTCGACAAAAGATAGAATTATTCGATTTGCCATATTCGAGTGGAGGTAGAAGATGAAGTTAGTTGTTATCGGCCTGGGGCAGTGCGGCAGCCGCATCGCGGATGAATTCGCCAGATTGAACAAGATGGCTATCAGCGAGCGCGGCGCCGAGATATGCCCGGGCGTTTTTGCGGTTAATCCGGACGCGGCCGACCTTTCCGGCCTTAAGACCATCAAGCGCGATTAGCAGCACCGCAGACTCAGCGGCGGTCGTAAGACCGGCGGACACGGCGTGGGAAAGATAAACGAAGTCGGCGCCGAAGTTGCGCGTGAAGATGCCGACAAGGTAGTGGACGCCCTGCGTGCCACCAAGCATTTCTACGAGACCGACGCCTTCCTGCTGGTGGCGGGGGCAGGCGGCGGCACCGGGTCCGGCTCGCTGCCCATCATGGTGCAGCACGTCAAGGAGCGCTATGCCGACAAGCCGGTTTATGCCATGGTCGTGCTGCCTTTCGAACACGAGCAGGAGAACGAGGAGCGCACCATCTATAACAGCGCCGTCTGCCTCAAGAGCGTCTTTTCGGTGGCGGATGCGGTCATCATCGTGGATAACCAGCGTTATGTCAAAAAGGGCTATTCGCTGCAGTATAATCTCGACCAGATAAACGCATTCATGGTGGAGCCTTTCTACGACCTGCTATGCGCCGGTGAGGAAAAGAAAGCCGGGCGCGTGGGCGGCAAGACGCTGGACGCCGGCGACATCATCCAGACGCTTTCGGGCTGGACCGTCATCGGCCACGGCACCGCCAAGCTGGGCGGGTTCAGGAAAGGCAGCACTCATTTCAGGGATAAGAGCAGCGAGACCCACAGCGGCATCCAGGCCATGGACGCCGCCATCGCCGAGCTTTCGGCCAGGGTGGCTCCCAAAGACGCCGGGCGCGCCATGTACCTCGTCTCGGCTCCGGCCAAAGAGATAAACATGGACCTGGTGAAAGACCTGGGAGACTGGCTCAAGGATATCGCTCCCAACGCCGTCATCAGGAACGGTGACTACCCCATCGGCAACAAGCTTGACATCACCCTCATCATGTCGGAACTCTCCGATGTGGAGATCGTGCGCAATTACTACAACAAGTCCACCGCGCTGGTACCCATCATGAAACTGCGCAGGGAAGAAGTCATGGCCAAACTCGCCAACATCGACGACGCGGGCAAGGATATCCCGACCGTCTTCTAGCCCGGATTCCAATCATCATCAAAGCCCTCCAGCTAAACGCTGGAGGGCTTTTCTATTGCCTTCCTTGCAGGGCTCCCTGCCTTCACTTCAGCGAAGAGAGGTGCGCAGGAACCTGCCATTACCCGCCATCCAATGAATGGTGCTCCTTCTTAATAAAATACGTGGATGGGTCCTGGAGGAATTCCAGATAGTCGAGT
>CAZGRY010000181.1:0-1691 GCA_964528105.1 uncultured Dehalogenimonas sp.
GGCGCGTGTTCCCGAGACGAACCACATCCGAAATTGGAAGTAGCGACGATGATATCACCCGGTTTGGCCTTCTTCACAAAGTCGAGGTCGATGTCTTCCATGCAGTGGCGCGCTAGTTCGTTTGGGTCGGAGACGTTGAGATAACGCGCCGGGATGATGGCATCGGTGTCCACATTGGCGCCGTATTTAAAGACGTGGCCTTTCAGCATTGTTTATGCCCTTTCAATCCAAGCGGAGTAGAGATTCTTCGCTCCGCTCAGAACGACACACCTAATTACATCTCCGGCGAGATGATTTTCCCCGCAATGGCGCTGGCCGCTGCCACCGCCGGTCCGGACAGGTAGACCTCGCTCTTGGGGCTGCCCATGCGACCAATAAAGTTGCGGTTCGTCGTGGCCAGGCATTTTTCGCCTGCCGCCAGGATGCCCATGTGGCCACCAAGACACGGACCGCAAGTAGGCGTGGAGACAACGCAACCGGCTTCGATAAAGACCTCGATGTAGCCGGCGCGCAATGCGTCCAGATACACCTGCTGCGATCCGGGAATGATGATGCAGCGCAAGTTGGAGTTAACCTTCTTGCGGTTCAGGATTTCAGCCGCCACCTGAAGATCCTCGAAACGGCCGTTGGTGCAGGAACCGATGACCACCTGGTCGATATATACCCGGTTGACCTGGCTAACAGATTTGACGTTGGAAGGTAGGTGCGGCAGGGCTACCTGCGGCTCCAACTTCGAAACATCGTATTCAATGACGGATTGGTACTTGGCGTCGGCGTCGGGCTCGAAGACCACCGGCTTACGCTTGCTGCGGCTCTTAGAATAGTCCACCGCTTTCTTATCGGCGTAGAACAGCCCAGCCTTGCCGCCGGCCTCGATGGCCATGTTTGCCATAGTGAACCGCCCTTCCAGGGACAGTTTCTCAATGGCTTCACCAGAGAATTCCATGGCAGCGTAGAGCGCCCCGTCGACGCCGATCTGACCGATGGTATAAAGAATCAGGTCCTTACCGCCGACATACTTCGGCAGCTTGCCCTTGTAAACGAAATTCATCGTCGGGGGCACCTTCATCCAGACATCGCCTGTGGCCATTGCCGCGGCAATATCGGTCGAGCCCATACCGGTGGCGAAGGCGCCGAGGGCACCGTAGGTACAGGTATGAGAATCTGCGCCGACAACCAGGTCGCCAGGCATGACCAGCCCTTTTTCGTGGAGGATAACGTGCTCGATACCCATCTGGCCACATTCGAAGAAGTTGACGCCCTGGGCGCGGGCAAACTCACGGAGGATCTTCGCTTGCTCGGCAGAAGCGATATCCTTGTTGGGCACAAAATGGTCAGGGACAAGCACAATCTTCTTGGGATCGAAAACCTTCTCCAACCCCAGCTTCCAGAATTCGCGGATGGCGATAGGGGCCGTGATATCGTTGGCCAGTACAACATCGACTTTGGCGGAGATGAACTCGCCCGGACTCACATGTTCTTTGCCGGCGTGAGCGGCCAGGATTTTTTCGGCTAGATTCACTTTTTACTCCCTTGATCAAAATGGATGTGGGGCAGCAACAGCACGGCCAGCAGGATGATGGTCGCGCCGATGGCAAGTATATAGCGCCCCGTATCAACGGCGACGCCGATGGCGGCGGTAGCCCAGATAGTGGCGGCGGTGGTCAGTCCCTCAATGATGCCGGTCTCTC
>CAZGRY010000182.1:0-1681 GCA_964528105.1 uncultured Dehalogenimonas sp.
CAGATGACATCCTGTTCGTCTTGCGATTAAAACCTGCTGGTCATAAACTCCGAAGGCAACTATTACGCTATCGATCAGGTCTGCAGCCATCTTGGCGGCGAACTGGCCTCCGGGAAACTTGAGGGCAAGGTTATCTCCTGCCCGGTCCACGGCGCCAAGTTTTACATCTCCAGCGGTAAATGCCTTTCGGGATACAAATTCGGACCATTCAAAATACGCTCGAGGTATGCCTGCATCTATCCGGTCATTGTCGATGGTGACGCCGTCAAGGTGCGGGTGTAAACGCAGTCGCGGGACCCATCCCCGGTTACCACCTGCGCAAGATCACCGAGAAGTACATCAAGATGCCGATGTCACAACCTTAGCGCAACAGCAGAGTGGCTTAAACCAGATCACGGGCCACCGGGTACATTGAACCACCTTGCCTCCCGATATACCTTCAACTATACTTTGATTCAGTATCTTGTTAGCAGGTGATTGGCATGGATCCCGTTGTTGAACTTGAGATGCAGTGCCGCCGCGCCCGGCAGGCCAGCCGTAAGTTATCGTATGCCGCCACGCCAACCAAGAACGCTGCGTTGGAACATCTCGCTGCCGACCTTCTAGCCCAAAAAGAAAAAATCCTCGAAGCCAATGCCATCGATCAGATCGAGGCCAAGAAGGCCGGGATGAGCCCGGCCATGCTCGACCGCCTGGTTTTGAGTGACTATCGGATTGATCTCATCGCCGCCGACGTCCGTAGCGTCGCCGCCCTGCCCGATCCTGTCGGTGAAATCTTCGATATGCGCACCATGCCCAATGGCCTCGTCATCGGTAAGAAACGAGTGCCGCTGGGGGTTATCGCCGCCATTTACGAATCGCGGCCTAACGTCACCATCGACATCACCGCCCTGTGCCTGAAGGCGGGTAGCGCGGTCATCCTGCGCGGCGGCAAAGAGACCATCAATTCCAACCGGGCTCTTGTCGAGATCATCATCGGTGCACTGGAAAAAGCCGGAATCGACGCCAATACCGTCCAGTTCATCGACAACACCGACCGCGCGCTGGTACCGCATCTATTGAAGATGAACGAGCACATCGACCTGGTCATCCCCCGCGGCGGGGTTGGCCTTATCAAGTCGATTAAGGACAATTCCACAATCCCAGTGGTTGCCGGTGGTGCCGGAGTCTGCCACACTTTCATCGATGCCTCCGCCAAGATCGACGACGCGGTGGCTATCGCCTACAATGCCAAGGTGCAAAAGCCCTCGGCCTGCAACGCACTCGACACGATACTGGTGCATAGGGAAATCGCGGCGGCTTACCTGCCGAAAGTTGCTGCTGAACTAGCCAAGACGAGCATTGAACTCCACTGCGACCCGAGGTCGCTTGCGATCCTCAAAGATCAACCCGGCTTGAAGCTCGTACCGGCGGTCGAGGACGACTGGGGTAAGGAATACCTGGCCCTCATCGCTGCGATTAAGGTGGTGGATTCGGTGGACGAGGCGCTCGACCATATCGCCGCCTATGGCGACGGCCACTCCGAAGCCATCATCACCGAGAGCTATACCAATGCCGAACGCTTTATGAACGAGGTGGATGCCGCCGCGGTCTACGTCAACGCCTCGACCCGCTTCACCGACGGCGCTCAGTTCGGCCGCGGGGCGGAGGTGGGCATCTCCACTCAAAAGATGCACGCTCG
>CAZGRY010000183.1:0-1676 GCA_964528105.1 uncultured Dehalogenimonas sp.
AGCGGCGTGTAGCTGCCGGCGATCATGATGAAAATGGCGATATGATCGAGCTTGCGCCAAACGGTTTTCTCGTTATCCCGCCTCTTGAGCGCGTGGTAGGTGGCGCTCATGGCAAAAAGGGCGATTACCGCGAGGCCGTAGACCACGCTGACAGCCAGTAAGTCCCAGCGCCCCCAGGTAAGGAGGGTCAGGGCGACCAGGCCGATGCATGCGGCCACGGCTCCGCCCAGGTGCGAAAAGCAGGAAAAATATTCCGATCGGTTGGCGACGATATCAAAACCTCCGCGGGACAGTGAGGGCTATTATAACCCCGTCCGCGGGCGACTGCCACTCCATATATGACATAAAGCTTTGAATATTGACTTAACGCCCTCGATTCTGTTTTAATTAACATTTGTTTGTTGATTTCACAAAGGAGACACCATCATGGATAAGATCATTATCAAGCTTTCGCCGCGAACCGTGACCGGCAAGAAAACCCGCTTCCTGCGCCGGGCTGGCGTGACGCCGTGCCACGTCTTCGGCCACAACCTGGATTCCGAAACCCTCCAGGCGACCACCGCCGAGTTGGAGCGCGTCGTCGCCCTGGCCGGCAGCACCCGCCTGGTCGCCCTGCAGACCGAGGGCAAGAAACAGCGCATGGCCTTCATCCGCGAAGTCCAGCGCACCCCGGTCGGCGGCGGCCTGTTTCATGTCGATTTTTACCAGGTCAATATGCATGAGCCCATCAAAGCCGAGATCCCGCTCCGGCTGGTCGGCGATGCGCCGGCTCTTAAAACTAAGGGCCGCATTTTGGTCCATCCGATCGGCCACATCGAGGTTGAAAGCCTTCCCGGCAATTTGCCGGCCAGTATTACGGTTGATCTTTCGGTCCTTCTGGAACTTCACGATGCCATTCATATCCGCGACATCAAGGTTGAACCTGAGGTGACGGTGCTGTCCGAGCCCGACCAGCTGGTGGCCAAGGTCAGCGAGATCAGCATCAAGGCCGAGGAAGTCATTGCCGCGCCTGCCGCCGCTGCTGCTGAAGCTGCCCCGGCCGAGGGCGCCGCTCCTGCCGCCGAGGCCAAGAAGGAATAACAGTCCCACCCACATTGAATTCAGGTTTCTTTCCAGTAGCCGAGGTTGACACCTCGGCTACTGGTCTAAAGTACAGGTTTTTACTGGCAGCATGGGTGTTGCCGCCGCTGCGCCGCCCGGTTATCATAAAGTATTATTATTCCCGAAATCCATGAGGAACGGCGGGTTAAGAAAAATGCTGGCCGTAAAACTATCCAATATTACCAAGATCTACGGCGAAAAAAAGGTGGTCGACGGTGTTTCCTTCGAGGTGAACACCGGTGAAGTCTTTGCCCTCATTGGGCCCAACGGCGCCGGGAAATCAACCACCATCCGGATGATGATGGACATTATCAAACCGGACAGCGGCGATATCCTGATCATGGGCGAGCATTTGGGTGAAGGCTCCAAAAACTGCATCGGCTATCTGCCGGAGGAGCGTGGGCTCTACCGGAAACTCAAGATCATGGATACCATCGCCTACCTGGCCTCGCTCAAGGGCGCCGACCCGGCCAAGGCCGCCGCCCGGGCCGAGGCGCTGCTAAATAAATTTGACCTTTACGACCATCGCCACAAGAAGATCGAGGAGTTGTCAAAGGGCATGGGGCAGCTTATCC
>CAZGRY010000184.1:0-1669 GCA_964528105.1 uncultured Dehalogenimonas sp.
TTTTAACGACCTGGCGCTGGATTACGACGTCACCGTCAACCCGCCCACCTCCTTCTTCATCCCCGCCTGCGAGTGCATCCTCCGGTACAAGCGCGGCGAAAACCCGGAGATCATCCCGGTCACCGATACCACCCCCCGCGTCCTCATTGGCGTTCACCCGGATGACATCAACGCCATCAGCCTCCTCGATGAAGTGTTTATGGCCAATAACCCTGATCCTAATTACACCGCCCGCCGCCAGAACACTTTGATCATCGGCGTGGATGTGCTGACCCCCGTGCCCACCTCCTTCGCCCCCAGCATGGGCACTTACACCGTGGATTCAGGTTTCGACTTGCTCCTGACCGACATCGGCAATGCCTCCTACATGGTTACTGTGGGTTCCGAGGCCGGCGCCGAGGTGCTGGCCAAGTTTGCCCAGGTGCGGGAGCCTACGGTGGGAGAGACCGCCCGGCAGAAACAGGTTCGTGAAGAGGCGCTGTCCAAATACCGCCTGTTCCTGGATATGCCCCGGGAAAAGATACCGCATCTGTTAAGTACGAATTACGATAACCCGTACTGGAAAGCCCGCTCTGAAGCCTGTCTTAACTGCGGCTCCTGCATCATGGTCTGCCCCACCTGTTTCTGCTTCGACGTCCAGGACGACGTTTCACTGAACATGGTCGACGGTGAGCGGGTTAGGAAGCCCGACGGCTGCATGCTGGTGGACTTTTCTAAGGTTGCCGCCGGCGCCAACTTCCGCGGCGACAAAGTCTCCCGCTTCCGCCACCGCATGTACCACAAGGGCAAGTACATCCTTGACCGCTACGGCAAGTTCGGTTGCGTCGGCTGCGGCCGCTGCGCCGTGACCTGCCTGGCCGAGATCGCCTCGCCGCTTGAGGCTTACAACGCCATTGCCGCCTCTGAGACGGCCAAGGAGAAGGCGCGCCGAACCATCACCAACACTAGGCCGCAGCCGGATCTGTACCTGCCTCACATGGCCAATGTCACCAAGGTTACCCCGCTCGGCGCCCGGGAGAAACTCTTTGAGTTCAAGCTCAAGGACGGCCACAAGCTCGGCCACCGGCCCGGCCAGTTCGTCGAGGTTTATGTCTTCGGTATCGGCGAATCGCCAATCTCGCTGACCTCCTCGCCGACGCGCGACCACAGCTTCGAGGTCGCCGTCAGAAATGTCGGCAACGTCACCGGCGCCCTGCACAGGCTCGAGGCCGGCGAAGCAGTAGGCATCCGCGGTCCGTTCGGCAACGGCTTCCCGTTGGAGCAGATGGAGGGCAAGGATCTGCTCTTAATCGCCGGCGGTATCGGCATCTTCCCGCTCAGATCGCTCATTGAGTATGTCCTGGATAAGCGTGCCAACTACGGCCACATCAACCTCCTGTTCGGGTCGCGTTCGCCTTCAGAGCGCGTCTTCGCCGACGAGATGGCCCAGTGGGCGGCAGCCCCGGACGTCACTTTCATGGAGACGGTGGACAAGGGCGACGACACCTGGACCGGCAACGTCGGCGTCATCACTACTTTAATTCCCAAGATACAGTTCGACCCCAGGAAAACCGTCGCCGTCGTCGTCGGTCCCCCGATCATGTACCGCTTCGTCACCAACGCGCTCAAGAAGCGTGACCTGGGCGATGATGACATCATCCTGTCGCTGGAGCGCAAGATGAAGTGGGGC
>CAZGRY010000185.1:0-1629 GCA_964528105.1 uncultured Dehalogenimonas sp.
ATTTCGCGCCACTTGATGATATCTACCATTTCATGCTCTTCAAACAACTCAACCAGCGCGGCGCGGTAAGCTTGATCTGCCTGGTTCTCCAGCCTGTTAATCTCGATGCAATGCTCCAAAAGCTTCCTGAGGTCTGCCTTGCGCCGTAGGTTAGGGACCGCCGCGGCCACTTCCTTGGCCGCCAGCAGGATGACCTCTGCCAGCTCTTTGACCCTTATTCCTGGTGTTTTTACCCGGTAGAGCAGCATGTAGTCGGCCGCCGAATGGATGAAGTCAACGACGTCGTCCATTGAGTGTGCTAAACGCGCTATGTCTTCACGATCAAAAGGAGTGATAAAAGACCGGTGAACCAATGCAACTATCTGATGCGTTATGGAATCACCGGCATGCTCCAGCTCGGCGATCTCGGTGACTTTATCCGGTACATCGCGCCAGTCGTTGACCAGTACTCTCAAAGCCTCGGCGGTGCGAACCATGTTGGCCGCCCCGGCCTGGATGAGGTTGTAGAATTTTTCGTGGTTGTTGACCAGTGGCAGCCTAGGCATAGTCCCTCCGTTTTTCCGATTAAAACAATGCGCCGTTTCTTGATATGATAATAGGAATACAGCACAAAAGACAACCATTACAAAACGAACGAATGCACCACCACGGACACGCCCACGCCGCCGCCGGCTCCAGGCTGACGCTCGGCATCATCCTGTCGAGCGTCATCTTCATCGCCGAGGTGACCGGCGGGCTCATCTCCAATTCCCTGGCGCTTTTATCCGACGCCGGCCACGTCTTCGCCGACATCGTAGCCCTTTCTCTTTCCGCCTACGCCCTGCGCCAGGCGCAGCGGCCGCCGTCCCACAGGATGACTTTCGGCTACCACCGTATCGGCGTCATGGTGGCTATCGTCAACGCCGTGGCTATTTTCGGCATCGCCGCCTTCATCTTCTTCGAGGCCGTCCAGCGCCTCCAGTCACCGCCTGAGGTCAACAGCCCGGTAATGCTGGCCGTAGCCAGCCTCGGCCTCATCGCCAACCTGGTGGTCGCCTTCTGGCTGCGCGAGGCGCAGAAGGATAGCATCAACGTCAGGAGCGCCTTCTGGCACGTCCTGGGCGATGCCCTGGCCTCGGTCGGCGTCATCATCGGCGCCCTGATCATCATGGCCACCGGGCTGGCCGTCGCTGATGCTGTCGTATCAAT
The DNA here is from genome assembly GCA_964528105.1 of uncultured Dehalogenimonas sp. Classification (GTDB taxonomy): domain Bacteria; phylum Chloroflexota; class Dehalococcoidia; order Dehalococcoidales; family Dehalococcoidaceae; genus Dehalogenimonas. The sequence continues at coordinate 1,189 of CAZGRY010000185.1, forward strand.
AATCATCGGCCTGATTATCGCCGCCTCGGCCTGGGGCATCCTGTCAGAAGGGGTGGCGGTGCTCCTGGAATCAACTCCGGCCCATATCCGCCTTACCGAGCTTGCCGACGCAATCCGCGCCGTACCCGGTGTTAAGGAAGTCCACGACTTGCACGTCTGGAGCCTGACGCCCAACCTGCACGCCCTGTCATCCCATATCGTCATTGAAGACCGGCTGACCTCGGAGACGGCCCAGGTCCGCGGCCAGGTGGAAAAACTGCTGGCCGGGCATTACGGCATCACCCATACCACCCTGCAGATGGAATGCCAATCCTGCGCGCCCGGCGGGCTGTTATGCACCCTGGAGCCGGGCGCCTGCCCCCTGACGCCTCACGACGAGACTAGCGCGCACTCCCACTAGGGCTTTCAGGACGGTACTGATTTTTCGATGCAAACGGGCGG
>CAZGRY010000186.1:0-1629 GCA_964528105.1 uncultured Dehalogenimonas sp.
ACTTGGGGCTGGGCTGGCACTTGGGACAAAGATACGTCCCCCTCCCCCGGACCACGATCCTCTCCAGCGCCGCCCCGCAACGCGGGCAGTTCTCTCCCCGCCGATGCGCCACTTTGAACGCAAAATGAGCGTGCCCCAATTCCCCGCCCGGTCTTACATAATTTGAGATGCTCGCGCCTTTGCTCTCGATGGCGGCATTGAGGACATGCTGGATGGCTTTATACAGCTTCCGGTACTCTGCCTGTGACAGGCTGTCCGCCGCCCGTAGCGTATGGATTTTGGCCTCGAAAAGCGCCTCGTCGGCGTACATGTTGCCGATGCCCGCAATGAGCGTCTGATCGAGGAGCGTCGGCTTGATCGGGCTCTTGCGCTTTTTCAAGATGGATTCGAGGACTTCGGCGGTAAACTCCGGTTCGAGCGGTTCCGGGCCGAGTTCATCGAACGCATTATCGGTATCGATGATTCTCATCCGGCCGAACTTCCTGGGATCTCGGAAATAGACCTTCAACCCGTTTTCGAGCGTGATTTCAACGCGGTTGTAGGGAGGCGGCTGCACGTTGGCTTCCTGCGCAATGAGTGCTCCGGTCATTTTGAGGTGAGTTAGCATCCGCCTGCCGCCTGAAAGCTCCCACACGATGAACTTGCCCCGCCGCGAGACTCCGGTGACCGTCTGTCCTTTGAGCCCGATCACGAACTCCGCGACGGTGTTGCCCTTAACCGTACCCGGCCAGTAAACCTCGACATCCTTGATGCGCCGGTCGACGACGTATGGCCGTATCTCGTTGGTTACCGTTTCTACTTCGGGTAATTCAGGCATCTCTCCCCTTGTCATTCCCGTTCCGTTCGTGGTGAGCTTGTCGAACCATGAACAACAGGATTCAATAGCTCGATTATGTCGTAATTCTCGTCGTATTATCAACCCGCCACAACACCGGGACCAGTACCAGCACCCCCAACATAAAGCCCCCGAGTACGTCCGTCGGCCAGTGATCCCCGAGATAGATGCGGGAGAACCCCATTAAAGCGATAAAGACGACAAGTGCAACCCGGCCGGCGACAAGCCACCGGCGATCGGCCATCGTCCTCTTGAGTGTGAAAAAAAGGTATCCGGAGAACGCGGTAAAGTACGAGGTGTGCCCGGAAACGAAGCTGAAGTCTCCACCGTCGGGACGGGCGCGGTCGATAATCCCTTTTATAACCGACGCCGCCAGCCACACCACCGCCAGGCATATCGCCAGCCACAAGGCCTCGCGCCTGAACCCCTTGACCCAAAAAGCCACGACCGCCACCACGGTTATGATAAACGCGGGCAGGGTTTCACCCAGGTAGGAAATCGAACGCATCACCGGATCGAGGACAGGGGATTGAATGCCGTGGATAGCTTCGAAAATCGCCCGGTCCAAAGGCGGCGTCGGGAAATCAGCCAAATAACCAGCCAGCAACGTGAAGGCGAGGAGGATTAAGAGATACGGGGCGACGGGAAAGGAACGCACCTGTGGTGACGTCTCTGGAACCACGGGGCTATTCCATTGCTCCCCAGTTGGCGCCGTACTTCATGTCCACCTTGAGCGGCACGGCCAGCTTTAGAGCCGCCGCCATCAGCCGCGGCGCCATCTCCGACATGAAGAT
>CAZGRY010000187.1:0-1612 GCA_964528105.1 uncultured Dehalogenimonas sp.
TCCAGACCATTGGGGTTGAACGGCTTGGGTTGGAACTGCGGCAGTTCCCTGATCACCACCTCGCCCGGCCTCGGGATGAAGCGGGACAGGTCGACATGAACCGGGGGAGCCGGCGGCGGAGCGGGTTGGGATGCCGGAGCCTGCTGCTGGGGCATCTGCGGCTGTTGCACCGGTGGCTGCGGCAGCGGTTGTACCTGCTGAGGCTGCTGCACCGGCGGCTGTGGTTGCGCCGGTTGAGGTTGCTGTTGCTGCTGCGGACGGTGCTGTTTGAACTGGCGCTGGGGGCGGACCTGTGGTGGCGGCGGCGGCGCTTTCCAGCAGCCGCGCATCAGGTTGCCGTCGATGATGTGGACCACATCGGCGACCTTGCGCAGCGGCACCGAGGTGCGTTCCTCGCCGAACAGGGCGGCCTCAACATGCTTGCCGTTATCCTTGACGGCCTGGAGCGCGCCGACGAAATCGGCGTCTCCGGCCACCAGGATGGCAGTATCGTAATTGTTTTTGAAACAGTGGGTCAGCATGTCGGTGGCCAGCATGACGTCGACGCCCTTTTCATAAGGTGGGGTGTTCGGCCAGGCGGCGGTATAGACCAGGCGGCCCAGCCGCAGTTCGGTGTAGGGGATGGCCTCGACACTGTCGAAAAATGCCCTCTGGTCCTTGTAGCGTTCCGGCTCCTGAGGCTGGCCGACTTCAGCGTTGTAGTAATAAACTCGCACCAGCTTGCGCTTGTTGACCAGTTTTTCACAGAACTTGCCCAGGTCTATGTCGGTGCGGTGGAAATAGGCTTTCAAGGAGTGGTACATATTGGAACCATCGATGAAGATCATCACGCGTTCTTCTTTATCGGCCAAGGGGCTACCTCCTGGATTGATGAGTTAATTATAGGGTGTTTCCGTTGCCGTTGCTAATATCTACGGCATATCCCGAAAAGGGTTATAAAAGGTATTTTGTGTGCATTTATTCGACATGCTAAAATGCCCGGAACGAAACGAGGTGCAGTCTGAACTCAGGACTTACCATATTTGGGCTACCCAGGGTTCCTGAGGATAAATACCGGCCCCGATATCTTAAAGAAGACATCCGGCTGGCGTCAGTCAGCATAGCGGTGTTTCTAGGGATCACCGGGCTGTTCGTATTTCGTGATTTCCAGTTCTACGGCATCTCTGTAACTTTTTACCTTATGGCGGCTCTACGGTTAAGCATAATCGCCGTTGGGTTCTATATCGTCCGCTTTCTGCGGAAGATCACCGATTTCCGGGTCTTCGACCTGGTTATGTTCGGTGCCTTTTTTGCCACTATCACCTCCATTCTGCTCATCAACGCTAACAGACCATCAGACTATATCAGTTACCTTCTTATCGATCTGGCGGCGGTTTCGGCGATATACCTGGCAGTGCCCACCAAGTTGGCCAACCAGGCCATTCTCGGGCTGTTTATCATGCTGGGAGATATCTTTGTCTTATTGGCAACTAAGGATGCTTCGCTGCACCCGCAGCTTTATACCATCATCCCTGCCTTCGGCTTTGTCAACATCGTTGGCTTTGGGCTGTCGCGGCGGTTGCATGCTTCCCGGTGCCGGGAGTGCCAGGCACTTGAAGCGGAGCAGCAAGCC
>CAZGRY010000188.1:0-1604 GCA_964528105.1 uncultured Dehalogenimonas sp.
GCTTTAGCTAGGTCACCCGGACCTATCTTGGCCGCTCAGCCGGAGTACGCGGAGTATTCGGTCAGGCGCTTATCGCTCATGCGGCTCACCCCCTTTCAGGCTGAAATCGGGGACGAAATGGCGGAGGGGAAGGGAATCGAACCCCCCGCGGCAGTTTGCGCCGCCGCCTACGGTTTTGAAGACCGCGAGGCCCACCAGAGCCTATCCGCCTCCACTGAGGGTTCATTATAGCATAAGAGTTTTCAGCTATCAGCTATGGTGTTCGATTGGACACGATAAGGTCTCCAAGCTGCTCGAATTGAGATAAAAGGCGAGGGGCGCTCAATTGAGCGCCCCTCGAAAAACCTGACTGTGTTTAAAGGGTTACGAGTTGATGAGCTTGACCTGCTCGTACTTGTAGGTGGTGCCGCTCTGGACGACCTTCCACTGCTCGAAGGTGGCGCTGGTGCGGTCGCCGTACTGATCGAAGGTGATCGAGCCGGAAACGCCGGCGTAGTTCTTGCCTAGGCGCAGCATCTCGGTTGAGACCTTGGCGGCATCGGTGGCGCCGACGTTGGCGAAGGCGGCCAGGGCGAGCTTGGTGGCATCGTACACCGTGTCATTATAGGTGCCGGGGTCGCGGTTGTACTTGGCCTTGAACTGGGTGGCAAAGGTGGTGGCCAGGGCGTTGCCGGCCGGGGCGACCGGGTTGGTGCCGGTGACGACCTTGGCCATGAAGGCGGCTGCCTGGGCGTCGGCCAGGGTCTTGTCGGCTTTGACGCCTTCGGAGGTGATCCATTTGGCGGAATCGAGGCCGACCTGGGCGGCTTGCTTGAAGATGATGACCGCATCATCTTCGTAACCGGCGTGGACGACCACATCCGGGTTCTTGGCCTTGACCGCCTGGAGGTCGGACAGGTAGTCGAGTTTGGTAGCATCATATTTGATGGTAGATACGATAGTGGCCTTGCCGGCCAACAGGGTTGTTACGGTGTCGGCGATCCCGACGCCGTACTGGGTGTTCTGGACGACGATGGCGACGTTCTTGTAGCCGGCGTCGATGATGAGTTGGGCCATGGCCTTACCCTGGAGGGTATCGGAAGGGGCGGTGCGGATGAAATACTGCCGCCAGGCCTGGTTGGTGATGGCCGGGGAGGTGGCCGAAGGCGAGATCAGCAAAGCTTTGTTATCGGCTGCCCACTGGCCGGCGGCGAGTACAGCACCGGAAATCATGGGGCCGATGATGACCTTACAGCCGTTAAGTGTCACAAGCTTCTTGATGGCTTCAAATCCAGCGGTTGGATCGGTCTTGCCGTCCTCTACGAAGAGTTTGACCTGGGCGCCGTTGATGCCGCCGGCAGAGTTGGTCTGGTCCACGGCCAGTTTAATGCTGTCGCCGGGCGACCTGCCGGTGCCGGGCAGGGCGCGGGTCGGGTCCGTGCACTCGCCGGGGTTGATGTCGGCCGGGGTGGTGGTGGGGCTGGTGGTCTGGGTGGTGCCGCCGTCGTCTTTACAGCCGGCGAAAGTGAAAACCATTACCAGTGACAAGAGCAGGATAAGTGTCTTCTTGAACAAGGTAATCCCCTTTCCATAAAATATAATCCGTTCGTAGATATTACACCGGA
>CAZGRY010000189.1:0-1603 GCA_964528105.1 uncultured Dehalogenimonas sp.
GATATCCTCGCCTCTCAAGCGCCCTCCCTGACCGCCGTGATCCAGGAATACGTGGCCGCCAAGGCGGTTTTGGACGGCACCCCGGTGTCGGCGGCCGTCGCCTTCTGGCTCAGCCACCACAAACCCGTTGGCGGCGTCAAGACCGTCGATGAACTGCTGACCGAGTATCTGGGCGCCAAACGCGCGAAGGGCAAGCGCGCCCGCTATGTCCGCGACATCGATAACCGCATCAAGATCTTCTCCCGTTCGTTCGGGACCCGCCACATTCACACCATCACGACGGCTGAGATCGAGGCCTGGCTGAAACAGTGCAAGTATACCGGCCGGACTCAGATCAACTACCTGACCGTTCTGACGGGCTTCTTCAACTACGCCATCCGGCAGAAACTGATCGAACAGAACCCCGCCACATCCGAAGCCATCGAACGCCCGGCCATGGACGAACACATGGCCGAAGTGTTCTCTGTCGGCGATGTCGAGAAGATCATGGAAGCAGCAGCCAAACTCGGCCCCCGCATCGTGCCTATGCTGGCCCTCGGTTTCTGGGCCGGGCTTCGAACGTCCGAGACCGAGGCGATTGACTGGAACTGCATCAATTTCGAAAGCCGCCGGATCAAGGTCATCCCGGCTGTTGCCAAGAAACGCCGCCAGCGCTTCGTCACCATGAGTGACAACCTGGTTGAATGGTTGCTGCCGTATCGGGCCGCCTCGGGCCGCGTAGCCGTGCCGTTTGTCACCTATCGCCGTGCCGTGGCCAAGATCATCAAGGCCGCTGACGTCAAGTGGGTCCACAACGGCATGCGCCACACCATGGCGAGCTGTCACCTCGCCAAGTACCAGGACATGAAGCGGCTCGTGATCGAGATGGGGCATGCCGACAAGGCCGATGTCCTTTATGGGCACTATCTCGACCTCGTGACGCCGGAAGATGCCGAGCGCTTCTGGAGCATCCGGCCGGCGCCACCCGCCGTGATCCCTCTGCCTATCGCCGCACTGGCTGGCTGACCGCCATCTCGCTAATGTCTTTCGTTGATTTCCACCCTTGTATAACGGGGGCAATGGGCCCCCCAACACAAGGGTGAACATGAAAACTGGCAGAATCAGGAACGGCCGCCTACTGGCGGCCATGGCGGCGGCGGGATTGGACGGCGTTGGCTTGGCTGCACGAACGGGCCTCAGCCCGGTGACGATCTCGGCCCTCGTCTGTAGGCGCCGCGACCCGAAAGACGACACCGCACACAGGATCGCTGAGGTATTGGGTACCACCCCGGTCGCTCTCTGGCCCGGACTTGAGAAGGATGGTGGCCTGTGACCCCGTTCCTTACGACGGCCGAGACGGCGGCATACCTGAATGTGAGTCTCGATGAGGTGCGTGATCTTCGCCGGCAGAAACACCTGGCGTTCGTCAAACTCGGATACCGGACCATCCGGTTCCGCATTCAGGACTTGGAAGCGTTCATCAATCGCCGCAGAGTGTCCGCGATCGGCGAGGCGCCCGGGCGTCCCCAACCGTCTGGCGGGCCGTTCGCATTTTCCGCCACTTGAACCAGGCGTACCATGAGACCATGACCCCCAGAAACCGGAGCCCAGCGTGCGCAGGCCC
>CAZGRY010000190.1:0-1568 GCA_964528105.1 uncultured Dehalogenimonas sp.
GGCTGACAAATCACACCCTCTCCCTGATTCGGCGCCACCCGCGCTTTTCCGAATGTCTGCTCCTGGGTTTCCTGGGGGCGTTCCTGCTCTCCCTGATCCCCTTGATCGGTCATTTCTTGGCCGCTGTTGCCATCGCGCTCGCGTTTTTTTTGCGTTGTCTCCGAGGTCCGCGACGTTACCGTGACCGTTCGGTGGAACCGTGATGCGAAACGGGCGGGTTATCACCGTGTGGGAAGCGGTGAATGAGCTGTATATAAGCTTGGTTCAGGAACATTGCTGCTTCGCCCATCCTCCGCATTTCATTAGCGAATGACTCAGGTTTCAGTATCTCCTGATCGTAAAGAACACTGCCGGTCTCTTCGTCTATTGTGACTCGTGGATTCGAGCGCATCAGACCTGCAACTTCACCGCCAGCCTTGAGCTCGATGAATGCGGAGTGCAGGATTCGATTCCTTTCATGTCTCAGTTGATGTAATGCTTTGGCGCATGCCGTAAAAGAGGTCTTGAAATCGGCTTCTAGCTCTTGTTCGAGCCTGCATTGCGGTAGTGCTTGCAGGAACAGTTCATGCACCTTGTCGATTAACTTTTCATTTGTAAGTTTTCGGAGTCCTTTGGGCGGACAGTCCTTGTGGTCAGGATCCATGATGAACCAACCAATCTCGCGAAGCTTGTTCTCAAGCCACTGAAACGATACGGCGAACTCCCCGATACACTGGTAGACAAGGCCTTCGTCAGTCATGATCTCTCCTGTAATGCCCAACGTTACGGCTGTGCTGCCCTCAAAGGCCGATAAATACACCCGTCACGCCGGGAATAGTGATGGTTTGGCGGCCGACCGTCAATACCCCATTTCAAGTCAACAACCGAAAGGTCAACTCGGCCCCACGACCGGTACTTCCGCGTCGAAATAGCACGACGCTTGTAATTTTTGTCCGTCAATCTTCAGCCGCCTTCGGCTGCCAAGTTCAGCACAACCTGGTGGCCGCTGGCGGGTCTATCGACCTGTACGGGGCCTCCTATCACAACGAATGGAGTTCCTATGAGCCCTGAAGCAGGTCTGCTTCTCGTCGACGAAATCGTTCCAAGGATTCTCGCAGCGGTCGGCCGAGGCTCCGTCAAGCCGGTCGGTTCCGAGGATCACGAAGAGCTGGCGGCCGATTGTACGGCCATGGCCGCCCAAATGCTCGATCACGCCGAACGCGCCGGGAAGCCGCTGTATGCCGCCAGTGTTGCTTTTTATGCCGCGCAATCTTCCAAAGTCGGCCGGCGGTCGACCAGCGCGTCTCAAACCGGGGTGCTGTCCCCAGCCTGCCAAATCCAGGGTAACTCGATCGTGGAATCGATGGATGCCGCTTTGGTCACGAATGAAACCGAAACCGATGAGGTGACGCTTCACGATGTTCTTGCCCACCGGGACGAGGACCCAGGCACCCTGGCCGCCCGTAAAATGGATTGGGGTGATCTGACCCGGTCCATGGACGAGCGGAGCGTGGACATTTTGCTCGCCACGGCACAGGGCTGTATGGTCAAGGAAATCGCCGCAACCTATGGCATTTCACCCGCCCGCG
>CAZGRY010000191.1:0-834 GCA_964528105.1 uncultured Dehalogenimonas sp.
CTTCCAGTCCGCCCGCATCGCCATTATGCCCCAGCCCTATGTCATGGCTTTAGCCGCCCTGGAGGCCGCCTTCCGCCGCGGCGACGAGTGGCTGCAACAGTTGCTCGCCTACCTGCAAGGCAACCTCGATTTCCTGACCGATTTTTTCCAGCGCCGCATCCCGAAAATCAAGGTAATCCGGCCGCAGGGCACTTATTTGGCATGGCTGGACTGCCGCGGCTTAGGGCTGGATAAAAAGCAATTGCGAGAATTCTTCTGCGGGGTAGGGGTGGGTTTGGATGATGGCTGGCGGTTCGGTCCCGGCGGCGAGGGATTCATGAGAATGAACATCGCCTGCCCACGGGTTACGTTGGAAGAGTCGTTGAAGAGGATTGAAGCGGCGGTGAAAGGGGTGTGGTAACAACGACCACACCGAGACCGGGTGACATCTAGATAGGCTATAAAGGTTTATACTTACGCATCAGATCGCGCGAAATGGGGACAGAAAACGTCTCCTGTTCGGACCCATGATAATAGAGGCAAATTTGAATATCATCATAGGGCTCTCTGATTTGTTTTAGACAATCGCTAACAGCTGCATCTCGTATAAATAAATCAATAGGCATGCCAGCTTCCAAGACACAACCTCCGTTAATGTGCTGCTTTGCGAAATCCGCTCCCTGGGTGAAGATACCCCCTTCCCAAAGGTCGAACTTTTTCTGAGTATTTGTTTCAGATCCCTTTCGCGCGACCAATGCTACACGATTGAACCCGAATCTTGTCTCTCCTAGGTTTTCGAGCGTGATTTTCAGCTCCCCATTTTCAGTCGTAGGATTTTGAAACCAAATGTCCCAT
>CAZGRY010000191.1:844-1538 GCA_964528105.1 uncultured Dehalogenimonas sp.
ATGCGGGGACCCAAAATATCGCCACCGTTATTGGGATGAGTATCGCGAGGTTAGATAATGCCCAGTTGGAACCCAAACTGTTCTTAATAGCCCAGTAGCTTATAAACACAATTGCAAAAAGGAGAAATAGAGAACCTGAGATTACCAGCAATTTTACGTTTCTATTCTTCATATTAGATAATCGTTGAACACCTTAACACTACACAATCACGCTCAGCGCCCCGGGCAGCAGCGAGAAGCGGAACGCCCCCTCCCCGATGATCTCCCCGTCGGCCTGGAGCAGCAGCCGCTCCACTGAGGAAAGGTTGACCGTGGCGGCCCGCTGCACCTTGACCTTGGGATGGGTGATGTGGGTGCCCTTGTACACCCGCGGGAAGGCCTGCATCAGCTCGAACTTGCCGATATCGCCGATGGTAAGCACATCGAAAAGCTGGTCGCCCAGCTCAGCGCCCGGCGCCACCTTCATGCCTCCGCCGAAATACATTCCGTTAGCCACGATGACCGAGAGCGTTTTGGCCAGGGTCTCGTCGGCCGCATCGAGTTGTTTCGTGATGGGCTTGTTGCGGTAGCCGAACAGCGTGCCGCCGACGCCTATCAAATACGAAATGGGACCTTTGAAAAACTTGGGCAGTTTGCGGCGGGCTTCGGTGGCCTCGGCGTCAAAGCCGACGCCCGCGGCGTTCACGAAGTACCG
>CAZGRY010000192.1:0-790 GCA_964528105.1 uncultured Dehalogenimonas sp.
ACCGCGATCAAATTCTTCTTCATGCCGTCTTCATCATCTCCCGCCACTCTATTTACCGTCGCGTCAATCATCGCTTTTAGAATACTTGTGCTGGTCAGCTATCATAGCACAATAGTTCCCTGTTCTGTCAAGCGTCCCGTGTCGTTTTTGGTGAGATATTTTTACGCCATATCGTTCATCACCCGCCCGTGCCTGAAAGGCGGCTCAAGCCGGTAATAAAACGGCCCGGATTATGAGGAATAACAGAAAGATATGTATAATTATTCATTGTTATTATTCCTTGAGGTGGGCATGAAACGAAATTTCCTGGCCGCGGGAACTGCCCTCGCTGTCCTTGCGACCGGCCTGGGCGCAGGGGCGTGCACCGGCAACACGCCGGATACGCTCCGGCTCGGCACCCTGCAACTGGAGACCTCGGCGCTTATCATCATTGCCGAAGAACGCGGCTTCTTTGCCGACAACCGGATCGAGATCCAGTATACCTACTACGAAACCGGCCTGGCGGCGGCAAACGGCATGTTGAAAGGCGATGTTGATATTGCCGGCCCGACCGGTGAATACGCGGCCGCCGGCCGCATCTTCGCCGGCGAAGACTTCAGGATCATCGGCGCCATCGACAAGGTTAACTACATGTCGGTCGTCGCCCGCCGCGACCGGGGCATCGGTAGCGTAGCCGACCTCCGCGGTAAAAAATTCGGCGTCATCCGCGGCACCCAGCAGGAGTTTTACCTGACGCGGCTTTTGGAGCTGAACGGCATACCTTCCAACGCCGTTGCTCTGGAGAATGTCA
>CAZGRY010000192.1:800-1537 GCA_964528105.1 uncultured Dehalogenimonas sp.
CGCAATCAATCACCGCATTGGCCAACGGCGATATCGACGCGGTCATCCTGGTACCGCCTTATATTGATGAAGCCCTCGGCCGCCTGGGCGCCAACGGCATATCATGGCCGGCGCAGTCCAGCCAGTTCACCCAACAGTTGATCCTGTGTCAAAGCGAACTGTTAACAGCGCAAGCAGGAGCCGTCGAGCGTTTTGTAAAAGCCCTGGCGGCAGCGGCGGACTACGCAGCGCATAATCCCGACGATGCCAGGAGCATCCTAAAGCAAAAATTGGCACTTTCAGATACGGATATCGCCCGTATCTGGTCCCATAACCTGTTCTCCCCGACCCTGGACCAGTCGCTGGTCAGCGCCATGGAGGACGAAGCGCGGTGGATGATCTCCACAAGCTGACCAACGCCACCACAGTGCCCGATTTCCTGGACTATATCCATGAAGACACCCTGAAAAAGATCAACCCGGACGCGGTGAGGATTATCCGGTGATGGCAAACACCCTCATCCCGCCTGCGATCCTTGTGGCGAAGGACTCAGGACGGGCTGTTTGCGAAAGGGAAAAACCAACCAAATCCCTCTTAGTCTCCCTTTGCGAAAGGGAGAAACGATGATATGAAGATCCGAACGCAGTTTTTCATCTCCCTGGCGCTGTTCGGCTTCATGTTGGCGATAGTTGCGGTTTCTTACTTCTTCACCACCAGCCAAACAGGCCGGCTGGAAGACCAGGAGCAGCGGGCGCATA
>CAZGRY010000193.1:0-1532 GCA_964528105.1 uncultured Dehalogenimonas sp.
CTTAGGCCAAAAGTCTCCGGTTCAAAAAGTGTCCCATTTCGCTGATTGACAACAAGAGGGTGTCATCCCCTTGGAGACAACACCCTCTGAATCTGAATTAGCTTCAGCTAAAGCTACTCACCATTGGACGAACATGGGCATGACCACGTGGACATAATTATCCGTTCCGACTGGTCTTAACACTCCAGGGGAAGACGGCCCGGTGACCTCCAGGGCTACCTGGTCCTCTGACAGCACGTTCAGCACGTCCAGCAGGTATTTGCCGTTGAAGGCGATCTTGGCTTCCTCACCGGAGACCGCGGCGTCCAGCTCGGCCTGGTCCTCGCCGATCTCCTCGGAGCGGGCGGTGATGGACAGCCGGCCCGGGGCCTTGCCGCCGGGGGTCATGATCAGGCGCACGATGCCTCCGCCGTCGCGGGCGAAGATCTGGGCGGTGCGGGCGGCCATCTGGAACTGTGGCACCTCGATGACGGCGCGGGTGGTGTGGGACTGCGGGATGATCTGGTTGTACTGCGGGAAGGAGCCCTGCAGCAGCTGGGACACCAGCTCGACGTTCTTCAATTTGAACAGGATCTGGCTCTTCTGGGAATCGACGGTGATGCCGATACCCTCGTCGCCGTCGGTGATCAGGCGCGATACCTCGGACAGCGTCTTGGCCGGGATGATGGCCTTGACCTTCTGGGCGGCGGGCTCGGACAGGGCCATCTTGTAGACCGCCAGGCGGAAGCCGTCGGCGGCGGCCAGGGTCAGCACCCCGCCGTCGAACTCGGCGTTGATGCCCGTCAGTACCGGGCGGCTCTCATCGGTGGCCGCGGCGAAGACGACCCGCGCCACGCCCCTCTTGAACTCGGCGACGTCTACCTTGACCGAGACGCCGGCCTCGACCTTCGGGATGGGCGGGAAGTCCTTGGCGTCGACGCCGGTCATCCGCGCCTCGAAGCGGCGGCATTTTAACGTCAACGTCTTCTTGGCCGAAAGGGACATCTCGATCTTATCGTTAGGGAGTGAGGCGATGAAATCGGTGATCAGCTTGGCCGGCACCGTGGTGGCGCCTTCCTCCTCGACCTTGGCCCCGATCCAGCAGGACACCGCCATCTCTAGGTTGGTGGCGGACAGCTTCAGCCGCCCCTCGTCGGTCACGAGCAGCACGTTGTTGGTGATGGGCAGGGTGGAGCGGGAGGCGGCGGCCCGGCCGACGATGGCCAGCCCCTTGGAAAGGTTCTCTTGCAGGCAGGATAGGCGCATATGGGTGTCCTCCGGTTCGGTAGGGAGCGCGTAGCGCGCCCTTTTATTTTAGTGGTCACTGATTATATACCGGCACTGTCAGGGAGGCAATCATTTTTTTACGACTCGACAATAAAAACGCCGACCGTTTTTCTCCGTCGTCTTTACGAGGCTCCGCCGCTTGTCCTGACTCGTCCCGATGAATATCGGGAGCCTGGGAAGGGAAGCAATCTCTTATTCGTCGCCCGCCTTGTGTACAGTCCGCACATAGGTAACACTTTTATCCGAACACATAGGTTACACTTTTA